>CAZPVB010000001.1:0-19154 GCA_964589855.1 uncultured Bacteroidales bacterium
AATCTGCTTTAATTGTCTTTTTTTAAACACATAGACTAACAAACTATAGCCTCTGTGTAGATCTGTTTAATCTGTGCATAATTTACTTTTCAGAGTGTACTCATAAATGAATATAATAATACTGAACAATTATATAATCGCTTCCGTCGATTGAATCTTATCAGAATTCTATATTTCTTCTCCTTTAACCTTCTGCCTTTTGTCCAAATATAACCTGAATAGATACCGGCGTATAAAAGTGTACCCTGTACATCATACAATATGACCAATTAGGTACTACATGCAATTCGTACCCTACATGTAATCCTTGAGCAATGAGGGATAATAACCCTTTTTCACCACTCACGGGGTAAAAGACCAACCCCGGATTGTATATGTTGCCAGGAGCTTGCTGCGCAATAAATTTCAGTACGAGAGATTATGCAATAAAACACAATGAATATAGTGCTTTCCATTGTGGAAAACAGATATTTTCGCCCTTATTTTTTGCAAGCTTTTGCAAAATCATTTCTTTTTAGATTTTGCGGAAAACCCTCTGTTAAATGTAAAAATTATTTAATATATTGCAACCCGGTTTTTTAAATAATCTATGTGAATAATATAAAATAAGTTTTGTGCAATCATTTGCTTTCAAATACTGAATACACCAGAAAATATCCTTCTTTCAATCTTTCGCAAAGAAGGATGCAAAACAAAAATTTAGTATTTGATTATTTCGGTAATCTGTCTAAAAGAGCGTAATGATGTTAGAAATGAGAATACCTGATGGTTGCTCGTTTCATTGTAAAGAGAAGATATGCATTTGCGATTTATGAAAAAACCATTGAATATGCTTAATTGACGATACACCAACATAAGTATTACTTGCGGGCAAATACCAATTACTGCGTATGCTTGCGCCAGATAAAACAATAAAACCTGAAAATGAACAGAACCACGACAATACTATTGACACACGCACCGATGATTATAATTCGCAAAACGGATGATAATACAATACAGTATTTTGGCGAGCTCCATCTGACCGACTTAATCAAATTATGAACAGATAAACCGAGCCACCACAATACTATTGATACACGCACCGATGATTATAATTCGCAAAACGGATGATAATACAATACAGTATTTTGGCGAGCTCCATCTGACCGACTTAATCAAATTATGAACAGATGAATAATAATTTTTCTTCAGAAATTGCGCAAAATTTTCATGAAATCTTACCGGTTTGGATTGTGGAAGACGATCAGAAAACAGGTAGTATTATTGAAAGAAGTCTGCATAATAATGGGTATGAATGCCGGTTATTCCATTCAGGAGAGGATTTTCTGAATTTCCTGAAACGAAATAATCCTGACTCCAACAGTGCTATTATGTTGCTGGATTTTTTGCTCGAAGATACTGATGCCATCAGTTTAATTCACAACATACAATCATTGGGGTATAACAATCCTTTTGTGATTATGACTGCTTTTGGTGATGAAAAAACCGCCGTTGAGCTCATGAAACTTGGTGCTATGGATTATGTGATCAAAGAAAAACCATTCATCAATCAAATACAAAAAATCGTTGTTCAGGTTTCTGAAAAGGTTTCTATACGTAAAAAACTTGAACACTCTCAGGAGGAACTAAAACGCAATGCCGAGAAACTAAAAAACCTGAACGAGCAAATAAACCAGCAAAAACTCGCTCTCGAAAATGAAAAAAGAAAAACCGATAAACTGCTTCAAAGCATATTGCCTAAAAAAATAGCCGATGAACTGTTGCAACAAGGATATACCAAACCGAGGCAATATAAATATGTGTCCATTTTGTTTGCAGATGTAATCGGATTCTCCGATCTCACCAAGCAAAGTCATCCCATAGACCTTGTTTCCCGCCTCGACAACTATTTTTATGCTTTTGATGAAATTATTGAGTATTATGGATTGGAAAAAATCAAAACCATAGGTGATTGCTATATGTGCGCCGGAGGTATTCCTGAAGAGAATCCTCAAAACGCTATCACAACAGTAATCGCCGGATTAAAAATTCAGGAAACAGCGCTCAGACTCAAAAAAGAACTCAATCCTTCGTTGCCCGCTTTCCGGCTTCGATTAGGGATTCACACCGGTGAAGTAGTAGCGGGTGTGGTAGGAAAAAACAAATTTGCCTACGACATATGGGGCGACGCCGTAAATATAGCATCAAGAATCGTAGAGGCGGGAGAAAAGGATAAAGTAAATATCTCGGAAAAAACATTCAATCTGGTAAAAGATTATTTTTTATTCACAGAAAGAGGGGAAGTAATGACCAAACGCAGTTTACCAATTAAAATGTATTTCGTAGATCAATTGAAACATGAATTTTGTGATCATGAAAACCGTATAACACCCTCAAACTCTTTTATCAACCAACTAAAAACAAAGCAAAACCTTAAATATCATTAGATAGATAATAAATTCTACTTAATTAATCATTTACAAAGTTGTAAACCCAATTCTTTCTATTAAATTTGCTAAGAAATATACACGCACCTTAAATTCTTTGGCATAAAGTTCTTTGGTATAATTTCAGAAAGAGAATTTATGAATTTTACTTATACCTGATAAGAACCTTCAGGGACGAAACATGCATCCCTGTCAAAAAAAAACTACAAAAACAACAAATAAAAAGCATATCACTTTTGCAGGTGTGTCCACTGAAAAACGGCGACAGACATTTAAAACTCATAACGATGTAAACATTGTTTGAATTCATTCCACATAGTGTTTATTTTTTGATCTTTAAATCCTTTTTTCCGAAGAAATATTTATTAAAAATAAGGTATCATTCCTTTTTACAATATAGTAAAAAATGCAAAGCCATTTAATTAAAGATATACCAACCAACTATACAATTATCGTTGTTGAAGACGATGTATCCCTCAATACATTAATTCAAAGATCATTACATAAAAGCGATTATCAAACCAAAGGTTTTTATACAGGCACAGATGCCATAGAATATTTTAAAGAGAATGAATTTGATGCCCAACTCCTGCTACTCGATTACCAATTGTATGAAATGAGTGGCGAGGAAGTGATAAGATCGCTTCGTAAACAAAATATTGAAATCCCTTTTGTAATCATTACCGGACATGGCGACGAAAAAACTGCCGTTGAAATGATGAAACTGGGTGCCCTGGATTACATGGTGAAGGACAGTAATTTTATAGACCTGCTGCCTACCATTGTAAAACAAGTGATCAATCATATCGATATTGAATATAAACTCAGAAAATCGCAGTATGCTTTAAAAAAAAGCGAAGAAAAATACCGCAGCATTTTTGAAAATATTCAGGATGTTTACTTTGAACTATCCCTCGAAGGCGATGTACTGGAAATATCTCCTTCAGTTGAAAACATGCTGGCTTATAAAAAGGAAAGTATCCTCAACCAACCTCTTTTTACCAACAAAGAAGATGAAAAACAATTCCTGAGAAAAATGAACGAAAAGGGGATTGTTTCTGATTTTGAGATCTATCTGCGAAAGGAAAACGGGCAAACCATTCCCACCTCCTTTACCTGCAAATATCTTTACGATCAGGATGAGCAACCCAAAAAGATTATTGGTACCATTCGAAACATTACCGAACGAAAACAAGCAGAAGAGGTAATAAGACACAGCGAGGAAAGATACCGGATCTTGGCCGAGAATTCCAGCGATATGATCTCGAAACACAACTGGGATCGCACCTATTTATATGTTTCGCCCGCCTGCTTCAAACTTCTCGGATACAAAACCGAAGAACTGATAGGGTTTTCGGCATATCAGTTTATACACCCTGATGATGTTGAAAACATCAGAAAAAACCATATCCTGTTGCTCGAAAACAAAACCAACTCATTTATTGAAAGTTACAGAATCAGAAAAAAAGATGGAACCTATCTCTGGTTTGAAACCAATAATCAGGTAATTTACAACCAAAACACCAATCTGGTGCAGGAGATTGTATGTGTTTCAAGAGATATTACCGAAAGAAAAGACAAGGAAGAACTCCTGAAAGCAAAAGAGGTAGCAGAAAGAGCCAACAAAACCAAATCTGAGTTTCTGGCCAACATGAGTCATGAAATTCGCAACCCACTCAATGCCATCATTGGTATGAGCAGCACCCTGGGAAAAACCTCCATGGACGATGATCAGAAAAAATATCTTTCTTCCATTACCATTGCCTCGCGAAACTTACTAAGTATTCTTAATGATATACTGGATTTCTCAAAAATTGAAGCCAATAAAATTGAACTTTTCTATGGTAATTTCAACCTGTCCGATGTTCTCAAAGATGCCATTTCACCATTCAAATCCCAGGCAGAATCAAAAGATATATCGCTCGAATATTCAATATCAGATAACACTCCCCTCAAACTTTATGGGGATGATAAAAAAATTGTACAGATACTCAACAACCTTTTGAGTAATGCCATTAAATTTACCAATAAAGGATATGTAAAAGTAGAAGTAGACGCTTATAATCGTAAAAATGATCATGCTATCTTTACTTTTAGTGTAGAAGATACAGGAGTAGGAGTAAGACAAGAGGATATACCCAAAATGTTTGAATCATTTACCCAACTCGATAGTTCTGCTAAAAAGGAATATCAGGGTACAGGTTTAGGTTTAAGCATCGTTAAAAGCCTTGTGGAACTCATGAACGGAAAGGTAAACTTTGAAAGTGAATTCGGAAGAGGTAGTAAAGTTACCTTTGAAATTCCTGCCATTTTCTCCGGTACAGCAACTGATGATCCTATGCAAAATATACCCGAGACTTTCAATAATTCAAATAACAAAACAGTGACAGAAAAGAAAACTAAAATACTTGTTGCAGAGGATGATGCCATCAATCAACTTTACCTGTCGGGTTTTTTAAAAGCTCAGGGCTGGATGGTTGATTCTGCCGCCAATGGACTGATAGCGCTGGAAAAATTCAAAAATAATAATTACGATCTTATTTTAATGGACGGACAAATGCCCAAAATGGATGGCTTTGAAACAACCATGAAAATCAGAGAATTAGAACAACAAGAGAAAGTTGAGAAACCAGTACCTATTATTGCCATAACAGGATATGCCATTCCGGGCGACAGGGATAGATTTATCAATGCAGGAATGGACGACTATGTATCCAAACCTATAGATGAAAACAAGCTTCTCAAGATTATTCATGATTTAATATGAAGCAAAACCTGAATCTCAATGATACCATAGTTTTTTATCATCATAAAAAAACAATTCCTTTTTTCTCGGTAAAAATAATTCTTGCATTATCATCATGCATTCCCCGCACTTCGGGTTGATCATGTCATTTGCAACAAAATCAATGAAAAAAAAAACACGACATATCGCCATACTTGTCTTAGTCTGGGGAATATTATTTTCCTGTACCAACCAGGATGTTTGTGAAGACGACGCAAGCATACCCGTTAGAATTGGTTTTTATCAAACCGACCCAGAATCAGAAGAACCACTTTCATATGCCGTTGACTCTGTCAGTGTCTCGGGTATCAGAAACGATTCGTTGATTTACAATAATGCATTTAATGTGGGAAGAATTGAAATGCCCCTCGACCCCTCACGAGATTCATGTGGTTTTGTGATCGTCTTTCCTCCGGTAGAAAACCTCGATCTTCCCCTGAGAGATACACTTTGGTTTTTTTATGAAAGAAAACCAAACCTTATCAGTACCGAATGTGGTTTTGTTAATTTTTACGAGATCGACGAGCTCAAATATACTACTCATCGCATCGACACAATGGAAATAGAAAACACCTCAGTAACCAATGGACTTGATGAACATATTAAAGCCTTTCCTTTTATTTTTGCTTCTGATGATGTTGAGCCTTAGTCAACCCATTAAGGCACAAAACAACGATAATAACAATCAGACAAACGACACGATCAAACCGGCACGTGTGCCTGTTAACCCCTATATACGTTTGGGTATAGACGTTTCATCTGTCATGCGAAATATATTAGAACCTGAAGTGCAGCAGTACGAAATATCTTTCGACACGGGCATCAAACTTAATTGGTTTGCCACTGCTGAAGCAGGATTCATGAATGTGAGTTCGGAGCGGGAAACCTTTGCTTACAAATCAAACGGATACTTTTTGCGATTGGGTGCCGAATACAATCTGCTGAACAGAAAACCCGATCCAGACAAAAACAATCTTGTACTTATTGGCGCCAGATACGGATACAGCTTTTTACAACACAGATCTCCGTTCTTTTTTGTTGAAAATGAATACTGGGGTGACCATACGGGTAGCATCAACAGTAGTTTTTTCAATCTGCACTGGATGGAGTTAACAGGTGGGGTAAAAACCGAAGTATTGCCCAACCTTTTCCTGGGTTGGACCATACGCGTAAGAGTGAGAATTTTCGGTAGCCGCGATCCTGAGCTTCAACCTTATTATATCCCTGGCTTCGGACATGGCGACAGAACCAATCCCGCAACAGTTCTTTACAGCATTATGTACAGATTTAAGTTATGATTTCATTGCAAAAAGGCAATGATTCCAACATCCCCACCCCAAAAAAACACCCCGGATTTATTTTACCTTCAGAAAATAAACATGTCAGTCTGAATTTGCCATGCGTAAAAGGCAATTTGCAACAATATTGGTCAACCATATCTCGGCAATGATGTAAGGTAAGCACATCTCAAAAATAAAATTCTGCTGTTTTCTATCAATTTTCTTTGATTTTTGTTAAAGAAAGTAAGTAAAGAACGTCAAATTAATGAAACATAAATAATACATCTTTTATCTTTGCAACAATCTTTAGATTTTTCAAAATATAAATAATTGTTTTTTTACTTGTGATCATTACAAATAAGGTGAAAGCATGAATGATAAGAATATCAAAAAGTTGAAAGGATACGATCGCACCTGTGAGCAAATCATGTCTTTTCAATGCAAAAAATCAAATATAATCGAATGAATCTGAACGAAATAAAGTTACCTGTTGAAGAGCATATCCGTGAATTTGAAAAACAGTTCAGGGATTCGATGAAAAGCAAAGTACCTTTATTAGATAAAATTACCCGGTACATTGTAAAACGGAAAGGGAAACAAATACGTCCACTCTTCGTATTTTTTTCGGCCGCCATGTGCGGAGGAATTACAGACAAAACATACAGGGCGGCTTCCTTAATTGAGCTGCTGCACACCGCTACGCTTGTGCACGACGATGTAGTTGACGACTCCAACGAGAGAAGAGGTTTTTTTTCGCTCAATGCACTTTGGAAAAATAAAATATCTGTACTTGTGGGCGATTACCTGCTTTCCAGGGGTTTATTACTGGCGGTGGAGAACAATGATTTTAATTTGCTGAAAATCGTATCGCATTCGGTAAAACAAATGAGCGAAGGTGAATTACTGCAATTGGAAAAAGCAAGAAACCTGGATATCAAAGAAGATGTGTATTTTGATATCATAACTAAAAAAACAGCATCGCTTATTGCTTCATGTCTTGAAAGTGGCGCAGCATCAGCCGGTGCCAACGTTGAGACACAACAAAAACTAAGGATGGCAGGGCAATACACGGGCATTGCCTTTCAGATAAAAGATGATTTGCTTGATTACCGAAGCGATAAAAGGACGGGCAAACCCTCAGGTGGCGATATCAAGGAAAGAAAGATGACCCTGCCATTGTTGTACCTTCTGGATCAGTCAGGTTTTTCTGAAAAAAGAAAAATCATTAACATTGTGAAAAACCACAATAACGACCCTGATAAAGTAGGCAAACTCATAGAAATGGTAAATCAAAGCGGTGGTGCCGATTATGCCGGAAAGAAAATGGAGGAGAACCTGGAAAAAGCGTTCGAAATACTGGAAACCATGCCTGACAATCCCTGGCGAAAATCACTGAAAGACCTTGTTCAGTTTACGATTGACAGGGATAATTGAAATTCTGTCAAAAAAAACCATTTTGTTTTGATCTATCAGAATACAGAAACTGTAAACCTGTAAGATGAATAGAATCCCCCCTGAACAAGAAAACTTTTCAATTATATCAACGAAAGAACTGGAGATAAAGTCGCAATAAAAAAGGCACCTTTGGTAGCAAAGGTGCCTTTTTTTGTTGATCAATAAGTGAATAACCAATTAGGTTGTTTATTAGTTAAACATATATCTAAGTCCCAATAACATACGCCAGCGAGAACCCAGGTCACTGATGTCAAAATCATCCAAACCTGTTTCATCATTACGGTAAGTGAATTCAGGAGTAGTACCATCGTCAGCATACCCTTCGAACTGGTAAAGATAGTAGTAAGCAAAAGCTCCGGGTATGGAGTAGCGGGTACCCCATTCATTGTTGAGCATGTTACCAAAGTTAGCAATATCAAGAGATACCTGGAAACGGTGTCTTTGACCACCCACGGTTAGTCCAAAATCCTGGCGGATAGCAACATCAAAAATATGAGAGAAAGGACCAAAAGAAGCATTTTTCTCTGCATATCCACCCCTGTTTTCAGTTAGATAAGGATCGTCCTCTATAAAACTATTCAGATTATTCCATTGCTGTGCTGCGGTTACAGTATTACCGTTCACTTCATAATCAACAAGGTTGATGTCATTTTGGCTATCAGGGATGTAGATCAAACTTCTGTTTGCGGAAGTACTTCCGGTTTCATTGTTTAAGTTTCTTGCGCTACCTCCTGCAATGATGTAAGAATAAGGATTCCCGGACTGACCGTTGTAAAACATTGAAATGGTTGTCTTGTTATTGGCATCCTGTGTCCAGTTAAAAGAATAAGACAACGAACTGATTACCCTATGTCCTGATGCGAAGTCAGACCTTCCGAGTTCAGGATTGTTTCTGCCATTAATACTTACCTGCCCTCTCCATTGCGATGAGTTTTGTGAAGAAGTACCTTCACTTAGTGCATAAGCATCACTGTAAGCATAAGCTAAAGTAGCGCGTAAACCAAAATCAAAGTTTTTTGCCAGGGCTGCTGAAAGTGAATAAGTATATCCTTCGGAGGTGTTACTGGCCAGGTAAACAGCAGAATAGGTAGGATCGATATCTTCACCGACAAAAACCGTTCTGTTATCGGGACTACCCGTCCAGGTGAAATCAACTGTGGGATCAGAATTGATGTTTGTGTACAAAACATTATTAAGCGTTTTAGAATATAACCCTTCTAAAGTTCCATCGATACCAAGAGGAAGTTGGAAGTCAAACCCAAGGTTGGTTCTGAAAACCTGTGGATATTTAAAATCTTTTACGAAAAGGTCCATTTGTCCGGAGGGGACTGTAAAATTAGGATTGGTGGGTTGATTGTCCCAGTCGGGATTAAAGAAAACATCCCCATCAATATCAGAATTACGCACCTGACCCTGTGTAAGACCATTGTTGTTGAACATAGCACCAGGCCATACAAACGGGATGCGGCTGGTAAAAATACCTGCACCACCGCGCAATATGGTAAGACCATTTCCTTCTACATCGTATGTAAATCCGAGGCGTGGAGAAAGCATGAGTTGTCCGTCGGGAGCAGCACCTGCCTGGGCATCTTCTGCAATATCATAGCTATTCTGAATCTGCGGCAATGCTGTATCATTGAAATAGGTATCTTCTTCCGGATCGGAGGTAATGATGGGCACATCCAGTCTCAATCCTGCTGTTAGGGTAAATCTGCGGTTAACTGTCCATTCATCCTGCAAATAAAAACCCAGTTGCATGGCGTTGAAATCAGAAGCAGCAGCAGAACCATCACCGGTAATATCATCAACCAGTGAATAGTTGCGGGTATAAAAATAAGCGGGGTCGTTATTCAGGAATTCATCCAAACTGCCAAAACGATAAACACCATAATTCTGTCTTATGAACAGGTTGTAGATGCTGTAAAATTCGTTATGCGTACCTATAGTGATCTTATGACCACCACGATAAATATTAAAATTATTGGTAATGGTAAAAATATCCTGATCAAGCGCATTGGCAGTAGAAAACTGTTCAGATCCCAATTCAATCTGTCCACCATTTTCATCGTCAATGAAAACATAAGGGAAGTTTTGCTCCAACGGGTCACGATCGTCGCGAACAGCAGTATAACCAACAATCAGGTTATTGGAATAGTCGTTGCCGAAACGGGAATTGAGTTCAAGGGCAGAGGAGTTGGTAGTACTGGGGAAATAAATGCCATTGTTAGAGAATTCAATAGTACGACTATTTCCGCTGTTTCTGTTAAATTGTTCTGCTTTAGTGTATTGGTGGCGAAGTGTAAGTCTGTTGGTTTCATTGATATTATAATCAATCTTACCGAAGATCTTTAAACCATCAAGATTCTCACTGGTACTTCCAAAGGTGCCCGGATCGTAATCATAATTGTTGATAAGGTGACTGCGCAAATTCTCAAGATCATTCACTGAAACTCTTCCTTCTTCAGAAGTATATGATTCAATTACAAAGGGCTGAGGGGTCTCATCTCTCTGAATCTCTACATTGGCAAAAACAAACATTTTATCTTCTATGATGGGACCACCTATGGAAGCACCATAAACACTTTCGGTGAATTCATCTACTGCTTCTCTTTCAACATCCTCTCTGTTTGCCAAAACACCATTGGTTTTTCCGACAAAATCCTGATTCTGAAGATACGTGTAGGCAGTTCCCTCAAAAGTATTGGTACCAGACTTAGTTACCGCGTTTACACCCCCACCGGCAAAACCACCAAAAGTAACATCGTAGGGGGAGAGTACGATCTGGTACTGGTCAATGATGTCTGGACTGAAAGGAGAAATACCTGTTTGTCCACCATTGGTGCCTGAGCTTGCCAGACCAAAAACGTCATTATTAACAGCGCCATCAATATAAATAGCATTGTAACGGTTGTTGGTACCGGCAAAACTAACCCCACCGCCATAGGCACTGGATTGTGGTGTCAATCTTAAGAAATCGTTCAGGTTGCGGTTAACAGAAGGCATGGTTTCGATATCCTCTGAAGATATCCTTGTACTGGTACCTGTGTTCTGCCCCACAGAACCCGCTTTGGCTACTACAGCAACCTCCTGCAATGCAACACCCGCTTCACCGAGGGTAACATCCAGGTTTACAGCAGAACCCAAATTAACAAAAATGCCGGTTTCCTCAAAAGTTTCAAAACCAACATAACTAACAGTAACCTTGTAAGGACCACCAACCCGCATACCAGGTATAACAAATTGGCCGTTGGTACCTGTAGCCGTTCCATAAGTTGTTCCGGAGGGCTCATGCACCGCCATTACAGTTGCTCCCGGAAGTTCATCGCCATTAACATCTACAACCAGACCGGCCATAGATCCTGTGGTAGAACCTTGGGGAAATGCCGCGAAAGGCATTGCAAGTAAAATGACTACCAGCGTACTTAATAAAATTTTTGTTTTTCTCATCACTTTAGTTTTGTTTTTAATTGAAATAGTTTTGTTGTTTGTAGATAAATTAATTCTATTCTAAATTGAAAGTAATTGCTCTTTGGTTTGTGGCGCAAAATTAATTATTCAGAACCAATTTGACTGTTTTCGGATTTTTATCTTTTCCTTATCCCAACATTAATTTAATGTTAAATGACAATAATACATTAATTCGGCATTTAACACGCCAGAAAGACAAATCATAAAGTCCTATTTTGCCGCTATTTGCATTTTCACTTCACTCTTATTTTATTTTTATGATTTATTATCATATTGATGCTTATTTGATACTAACGGAAGAATTTAATCTTAATTAACTTTAATGGGAGGGATAAAGGAAATTTGATAATAGGAACAGTGGTTTTGCAATCGATGCATCTTCATTATGAAACATACTTGCCATTGAACAGTCTGTTTCCTCTATGGCATACCATTTTACACAAGATATAAATGCGGATTTTTTTTCATACCACCCGGTTTGATGAAGATGTAAGTCCGGTAACCCTTTGAGGAAAAGTCTAAAAATTCAACCACATTTAAGATTTGGGATTAATCTGGATGCTTTTCAGTCGTCTCTGTTAAATGCTTGATAATAATGATGTTATTCATCCATTCGGAAAGCTTCCACAAAATATGCACCCCGGGATGTATTGTCCTCCTCTATAAACCAGGTCATAATCTCTGTATTATCAGGTTCAAGTTTTAGTTCGAACCGTACTTCGGTAGCACCTTTTACAACCTGTTTGGTTTAGGGTTAAAAGTTTCATCAAAAATCTAACCTATGCGCAACCTGGCTTTAGCACGCTACGGGGAAATCGAGATATTACAGGCCTTGCACGCAAAACAAAAGTATACGTACCCCGTTCAGCTAACCGTACCATCCAAAGACCGTTGCTTAGTGGACGTTCCAGCAAGTGTGTCTGATTCCAGGGTAACATACTGAGATCGTTTATTATCCAATATTGACAATCATTGGCACCCGGAAACCCATTTTATAATAGAGTCCGGTTGCCCCGGGAACGTTCGCATAGTCTTTAAAACCTTCAGGAAGACTATCAGGTATGCCCCACAGACGATATTCGTCAAACCCAAAGTCGGCACTAAAAGTATCCCAATCAGGATATTCTTCTACATGCCATTTGCCGGAAATATCTGTTTTATACCCGTTTTGTTAAAAAAGTTTTAAAAAAAACAGTTCCCAGTCAATTTATAATCAGGATCACCATAAATGCCATAATGTGGATCCCCTGCTGGTTTCATATCATTGCTTTACCAGCAGTGCTGGTGGCATAGCCTCCGGTTAACAATTGCACGCGTGATGGTTGGCACAATGGTGTTGACCAACAAATAACCCGCACCTGCCTTCCTATTCCTTAATGAATTTTGCTGTCATAAATCCTTTCCGGGTGGTAATCTTTAAAATGAATATTCCTTCAGGCAGTTGCGACAAATCAATGCTTCCGTCAAAATGCTTTTCATTTGTGGTTTGAACCACCTTTCCCTGATTATCAATGCACTCCACCGAAATGACATCAACAGCATCCAAGCCGTCGATCCTGAGAAAATCTGATGCAGGGTTAGGATACAGATTAATTTCGGTAAGTTCAGTATAGGTAATATCGGTGGTGGTTCTGGGTTCGAAATCTATGCTCCTGATCACCACTTTGGATGAGAATGGCGCTAGTTGAAAGGATGCAACCGGAATATTGTCAAGGTCAACATAATCGCCTGTGAGTTCAATGGTAACTTCTTCTGAGGTATCATTCACCCATAACTCTGAAGGGTCTTCTTCTTCGGGATCGAGAACATAGAAACTCAGTTTGCTGTTATAGTCATCCATATTCTGAATCCAGGTTGCCCAGTCAATATTGTTGGTCATCAACCCTTCGTGATCCCAGGGATTCATGTAATAATTGCCATTCACCGTTCCCATTTCATATACATCGGTGCCATTCAGGGAAAATACCCGGTTGTAAACGATAGAAGCAAACAATACATTCTCTTCCGCATGCATGCCATGAATAGGTCCATCGCCCAACCAGGCAAAATTGGAATACACCAGTTGATTCGAATTGTTCTTGTAAGAAACATTACCGATAAACGAAATATTATTGCTTCCTGCATTTGCCAGCATACCAGAACCGTTAAAGGCTATGGTATTGTTCTCCGCAATGAGATGGTTGGAATCATTGTCGAGATAAAGTCCAAACCCCATTCCAGAAGGGGTATTTTCATTGATGCCGTCGGAACCATACCTGTTGCCATAGGTGTACATACCGATGTTGTTTCGCCAGGTGGAGTTCTTACAATTATGCCCCCAGCAATAGAGTGCACCCACGTCATTCAGGGTTAACCCGGCATAGGTAACCACGTTGTTTTCAATGATACTGTTATCGCAATACGCCAGTATGCCGCCATACCCAATGCTATCCAATCTGTTTTGCGCGATAAGGGCGTTGCGGCTGTCCAAAAGGTAAATGCCACAGGTGTTGTGTTGCCCGGTTTCGCCATAGGCAAAATTTAATCCCACCCTGTTCAGGTCATTGTGGCTGATGTTTATGTCATCCAGGTTATTACCATAAATTCCATTATTGACCAGATCATACATATTATTGGATATGACATTCAAATCACTTCCGTTTAATTTGATGGCTGTTTTATAAACATGTGAAATGGTATTGTTTTGTATGGTAATGTTTTCACTGGCATTGCTCCCAATATTGATCGCATGTACTGCATGTTTATCAATATGCAGATTCTCAATTACGATATGACTTTCATTGGCAGGCAGTTCAAACCCGGTATTGTGAACAGAAGCATAAACAGTGGCATTATCAGGATTCTTACCTGCCGGAAACCACAGGTATATTTTGTTTGTGGCAGCATCAAAAACCCATTCGTTGGCAGCATCCAGATAGGCAAGTTTTCCATCAAGGTAGTATCCAAAATTGGGTTTTATTTCATATTGGGCAGGACTGTTAAATACGATCGCTTCATCGGCAAATTCTTCAACAATGCGGTGCTCCCATGTCCAGGCATTGCTTCTGAAGCGTACTGTTGAACCTTCTATCACATCCTGCGGATAATCAAGCGGACCGGTTTGAAACCCTGTGTTCAAGTCCTGTTGAATGCTGGTATTGAATAAAAAGCCTTCTTCAAAGTCGGGGTATCTTGCAATATTAACCAGAATGGTATCCACATACAATTGTGCCGGTGTACCATGCGGCCAGTTGACAGAATAGATCTGCCCGTCGTGCTGCTGCCAGTTGGTAATCGTTTTCGCACCCGTTATTACCGGTTTTTCTCCTTCACCGTAGGATGTAAAAGTGATAGGATTGTTCTGCGAACCAGAAACGGTAACATCTATCTCCCCTTCAAAAACATCTCCTGCCCGGAAATAAACTGTTGATCCTGTCAGGAGACCAGGCATAACACTGTTGAGCTGATCAAGGGTTTTCCAGGGTTGATCAGGGGTATCGCCCTGATTGTTATCATCGCCATCGTTTGACAAATAAATCTCGGGGCCATATATTTCACTCAAGCCAAAACCTACGGGTACAAAATCCAGATCATCAGTCATCACAAAACGATCAATGGAAAAACCAGGGGTATTGTAAGCCATGTCCAGGGTGTTCTCACCTGAAAAAACCGGATAAGTCGGCGCGGACAGTTCCACCCACGACCAACCATCTGATGTGGAAGGCAAGGTGAACAACTCCCACGCTTCACCATTGATACGGTACCAGAATTTGTTTTCCTTGTCAGACTCACCCTTCACCCTTGCCCAAAGTTTTTGATCTGATGTGGTACAGGAATTGAAGGAATAGGACAGTATTCCCTGCTGCGGCGTATCATTCTGGTTCACATTGCTGTTTACCTGCAGGAATTGTCCGCCTGATGTATAGTTGTCGTTTCCAATGGCATAGCAGCAATCGTCATGAACCGATTCCGCTTCCCAGAAAACCATGCTTTCTGCAACACTGGATGCTAACTGGGTATTGGAAAACACCACATTGCCCGTTTGTCCGGTATCAAAACTGGTTGCCGCAAGTCCGAGTAAAACCATGTTGGAAAGATCCATCTCTATGCTGCTGATCTGTTCCCACTCCGTTCCGTTCGTTGAATACTCTGTAGTAATCTGATTGCCTGTTCGGGTCATGCGATACCAGGTATTGGTATTCACGCTGGCACAGCCAATGCTTTGACTATTGGTTCCTTCTGCAGTTCTTGCCTGAAAGCATGTACCTGTATTGTTTTCGGGTTGGAAAGTTGCGATCAGACCGTAAACGGATTCAGGGTCGAGACTCTCACGCACCATCAAACCCGCTTTGGCCCACACACCTGAGTTTTCCATACTTTCCATTTTCGTGGTGATCTGAAAGTTTCCGCAAACCGCCTGATAAACAAAGAAAAAATCATCAGCCGTGTTCCAGATATCCAGTCCGGATGAATTAATCTCAATCTGATTATCTGTCTCGGAAAAATTGCCGGCTACAGTAGACTGATCGCCGATGTGAATACCTGTCCATTGCGCCTGGCAAAATGAAACGACAGTTATTGCTGCTATTGTAAGAATAAGTTTTTGTACCATTTTTCAGTTGTGTTTTCCGGTGAATAATTTTGTCTTTGCAAGAAAGACATAAAAAGTAAGCGTTTTCTTGCTGACATTAATCATTGGTATCGTGTTTTATGACATATACTCCCAATTCCGGACGGGTGGATATTTCACCTTCAAAGTCAATTTCCACGGGAGTACCTTTTTGTATCTGTTCCTGATGAATTTCGGCAGCAACCCACGACAAACCGCTCCAGATTGCTTTGTCATAATGCTGAACAAAAGGAATTTCTTTCCCATTTTGTGAGATTTTAAGGCGTAGAATCTCATTCAGATGTATTCCGTGTGGTTCTCCACCGCCGGTTGACCGGAAAGGTAGTCCGGTATCCGGATCAAATTGCTGAACAAGGATCAGAAGATTACCGTCATCAGGTGCATCAATCTCTGTATGCAGCGTGTGATCATACTGCTGATTCCAGTTTTTTACCAGCAATTCTCTTATCTGCCCTGCTATGATATTGTGATCACCTTTACCCATACCAAACTCCTTACCTGCATATTCGCCTGTTCCGACCACCACCATTTGCTCTGGTCCGATTTCTATCTTATCGGCCCGAAGAACAGGTTCGAATCCTTCATCTGAAAAAAGAATACCCGTTGATGAAAATTTAGATGGTATCAGAGCATCCAGACTGATTTCTGATACTTTCTGCTGTGGGTTGATCAGCGTAAAAATTTGCCCTTTGGCATTTTCAGCCACGTAACCGTATACATCTCCTTCACCGGGTATGCCGCCAATGGTATTAATCCTGCCATATTCCTGGAATTCATAGAACAATCTCTGTGCTTTGGCAAACCATTCCGCTTCCGAATTGTCAATCATTTTCAAGTTACCGTAATAGGTATTCATCCATCCGCCCCGGGCAAGAGAGAGCAACAATGCTGCTTTCCAACCGGATTTTCCACGGTGGTAGCACGTACCGGTATTTCCAACCATAAACGCACAATTGTCGATATTTTTGAGTGGAACTCCGTTGAGTTCATACTGCCGCACCATGTGGTCGGTATAGTGGTCTTTTGATCGCCAGAAATTATTAAAAGGAATATCAGAAAAGCGCGGATCACCGCAATAAAGTGAATCGAAGACCTCAAGCCAACGAAGGTCAATGGTTTGATTCACAGGAAGTGATGTATTGGTATATTCACCACCATATCCGTTGTAGGCAAGAAACAGGACATCCGGATTTTTATATCTGAATGTTTTAAATGCACTTACCAGCGCACGGATGTTGTTTTCACGAATCTCTTCGCGCGTATGGGTTTTTTCCACCGCCGGTGTGGCAGCATCAAAATCTGCAAAGTCGAACTTGATCATTTTGAATCCCTGATTCACCAAAAGTTGCAGTGAATGCATGAAGTGGGCAAGATAACCGCCATCAAACAGGCAGAAAGATCTCCCGTGGGTAGCCAGTGAATCTTTCCATTCAGGAATAACATCCAGAAACCAATACTCCTCACCTGCCACAAGGAAATTGGTGGATACCCATATGCCTGGTTTTACGTTGTATTCTTTGCATTTTTCAAGAAATTTCTTCGGTCCGTGATCGGGCCAGTCGGGTTTTCGCCAGGTGCGGTAGCCGCCATCTTTGGCAAACCAGAAACAATCCATCAGGTAATAATCAAACCGGATACCATGGTCTCTTAACCGGATCATCTCATCAAACTGCTCCAGGGCGATTTGTTCGGTTAACCTTACATTATCTGATAGCTCATCGTATGCTGCCCAGTTTACATAAACTGATAAAGGTCGTGTGAACCTGTTGCGAAAAGAATTATTTGGTTTTATAAATTGCATTGTATTTGTTTTCAGAATTTAGTAAAATTGATTTTAAAAATGGTCATTAGTCTTGTGGTTCGGTCAATTCCATTTGAAAGACCGTATTGTATTTGCCGGGTAAAGGGAATGTATGATAAATGGGTGTATTCACATTGATGAAGAAGTTTCCTTCATCTTTATTTCCCCACCATTCAGTTGCGGTTGGCGCTTCTGCTCCTGTTGACAACAGGGTAACCATTCGGGTTTTATCTGCAAATCCTTTCATATTGATATACCCTACTTTAGGAACCATCCAGTGAAGAAAAAGCAGATTGTCCTTTTGTGTAAACCTCCCCCATTCTGGTGTTTCCATTTCGGTACCTCCGCATCCATATATGCTTTCGCCATTGAGTTTCATCCATTCGCCCACCTCTTTTAAAATGGCGACCGATTCAGGGGGTATGTTGCCTTTTGCATCGGGCCCGACATTAAGCAACAGATTTCCATTCTTACTCACAATATCAACAAGGGTATGGATGACCAATGAAGGGGATTTCCAATTATTGTCATTTTGTGCATAACCCCAATTGTTGTTGAGTGTAAGGCATGTTTCCCAGCGTATCGGGTTTCCGAATTCATCTGTCAAATCCTTTTCAGGAACACCTTGCTCCGGGGTGTCGAAATCTCCGAGAAAGAAATCACGTCTGCCTATTACTCCCCCACCCGATGCCTGAAGGCGGTTATTCAGGATTATTCCCGGTTGATTGTTTCGCACCATCTGTACCAGTTGTTGTGCCCTCCATTTCTCACCTGTCATATCGTCGTATGAAAAATCGAACCACATGATGTCGAGTTTACCATACCGGGTGGTCAGTTCCTTCACCTGCCCGTGCATGTAATCAAGATAATTATCCCAGTTAATGGTTTCATTCCTGAATTCTTCCCTGCCCTTCATCGGGTGCATGGGATCGTTGTATTTGGGATAATCGGGATGATGCCAGTCAATGAGTGAATAGTAGAGCCCAACTTTCAATCCTTCTGCCCTGAAGGCATTCAGAAATTCTTTCACAAGGTCACGGCCAATGGTTGTTCCGGTTGAATAATCGGTATACTCACTGTCGAATAAGCAAAAACCATCGTGATGTTTGGCAGTCATCACCGCATATTTCATTCCTGCCTCCTTTGCCAGTCTGGCCCATTCTTTCATATCACAATCAACGGGATCAAAGGCATCCACATATTTTTGGTAATCCTCGTTGGTGATTTTTTCAATGTTCTTTACCCATTCTCCTCTTGCAGGTACGGCATAAGCGCCAAAATGGATGAACATGCCAAACCTGGCCTCTGTCATCCATTGTGTTCTCTT
>CAZPVB010000001.1:19254-97923 GCA_964589855.1 uncultured Bacteroidales bacterium
GCTATCAGAAAGGTTCGTTGTATGGATCCAAAATAATCGAAAAGTATTCCGGCCATATTGGTACCGATAAGGTTGCCCAGGCCTGCCCCGGCAAAACCAAAGAGCATTTGCCCGGAAACCTTCATTCCTTTAGGTGCCAGGTTTCCTACCAGTGTAACTGCGCCCGCAATGAAGAGTCCGGCGGTTGCTCCATGAAGCCCCTGCACCAGGATTAGTGGCACAGCAGTGGTAACGATGGAGACCAAAAACCAGCGGATACCTGTAACAATCACTGCCATAAGGAGAATGGTTTCCAACCTTAATTTCCTTGACAACCAACCGAAAGCTAACAAAACGATCACTTCGATGCCTGTTGCCATGCCGGCAGTCATGCCCAAAACAGACTGACTCATTCCCAGTTCCTGCACCAGTGGCCCCACAAACTGACCAAAAGGCGCCATACTGATGTAATGAAACACAACCGCTATAAGAAAAATGGTAAACGACCTGTCCTGAAAGAAAACCTTTACTTCCTTTAATTTCAAACGCTCTTTTCTCTGGGGTTCTCTTTCGGTGATGGTAAGTGAAATAAGGAATACAACTGCAAAAGAGATGATAAGTACTACAAACAACCAGGGCGATTCGGGACCAAATCCCAGGAAATCCATGACGATTCCAAAACCGGAAGCCGCGATGAACCACCCCAGTGCAGCCCACATCCTTATTTTACCATAATCTGATCCCTGCTCAGTTGCCTTGGCGGTTGCCATAGAGTCGGCAATGCCCATAATGGGCACCTGAAAGAAAGCATAAAAGAAATAAGCACCCAGCAACAAGGAGTATCCTATTCCTGGTGTAAGGAAAGGGATCAGGGAAACAACGGTCATGAGCAGCAGAAAGCGCATTATGAGTGCCGGACGTTGGGTACGGTCGGCAATGACACCGAAAAGTAGCGGGGCTACAAATGCCAGTACAAAACCTACAGACATCAGCAGGGCAATCTGTTTCCCTGTGTAACCACTGGCACTCATATAGGCCGGCAGATAGGTGATGATGATCGCAAAACTGATATGGATGAAAAAGTAAAAACTTTTGATCATATCAAGTTTTTCCAGCCTTGGAAAAGTGAGAAACCGGGTACGGGCTATTCTATCCATAATCAGAATGGTATAAACAATGGGTTAATCATTTATTAAAATAAGTGCAGTAAAAGGTTCCAGTGTGACTTCATCGCCCAACAAATTGCCATGAATATCATAATGATCTCTTACTGAGTTGTCTATTTTGAAAACCTTCTTCTCATAACTCTCATTGATAATCAAAGATGAATTCCGTGGTCTGGCCTCCGGATCATGTGGAGCCTGGTAATGGGAGTTTTTATCCATACCGGTCTCCTGCTGCCATGCTTTCAGATCATATTCTTCCCAAACACGGTGGTTGTTGCGGAAAGATAACCGCATGACCGGGAAAGTGTAATACGAGCTGTAATAATAATTGCGATCGGTTTTAACGGGATTAAAGTTCTCACCGATGCGGCTTTCAATCAGCAGGGAGCGCTGTTCACGCTCGCGTGAAAACAGAATGTTGTCGTGTGCCGAGCATCCATAAAGCGTACCGGGCATAAAATACTCTGAAAAAGCCAGCCCGATGGTATTATCGAACACGGTGTTTTTATTGATGGTATGCTCCCTTGATTCATCATTGAGCAAAATACCCCACGTGGTGCCGGTAACCACGTTTTCTTCGATGGTAAATCCCACACACTTGTTATCGATATAAATACCATGTGCAAAACGGTGAAAATCGGGAGTTGCGACCACATTGCCTTTGGCATTGATCACGATGTTTTTGCGGATGACGGTATTCAGTGAATAGTCGTAGTCCTGCGCCCAGCTGTAAATCGAACCACCATCGTTCATAAACTGCAGGGAGTCTTTACAAACATTAAATTCGCATAAATGATTCCTGCCATCAATCCTGATACTGTGCAATCCGGTGTTCTCAATACGATTATGCCCCACATAGCAGTTTTTTGAGTCGAAGGTTTCGCCTTCCAGGCTTTTCCTGACAGCAAGGGCAATCTCATTGATCCATGACTTATTCCCCGATTCACCCAGTTTGTCTTCCAGGAAGCTGATCAGAAATTTTTCATCGGCAAAGGGAAGATCAACAAAAGGTTCGGTCTTCTGAATGACATCTGCAGGTATTTTTTCCGACAGGTTATCAAGGATATTCCTGGTGATAGCATACACCAGCTCCGTTTTCAGAATGGCGATGCCTGTGCCACTGTTCACCCCATCATACCCATATCCGGGTACCAGACCAACATCCCTGATCGTATTTCCGGATATCGTGCAATACTCACCATCCAGGCATGCTATGCCGCGCCCTTTGATATCGCTCAGTTGATTGTTGGAGATGGTGATTTTCTTGCACCCCTTGTCCAGCGAAATACCATCCTGATGAATGAAGGAAAAACTACAATCATTGATCCTGATGTTACTGGAGTTGGTTTCGCATAGTACACCTGCCAGATTATATTTTTCAAAATGAATATTTTCAATCACAATGTGTCCGGCTCCCTGAATTCTTACTCCCGTTTCATGCACTACTGCCTCAATTAATTCTTTTTCCGTTGTATGCCCGGAAACCGGAATAAAATATAGCATCCCGGTCTCTTTATCATAAAACCACTCACCTGGCTCGGTCATGAAATCCAGTTTATTATCAAGGAAATATCCGTAATCCTTATTACACTGGTAGATCATTTGCTTTTCAAAGGTGAGTGTATCGCCCTGATGTTTTGCCACCTGTGCGATCTCATATTGCCAGTTTACAGCACGAATGCGCGCGGTAGCACCGGAGCAATCCACATCATCCAGCAATAATTCCCGGTCTTTCAAACTGATCTTATCACCATCATCGATCCCGAAAAAGCCTTCGGAAGGATAGCGGGCAATGCGCATCCAGTGATCACCTGCAAAAACACCTTTTACCGGTTTATCAACCTTGCATTGCACAGCTCCTGACCCATAGGACTGGGTGTTGTGAATTCCACAGGCACCGGAAAGCACCGGGAAGTCACCTTCACCATAAGAACCGATTCTTATCGGGTTATCCTTCGTTCCGGATTGTTTGATAGAAATGATTCCGGTAAAATGATCGCCGGCTTTCAGATATATGCCATCACCAGGCATTAAGTCAACAGAATCCAATTTTTCCAAACCCTTCCAGGAAGTACCCGGAGAAAGCCCATCGTTACGATCATTACCGGAATTTGAAAAATAATAATTAACAGGCATGCTTATATTTATTATTAAATGTGTCTAATCTCTCCTTTAAGCAGTCATTCACCAGTTTTAATTTCAAGCTTTTCTCTCTCAGATCTTCACTTTTCCTTCTCAAATCCTCACTCTTTAACATCAAAAGCTTTCTCATATCTCTATAGTTTTTTTATCTAAATTTCGTTAGATCATAATCCCATGTACCATTCCCACAAAAACATTACAGATATCCATGTCAAAGGCAAAAGAATAGCCCATAACCATAGTTTTGGCCAGGATTTGAGGCCCACAAAAGGTCCTTTTACATCCTCTAATGTCCATATGGTAAGATTGATAAGTTTTGAAGTTTCGGTTGGTTTTTCCAGAAAACTAAGAGCGTACCCAAGCACCACCGTAACAGAAAAAGAAAGTGTACCAATAAATGCAAAATTAAGATCAGTGGCGATATCAAGAGCAAAAGACAGAACAAGTCCTGTAAGCATGCTTCCAAAAGCAGCCCAGGAGGTGGTCCGTTTGAAAAATATCCCCAGCACAAAGAGTGCAATGATTACTCCCATTACATTTCCAAGGAAACCCTGCACTAATTCCATTGCCGACTGCGCACCCAGAAACAGGGGTACAAAGAGAAAGATCAGCACTACCACGCCAAGTTCTATAATTCGAATGTATTTTTTGGATTGTTTTTCGGTTAGATTTTTTTTGAAAAACCTGAAATAGATATCCTGCGCAAACAATGAACTGGACGATGAGATCAGTCCATCTACGGTAGAGAGCAGTGCTGCCATGATCCCTGCTATGAGCAAACCTCTGATTCCAACAGGAAAATACTCAAACATCATCAGAATAAAAGCTTTATCAGGAAGGATATCCGGCATTTTTACACGCATAGCTGCACCTGCAAGGTAGGCCATAAACATGAGTATTGCATTAAAGATGCCCGCAAATACCAGAGCTTTTTGTGCATGAGATTCATCTTTAGATGCAAGTATGCGTTGTGCCATGCTAAAATTGCAAACGATCCATGAAAGGGAAGCGATAATGGCATAGGTGAGTACCGCCGGCATAGGAAAAAATGCTTTGGTTCTGATATCAAAATCTGCAGGGGGTACAAGGCTGTTGAAGCGGTTTCCTGTAAGCCCGGTGAGATCGAGCGCACGTATTCCCTCAAATCCTCCCAAAAGAATGAACCCGGTAATACCCATTACAAATATGGTTATCAAAAGAAATATGGCTTGAATGATATCCATTTTCAGCATGGTTTTAAGACCGCCATACATAACATAGAAACCTGCTATGCAAGCAATAAGGGTGACATTAATCCAAAAATTCCAACCAAGGAGCTCTTCAAGCAAAAGTCCACCCAGGTATACTGCGTAAGTAAGAAAAGCGATGATGGTTGATATCATTATTACAGAAAAGAAGGCGCGGGTCATAACGTTAAACCTCTTTTCAAGATATTCTGGAGTGGTAATGATCTTTGAACGCCAGTAAATGGCAACAAAAAACATGGAAGCAAACCAGCCTGATATCCAAAAGTTTACTCCATTCCATTGAATAACATAAAACCCATGGATAAAACTAAGGGCAGCAGTACCCATGATGCCGGGATCTACAAACATGGCAATAAGCGTAAGACCCGTCTGATGCCATTTCATATGCCGCCCACCGGTTAAAAATTCATGAGAACTGCTCTGTGAGTTTTTTCTACTGATATAAAAACCAATTACAAAAACAATGATAAAATATCCGAGTACAATAAAGGAATCTATCAGGTTATTCATTTTCTGCGAGTTAGTTTAGTTATGTACCATGTTTTTTACTATGTACAATTGAATATTTATTTTAAGGATGCATATCTATTTTCACCAGTGTGATACCTGGTGTGGAAATATCAAATTGCAACAGGGATGTGTCTGACTCCTCATTTTTTAAAACAAAACCGGAATCATCAACAGATAGTCTGTTCAATTCTTTCCAATGTTTTCTTTCGTCATATTTCAGGTAATCAGGGGCGCCTCTTCTTTCCCATTCATTCATGATGCTGTTATCCTCCTTGCTTACCCTGATTAGTTGTATGTTCTCTTTATTGATATTGCTGTTAGCAGGAAGATCAATGCTTACACGCAACTTCTCTGATGCGTCTTCGGGCTGATAATCATGATTATAGCTATAAACCAAAACAGACAATCTCCCATCATCTTCTGTTACAATGGCATCAACTTGTTGATCTTTAGAGTTTGTTTCTGTTTCTATTCGCCTATTCCCAAGCTGGCAGAGCAGCTGATGGGCAAAATAAGATGGTTTTTTCAACCCCTGAAGGTTTACCATGCCATAATTTCCATGGAATGTTTCGGCACCATACCCTAATTGATTGTAAATATCAGACAGGCACCAGTAGGCAAAATAGGTTGCTTCCTGAGATGCTTCCGATAAGGTTTTTACAATGAATGCAGCTTCATTGGCAGTCTCTCTCAAAGGATCATAAGGAAACCATGATCTGCCCCATTCGTTCCAGTGTATCTCGCCCTGGAAATTGTATTCATTGACAATTTCTTTCACCCCCCTAATCACACCGCTAATGAAGTTGGGCGATCTGTTTACCTTATCCTGCTGTGGGCCTGCAAAAGGAGATAAAGCGGCATACTCACTGTCGTTGTTGTAAATATGACCGATCAGGTAATCGGGCATGCAGTTATTTTTTCGGGAAAAGTCAAGAAACTCGGGTATCCATTCTGCACGTGCAGTGGAAGGTCCACCTATCCTGTAATCAGAATCCACCTTCCTGATAGCATTCCAGGTTGTTTTCCAGAGCTGGAAAAAGTCCTCCTTGTTACCGCCAAAAAATGCTCCCAGGTTGGGTTCATTCCACACTTCGTAGTACCAGTTTTTCAAGCGGGCTTTGCCATATCTGAACTCATTGTGCTTCAGTGTGGCGGTCACAAGATCAGCCCAATCATTGTAAGAACGTGGCAAGGAAACATTGTTGCGAGTATCAAAAACCGTTTGCCCGGATGAAGCCAATGCTGCAGGCATAAAGGCAGTTGTAAACATCGGATTGATTCCGATATCCATCAATTCATCAAAGATGTAATCAATGTATTGCCAGTTTATCCTTGTATCTCCTTCCTTATGGTCTTTGAAGTTTTTGGGGTCGCGTCCCATCACAAAAAGGTTATCATCAAAGAGTCCGACTGCCCTGATATGGTCAACGCCTATTTCCCTGTGTGCAGCATCCAATTGATCGAGACAGTCTTTTCTGCCCATCCACCTCATCTGGTCAATATTTCCCAGACCTTTCCATGTATGATTGAAATACTGCGATGCCTTATGATATTTAGGTTTGATGAGCAGTTGAGATCTATTCATAAAAGTAAATTCTATTTAAAAGTTCTACACTAATCGTTTGACTTAATTTCATCAATATCAGTACTGGATTGACCGACGAAGGGATCTGTAAATTCCCAGGTTGAGTTTTGATCCTGACCGGTCTTTTTTTTCCACTTTTTAAAGTTCAGTTGTCCTCCTTGCATCTGCTTTCCGTCAGGAAACTGCTGTTTATTTGAAGGATGATAATAAATGTTGTTATCGGCTTCAATTGTAGTGATAAAATCGGTGGAAGCCCATGTTGATGGTTTATCAGGATTATTGTACTCAAAGAAGTTGAATAGGGTTTGATGTTCTTCTGTGGCAATTATGTGGTTATTGATTAGTGTCCAGTTTTCACTGTTTATTTCCCAGTTATCATCTTCTTTTACTATTCGGCCATCCTGCCCAAGACTAATTTGTCGATCATTGCCATATATAACTGAATTATTTATACTTACATTTGAATGACCATATCCTTTGATGCCAATATCATTGTTTTTGATGACGCAATTTTCTATCATGCCGGGTTTGCGGCTACCCTCTAACATAATACCAGATTCCTGGTTATTTTCAATCAGTGAATTTTTAATTACATAATCTTTATTATCCCAGTCAAACCATATTGCATGGCAATAATTATTGAATACTTTCAGATTTTCGAGAATAAAATTACTGTTCCCCCCAAAAACTTTAATACCAGCGGCATCATGGGCAATAATCCTGGGTGCATTGGCCCGCCAGTTGTTTCCGTATATTTCAATATCTTTAATATGTACATTCACCCCGTTCCATGAACCCATACCTCTTTCTCCGTTATGGCGAATTATGATATCATTCACCCTCACATTTTTGCATTTCTCCAGTTCCAGGCCCACACCATTGTTCCATTGAAAAATGCAATCTTCAATAATAAGATTTTCGGTCTCAAAAATGGTGAGTGCGTCCTGGTGCATCGTATTGGCGGTATGTTGAAAAACCAATCCCTTTAGGACCAGTCCTTCTCCATTGTGCACTGTTGCCCTTACCAGACTGCCATTTCGCCCCAGATCATAAATATCATATCCTCTGCAGGCAACCTCTACCAAAGAGTTTTCAGGATCAATTCCTGCATCAGGTTTTAAAAATATCTTGTTGTTTTCCTCATCAACGAAAAAAGAATTCCCGGCAAGATCACTTTTATTCAGTACCTGTTTTACAGGTTCTCCGTTTATAAAAATCATCTCCCTTCGGCGTTGATACTGACTAAGATTGCAAGGTCCGAAACAGAAATCTGAGTCATCAAATAAGCCCCAATCATAAAACCAGTCGTGGGAATACAGTCCGTCCTCCTTTACCCAGTTTTTAAACTCATCGCTACCGGTAATGAATACCTCACCAGGGGTTTCTGCTTCCAGTATCAATAGTTGATTTGTATTTATATCAAGGTAAGACCGGTAGTGACCCGCGGACAGGATGATTCTGGAAGGAATATTTTTAGACCGCTCTATTGCGTATTGAAGTGTTAAAAGTGGTTTATCCGGCATTGTTCCTGCATTCCAATCGCATGCCTCAGGGTGTTGATTGTTTACATAAAGGGTAAGTTCTGCCTTATCGAAATCAATTTCAGCGAATCCATAAGCATAGGAACAAAGAATAAACAAGGTAACAGAAACAGTAAAACTCTTTAAGGTTGTTACTTTCATTGTGATTGAATTTATTTGGGCAAAGTTTCTCTTGCGGACTTAAAAGCCCTTGCTGATTATTTTCAGTAAAAGTTGAAGTGGATTTTAATTATTTGTCGTTATCCCCGGATAAACGAATTAAAAGTTTTGGTAGTGATGGTAGTAAGCAGAGGGAAACGTTTCCCTCTGCTCACATGGTAAAAGATTGAAAAAGACCAATTACAATTTATGCAGATAATAAATCTTTCACCTTCCAATAATTACTACTCTACCAAATTGGTTATTCTCAGGTTTTTGAGATATATTTTATGGGAATCCCAGTTAGGTTGTCCGTAAGCAGGAACAAGCCATGCAAAATCAACTTCATCTGATGTTGCATCCATACCTTCGTTGCTATTGATAGTATCTACTTCTGCCTGATCGTCGGCAGCAAAATAAAGGGTTTCCCATGTGTCAGGAGTGCTAACAAATGCTTCCTTGGCCATGAACCAACCTTTTTTATCACCCGATTCTTTAAATTTTGTCAGATTTCCGAAGCGGAACTGGAACTTCACACCTTCGTCTTCACTCAGATCACTGAAAGATTCCGGACTATCAGGATCAGTTTCATAGTATACATCAACGGCAACCACTCTTTGTCCTGCTTTTACAAGATCTAGTTCCTCAGAAGAAGGTTGAGTCATACCCTCGCCATACCATCCGAAAACGGGAATCATATATCCATCCCATGCTACGCTTCCGTCATCCTCGAGAATAGAGAGTCTGGTCATCATTAAACCGGTACCTCCGTCAGGAAGATCGGCAGCAAAATTCCAGTTGTCATCTGCATAACCTCCACGGCATGTTACGTAAACAGATGGAGATGCATCACCACCGTTATAAGTAGCACCCGGCATAGGATTAATGGCATCGCCTTCCCACCAATCGCCCCACATGGCTTCGTCGGCAATTTTAGTGCTGAAATCTGCTAAAAAATAATCAGGTCTGATGAAGCTTACCTGGGTAATAGCATCTAAAGTCATGTCTTGCTGATCTACAACAGTGAAGGTAAGTTGCGCATCCTGATCAGCATCAGCAGGAAAAGTATATTGATACGTGATCGTATCATTGAAAGTACCTTCTTCAAAGGTTGCAATTTCAGTGCTGTTTAACGTAACCGACTTAAGATCTCCAGCTACAATAATAGTGTAATCAATCGTACTTCCTGGCTCGCTTTCGGTCAATAAAGGATCAACAGAGATAGAAAGATCTGGTGCTTCCGGACCATCGTCGTCGTTACAGCTTACAAATAAAGCAGCAGGAACGAAAAGAATTGCTAAAAAATAAATCAAATGTTTTTTCATGATAAATGTGTTTTTAAGTTAATGTTTAATGAATTGGAAAAGGTTATTAATTATATCCAGGGTTTTGTATTATGACTCCATCTGTTTCTTCAATCACATATTGGGGTATGGGTAATAGAAGTCGGTCCTCAGTAATATTTGATTTTCCCTGCGTCTGCATAACCTGAATAGCTCTTTGTGGTCTTCTTATCAGGTCAAACCATCTCTGCCCTTCAAAAGCAAGTTCAAGTCTTCTTTCATGATATACTTTATCCAGAAACTGCATGTAATCCAGATCAATATAATCAATGTCTGATGTTTCATGAATGGGCAGCCCCAAAGCACGTCTTTTAATTTTGTTCAGGTATTCGTATGCATCGGGGGTAGGCCCGTTATTGATCTCATTTTCGGTTTCAGCAAACATCAGATATACATCTGCAAGTCTTAAGATGAAAAAGTTATCATCAGCTTCGCCGTTCTCCGTTTCTTCATAATCTTTATATTTGTTTACATTGAATGGTGCAATATCATAATCAACAGGCAGTCCCTCTTCTTCTGCAGTATTATAATAGTCAAGAATGGTTACTTCTTTGCGCAAATCACCTTCGCCAAATAATTCAACAATAGAAGTGCCAGCAGGTACATTGTAGTTTTCGCCTCTGGGATCATTTGATGTGGTTGGTATTCCGATGCCAAAACCGCCCCTGGCAAATGCACCTTCTTCATCACCCATGTAAGCAGATCCTCTGAACCTTGGCATGTACGAATTATTATAATAACTCCCTATTCCGTTTCTTTGTGGTTTATACACTCCTAATCCATATCCTTCTCTTTCATAGAAATGCTGACCTGACATAAAGTTGATTTCAAAAATAGACTCCTTCCCAAATTCATTTTCTCTTGTAAACAAATCAGCAAAGTTCTCTTCCAGTGAAAACTGATTGGAGTTGATAATTTCCCATAAAATATCTCTGGATTTCGCAAAATTTCCCGAATCAAATGATCCCATGGTCAGGTAAACCTTAGCCAACAATGCTTTTGCTGCCCAGTTGGTAACTCTTGCAATATCTTCATTGCCCCATGATGAAGGTAGTTTTTCTACAGCAAACAGCAAATCAGGAATAATGCCCTCTTCATAAACTTCTTTATAGGGTGTTCTTGGGATGCTTGCTTCTTTAGGGTCGGTTATCTCTTCCAGAATTAGAGGAACATCTCCATACAATCTCACCAGGTTGAAATAAAACAATGCACGTAAGAACCGACTTTGCGCTTCAATCTGTATTTTAAAATTATCATTTAAAGAAGTTGCCTTTACCCTTTCAATGGTGGTATTTGCTCTTGCGATGCCAATATAACTGCTGGAAAAAATATTCATGGTAGTATAACTCTCGGAGGACATAGTAAAGTTGTCAATGTCATTGCCCAGCAAAGAGTTATAAAGAGCATCATCTCCGGGATTAGCATCATCAGAAGCAATTTCGAGGTATCTTACTAAAATTCCATTGTAATAATCGGCGCGAACGAGAAGATTATAAACCCCTGCCAGGGCCATGTCAAAATCATTTTCGGTTTGAAAAAAGTTTTCGATGGTAGAAGCCGCCGGATTATCTCTTTCAAGGAAATCATCGCTACATTGGCAGAAAAGTACGGTAAAGAAAAGGATAATTATACGTTGTAACTTATTCATAACTATAACTTTTAAAAGATTGCACTGATATTAAAAATAATTGATCTTGCCAGGGGATATGCTCCAAGATCGTAACCCGGGAAATAAGCAGATTGAGCATTGGAGCTAACTTCGGGATCAAAACCTGTGTAGTTGGTTAAAGTGAAAAGATTCTGCCCTGTTACACTCATCTTAAATCTGCTGATATTAAGATGATTAACCCATGAATCGGGTAAAGTATATGAAACAGTTAGATTTCTTAATCTCAGGAAGGAACCATCTTCAATCCATCTGTCGCTGTAAAACCGCCAGTTTTGATTGGGATCAAAGCGGGTGGCCCTTGGGGTTTTACCATCGCCTGGCTGGCTTTCAGAAACCCATCGGTTAAGCGTTGTTGCAGTTTGGTTGCGATCTCCCAACATACCCTCGAGATAATATCGTGTAGAATTGAAAACTTCATTGCCAGTCTGGACATAGACAAAGGCACTTAATTCAAATTGTTTCCAGCTAAACCGGTTGGTAAATCCCAGGGTTAGTTTGGGCATCGCATTTCCGATAACAGTTCGGTCATTGGTAGTTATACTTCCATCACCATCCACATCTACATATCTGATGTCTCCGGCTTGCGCCTCGGGTTGAATGGGTTGACCCATGGAATTTACATATGCATCTACTTCCTGTTGGTTTAAAAATACGCCATCGGTTTTGTATCCATAAAAGTTTCCTAAAGGTTGCCCGTTTACCAGGTAAGTTTGCCCGGCTCTACCGTTGGCTGCAGATTCCATTATAAAACCTTCGTCACCCCGGGGGAAAGAAACCACTGTGTTTTCATTCAGGGCAAAGGTAAGATCTGACAACCATCTGAAATTGGGGGTAGATATCAATCGCCCGCTCAACAATAGTTCTAACCCCTGGTTTTCAATAACACCTGCATTTTCCCAATAGGAGTCAGAATACCCGGCCAAAATCGGTGGATTCATATCTACAAGTACCCCGGTGGTTTTTTTCCTGTAATAATCCAGTGTAATTTCGAAACGATCATCCAGAATACCTATATCAAGACCAAGATTACCTTGTGCAGTTTCTTCCCAGCTAAGGGCATTATTAGGGATGGAAAGGGGCCAGGTGCCCATATAAGGTGTGTTCCGTCCAAAACCATATGCCACCTGAGGAACGGCTGTTTGGGCAGTTGCTGCATAATTACTTATTTCCTGGTTTCCAGAGAGGCCATAGGAATACCTGATCATTATATTACTGAATGTAGTAACATTGGATAAAAACTCTTCATCGGATAATCTCCACCCTGCTGAAAATGCGGGAAAAATTCCATATCGGTTGTCTTTACCAAATCGTGAGGAACCATCCCTGCGAAGAGTAAAGGAAGTGAGGTATTTTTCGGCGTAATTATAGTTGATCCGGGCAAACATAGACAAAAGAGCATACTCAGAAAACATACCCCCCGAATCTCCATCCACTTCAAGAGCATTGTCCAGGGTATTATTGTCAATGTTTGAGAAATTCTTCTTTGACAGGTAAGTAAATTCTCTGTGAAACTCTTGTGCGCTGTACCCTGCCAATGCATCCAGGTTATGGTTATTACCCATTTCAACTGAATAATTCAATGTGTTTTCCAGCAGCCACATATTCTCTACGATGTTCATTTGACTCCTGCTGGAGTTGGCCGGATCAAAACCTTCGCGGTTTAAAACCGGGGTAAAAAGATTCCCTTTGTTGTCGTTATAATCAAAACCTGCATTTAACTTATAGGTTAAGTTCTCCAGTAAAGAAACTTCAGTAAACAAATTCCCAATAACTCTGTTGTTGGCGGTATTCATTTCGTTGAGTTCAATAGGGATCAGAGGGTTTCTTACATTTGCAAAATAACCCGGCACACCCACCGAGAGCGAACCATCGTCGCGACGTGGCGAAATTACAGGGAGATAAGACAGGGCGGGCGTGATAATGGCCCCCGAACCTTCAATGCCATCAGATGGGATAAGATTGCTTAAGCTGCGTGCCAAAGAAACTGATGATCCGAAACTGATCCTGTCACTAATACTATAATTGGTGTTCAACCGCATTGAATACCTGCTGAAATCTGATCCTTTGATAATTCCCTGTTGATCATAAACACCTGCCATGATCGCATAATTGCCCTTTTCGGTTCCGCTGGATATGGATAACTGATAATTTTGCATGGGTGCTGTTTGTAAGATCTGATCCTGCCAGTCGGTTCCCTCTCCCAGTCTTTGTCCTACCAAATTGGGGTCGATAAAAGGTGGTATTTCCGTAAAATACTCATCTTCTCCCAGATAAACACGTAATCCAGAATTCAGGGCAGCATCTCTGGACAGTGAAGCAAATTGCTGCGCATTCAATAGGTCATATCTTTTTGATATTTGCTGCAATCCAAAAAAGGTTTCAAAGGATACCCTTGTTTGCCCTTCCTTGCCTCTTCGGGTGGTGATCAGAACAACTCCGTTTGCTCCCCTTGATCCGTATATAGAAGTTGCCGATGCATCTTTCAGTACGGTAATGCTTTCAATATCGGATGGGTTGAGCGAAGCCAGCACATTCTGGGGCTGCCCCCCACCACTGGGACTTAACACAGCACTCAAGCTGTTATCATTGTATATAGGAACCCCATCAATTACATAAAGTGGTTCGTTGCTGGTTCCACTGGTTGCTCCTCTCACCCTTACTGTTACGGATCCGCCGGGAGCAGATGAGTTCTGTGTGATCACAACCCCCGCTAGCCGCCCCTGCATGGTTTGATCAAAGCTGGTTACGGCCATTTCCCTGATATCTTCAGATCGCATGTGAGAAACAGAACCAGTTACATTGCGTTCCTTCTGTGTACCATAACCCATTACAACTACCCCTTCAAGCATTTCTATTGAGGGTGATAGTTCTACTGTAATATTTTCACCTTGTTCCACCATTACTTCCTCGGCAAGGTAACCGATATAAGATACCCTTAGTGTGGTTGGTCCGTTGGGTATTTCAAGACTAAACTTCCCGTCAATATCGGTTACGGTTCCTGTTGTTGTTCCTTTGATTACAACATTTACACCTACCAGTAATTCCCCGGTAAAAGAATCTTTAACGGTACCGGTTACAGATTTATCCTGTATTATTTCGGAATCGTTTGCATAAGTGGATACTGTTGAAAAGCAAAGTAAGGTGGTGGTAAACAATCCAATTACAAGTAATAGTATTGGATGTGATTCGGGCATAAAAATTTTCAGGATTTGATTGTTTGTTGTCATACTTATAAGATGGATAGTGTTTTAATGAAAATAAGTAGTGTTGTTTTTAATTGTCGATAAAATTATTATAAAGTTAAAACTGTTGTTTTTCCATCAGTCCGAATTATTGTTCTGAGCGTCCATAATCAAATAAACTACTGATAATCAATTTTATAATTATCTGATCTCAGCATCTACAATCAACTCTTTACTATACTCAATCATTTCCTTAGGTATAAGGGATTTTTTCAGATATTGACCATTGACCTTTAAGAGAGTGTTCCCTTTGCAGATACCCTTGGTTTTCTTCATACTGATTTTAATTTTACATCCTCTGAAGATTCTTTCCACCATGGTTTCTTCCCAATCGGAGGGCAGGCAGGGGTCAATGCGCAAACCTTCCCATTCCGGACGAATCCCCAGAATATACTGTGTTGCGGCAATATACATCCAACTTGCCGTGCCTGTAAGCCATGAAACATTTGCCAGTCCAAACTTATCTGAGTCGGGTCCGAAAAGATTGGAAACATATACATAAGGTTCCGCTTTGTATCGCCATGGGCCTGCTTTGCGCATTGCAACCTCAGGAATTAGCTGCTGGAAATATTTCCAGGCAATATCGCCTCTTCCCAGCATACATTCTGCTATGATAGCCCATGTATTGGCATGGCAGAAAACAGCCGCATTTTCTCCTGTGCCTTTGTTATAATGTGTAAGCGGGTCTTTGGGATCAGGAAATGTGGTTACAGGTGGATCGATGAGTTTAATACCCAAATCAGAATCCAGTTTTTTCTTCACCGTATGCATGCACTGAACCGCTCTCTCAGGCGTTGCGAATCCCGAATAAACCGACCATGACTGTGCATTGAGCCAAACTTTTGCCTCAGGGTTTTCCATGGTGCCCAGAAAAAGTCCGTTGTCCATAATGGCTCTGCGATACCATTCACCATCCCAGCCAATATTGTTCACAATACGTTTTTGCTCATCGTAAATGTCTTTATACCAGGCAGCATCATCATATTTATTGAGTAACCGGGCTAGTTCGGCCATTTTGGGGAGAATAACCCCCAACTGCATGGATGTCCAGAAACTTTCGCCTTTTCCTTCCCTGCACACTTTAAACATCTGATCATTCCAATCGGAGCGCAGCATTAATGGTAAACCATTTCTACCTATATTCTGCATGGTAAACTCCACAGCACTCTTCAAATGATCGTAAACAGTAGCCTGTCCGCCATCATAAAAAGGAACCATTTCATTCAGAAAGTCTGTTTTCCCTTCTTCCATCACAATACTCCACACCGAGAGTGCCGGCCAAAGATGATCATCCGAATGGATAGTGGTTACCGGATCCCATCCTTCATAGGGGAAGAAGTAGTGGTTGGCATGACCATCCTGGTATTGCTCTTTGAGCAATATCCGCATCTTTTCTTTGGCACTTTCCAAATCAAGCGGTACCTGAGACAAAACATCCTGGGAAGTATCTCTGTAACCAACCCCTCTGAAAGTACCTGTGGCATAGTAACTGATGTTTCTTGAAAATAGGAAATTACGCTGTGCCTGGTAGGGGTTCCAGAAATTGATCATGCGTTTTGCATTTTCGTGAGGCACTTCACAATGAAAACCTTTGAAATAATTACTCCAGCCGTTCTGAAGTTTGGAAAAAGATTTTCGCACGTAATCTTTTTCACGTAAGTGATTTAATATTCTGCTTATATCACTTTCTGACATCTCACACCCCAAATACACGTTCACCGTTTTTTCTTCACCGGGTTGCAGATTCACTTCCATTTGTAATGCACCGCAGGGATCACCACCAAACAATGTTGAGTTAGTACATTCAGATTGCTCTACCACAAATGGATCTGATTCAGACCGGTAAGTACCTATAAACTCATCCCTGTCGCCATCATACCCTTTAAGTGGCTGATCGCTTGCCAGGTAAACCAGTGGAGTTTCATCTGGTTTGGGTTGATTTTCCACCCCGTATTTAAAAATCAGGCTTTTCACGTTATCAAGATAGTAAACACTCATCTGGTGTTTCATATAGCAAACCCAGGACACTTCTCTTAAAAACTCCATCATCCCGAACTCCACGTAAGTAAATATGTCGTAGTTTTTAACATCGGGGGTAAGATTTTTAAGTTTCAGATTCCAAACCAGGACATTATCTGAAGGGGACACAAAATAATTTAACCGGGCACTTAAACCATCGTTTTGTGCCATAAACCGTGTATAACCCGCTCCGTGTGCAGCACTCCACGACTCTGGTCTGGTAGGTGCAGGAGCATTGGTTGGACACCAGTATTGTTTATTTTCCTTATTTCTCAAATACAGATACATACCCGATCTGTCGTGCGGAAGATGGTAAAACCGGTACCTGTTGATGCGCCATATCTGTGGTGATTTGTAAAATGCCACCGCTCCACCCGCCTGCGATATCATGGTGTGAAATGTACCATTGGACAGATAGTTCATCCATGGTGTAGGTGTATCATATCTTTTAATCAGTACCTCTTTGTTTGTATCGTCAAATTCAAAATAGGAATCGGTATTATCTCTTTCTTGCATAAAATTTTATGAAATGATTATTAGATTGAAAATTAAATTCTTAAATCAGAAAATGCACATCTGTAATGTTTAAAAGCATCAGACATACTGATTGGATGTAGGTGGAGTGGAAATTTGCTTTTGCTCATTTATACCTTTTTAAAGAACTTCACCTGCGGCTGATGTTGATTCTTCTTTTTCATAATCAGGATTAGGAACCGGCATGGCAGCATTTACCTCATCTCTCCACTTGTGTAACTTGTTTTGCAAACTATCGCGAAGAGCAGGCATGATTTTACTAAGGTCATCTGACTCGGCAGGATCCTTTTGGATATGGTACAATTCGGTTGAAAAGTCCTCAAAAAACTCGATGAGTTTGTAATCTCCTGAACGGATAGCACCCGAAGGAGTACTTAACTGATAACTATAGTGCGGATAATGAAAATGCATTGCATTTCTCTCAGGTACAATGTTTTGGGTAAGATAATCATAAAAACTGATGCCTTCGCCTGAATCCCAGTTGTTTCCGGTCATGGCGCCGAAGGTAGGCACGAAGTCCATGCTGATAAACGGTACATCAGAAGTTCGTGCTTCAATTTGATCTTTCCAGTAAATGATCAGGGGCACCCTGATACCTCCTTCATACAAATGTCCCTTTCCTTCCCTGAAAATACCGTTGTCTGTGATGGGATCAAGACCAAGGTCTCTGTTTACACCTCCGTTGTCGGAATAAAAAACGACAATGGTATTTTCAAGCAGGTCTTCATATTGCAAAAATTCCATAATTTTTCCAATATTGTTATCAAGGGTTTCGATCATTCCGGCATAAACAGGATCTATTGACGCATTGAAATCTGCGGATTGTGCCTTTACCGTATATTTTTCCAATAGTTCTGGTTTGGTTTCCAGCCAAATGTGTGGTGTAAAATAGGAAAGAAACATAAAGAAGGGATCATCCTTTTTTTCCTGTATCCATTCAAGTGCCTCATCGGTGAGTCTGTCGGTAAGGAATTCACCCTCAACCCCTCCGGTACTTAGATCTGGCAATATAAAATCTTCTTTAATGTAGGGATAGAAGTAACTCGGGGGCAGGCCTGAATGACTGCCGGCAACGTTAATATCGAAACCATGATCGGTAGGTAATGAGGTTGTATCGCCTAAGTGCCATTTGCCAAAGCTAGCGGTATGATAACCAATTTCCTTTAACATGGAAGCTATTGTCTTTTCATCTGAGGGCAATTCATGATTGAATTCAGGAGCCAGCAGTTTCTCAGACGACCATGATGGTTTACCCGGTATCCAGTCGGTAAGATGTAATTCAGCAGGATTTTTTCCTGTAAGAATACTGGCGCGTGTGGGTGAGCATACCGGACTTGCGGCATAGGCCTGCGTGAACCTTACTCCATAATTTGCCAGTGAATCCAGGTGGGGAGTCTCATGAAAATCATTTCCGTAAACACCCAGATCATGAATCCCCAGGTCATCGGTTAGGATAAACAATATATTTGGCATTATCTGTTCCTCTGATTCATTCTGAGGAGAAATACCACAACTGGTTGCAAAAAGTATGGGAACCGAAATAAAAAGTTGCTTTTTATGTAAGAGATTGTAATTTTTGTAATGCTTCATTTCTTCATTTGTATGAATGGTTTTTCAGGAAAAGATTTGCTGATACGAAATGCGAAAATAGGATGAGATTCATTTTTGGCATGTTCTAAGCGTCCGAAAGAATGTTCTGCCAATCCGTAAATTTTATTTAACACAGGTATCTTTCCGAATTTGATCCTTACGTTAAATAATGATTAAATTTGCGCGTTAAGTTATCAGATAATTATATCAAATTAGTTCAAATCTGATTGCAGCAATTGTTACTCCGGACGGTGAAAATCTTGTCCTTTTAGTTGTTTAAGAATCTGTTTTATGTGTTATCAAAATTTCATATCGTCCTGTCTGATCATTTTCTATCAGATAAGATTTTCCGGTTTTCTTCTTTTCATTCTTCTTATTGCCACATCATCCCTTTATTCTCAGAATTCCGAAAGCCATTACTTTTATATTTCCGGAGTTTCAAGAGAACAGGGGTTGTCTCACAATCAGGTAAAAACCATTTTTAAAGACTCAAGAGGTTTCCTGTGGTTTGGAACCTATGATGGGCTCAACAGATACGATGGTTACAAATGTGTAAGATACCTTTACAATAAAGAAGAAGACGGGTCTTTCCAGAACAAAATCATTCACAGAATTTATGAAGATACCGCTGGTTATCTTTGGATTGGAGCCAGCGGAAACGATGTATTCAGATACGATAATAAAAATGAAACTTTTTCTTCTTTTCCTTTACCTGTTTCCGGTTTGTCATCTGAGTCATCCTCTCATCATGTTTATGATATAAGTGAAGACCCCGAAGGGACGCTATGGTTTGCCACAACAAAAGGTTTGTATCAGTTCTCACCTGCATCAGAAAAAATCATACCCTATTCTGCAGTGGGATTGCCCCAACACGTTGATGTGGAAACGCTGTACTTCGAATCATCCGGACGGATGTGGGTTGGGACGAAAGGACACGGACTATTTGTAGTTGAAGACCATGAGGCTCAAAGCATCCTGGAGGGGGTTATAACACCTTATATCAACGGAATAATACAGAAAAGTGATAAACTTTGGATTGCAACAGCCGGTGGAGGACTATTTGAATATCATCATGATACAGGTAATTACAAACAATTTCGTGTAAACAACCTGCCCGAAAGGGCACTTCCTAATCTCATCAATGAAATAATACCCAAAAATGATGGGTTTTACCTGGCCACATATGGTGGCATTTTTATTTTTGACATTTCTAATGAACGGTTTTATGAACTCAAATCTCATTTGAACTTTCCACGATATCCTCAAAACCTGGGATTCAATGCACTTTATTTAGACAATCAAAACGTGCTTTGGGCTGCCAGTCAATCCATGGGTGTTTACAAGTACTATCTTTATCATGATGACTTTCGCCATATTGTACCCTTTCCAAATCAAAAAGAACATCCGGGAAACGTGATTCACAGTGTATATGAAACAAAGGAAAATAATCTTTTACTGGGAAGTGAAGAAGGCCTTATTTTATTTAACAAAAGAGAAAATTCATTTCAACAGTTTATTCCTCATTCAATAAACAACACCGAATTTATGATTACCAGCATTTCTCCTTTTGCTGAAGATTCTTTGCTAATAGGTACCTGGGGGCATGGACTATGGGTTTTTCATTTAAACAAAAAAAAGTTTTCAAAACCTGAGGCATTTGTTGGTCAGAATAATTATTCACAAATTTTTGATCTGTTTGCTGACGATGAAAAAAATGTGTGGATAGGGTTACATGAAGAAGGATTACTCCGGCTCGACCCTAAACTCAATATTTCTGCTCACTACACTCCTGATGGCGGGAAAAATGTGATATCAGGAATATCAGTAAGAAGGATTATGCAGGATAGATCAGGAAATATCTGGATAGGACATTTAACCAATGGAATTAATATCCTCGATAAAAAAACCAACAAGATCAGGAATATTGTAAATGACTACAGCGGAAAAAGTCAAATATCCAATAACGACATTTTGAATTTTTTTGAAGACTCCGGGGGAAACATATGGATTGGCACAAATGGCGGAGGGGTTAATTTGTATTTGCGTGATAAAGATGAGTTTATTCATCTTAACCAGAAAGATGGGCTGATCAACGATGTTGTTTTTTCAATAACAGAAGACGATCAGGGATATATATGGATGCAAACAAACAGAAGTATAACACGACTAGATTATTACAGTCAATCATCACTGCCCATTCCACAGACACGAAATTTTGATATTGAAGATGGTCTTCCTCATACCGAATTTATATTTTCAACCAGCATGAAGTCTGAAGATGGAAAGTTATTATTTCCATCCAGTAACGGAATTATCAGTTTCTACCCTGATAGTGTGATAAAAACCGATATTGCCCCAAAAATAGTCATCACCGGAATTGAAATCAACAACAAGCCCTTTTCTGAGTATAATGATGATAAAATAAATTTTTCTCCAAACACAAAAAATCAGGCATTAATTGAATCCATAACATTAAATCATTATTTAAACAGGCTAAGTTTCGAATTTTCTGCACTCGATTTTTTCAAACCGTTAAATAATCAATTCCTTGTGAAACTAGAGGGTTTTGATGATGATTGGGTATCTGTTGGATCAAACCCAACTGTATCCTATATAAATCTACCACCCGGTAATTACTCTTTGCGTATAAAAGCGGGCAATAGCCATAATATATGGAATGAATCCGGAATAACCCTGGATATCCGAATAAAAAATCCATGGTGGCAAACCTGGTGGGCGTATCTTTTTTATGCAATTTTGCTGATAGGGATACTGGTTCTGCTCAGATATTTAGCAATCAGAAAAGAGCGAATAAAATCAAAAAACAGGTTTGAACTTTTAAAACTGGAAAAAGAAATAGAATTAGATAAGTTTAAGCTTGATTTTTTCACGAAAATCACACACGAGATTCGCACACCTATTACGCTAATCACTACCCCACTGGAAAAACTGATGCAAAAACAAAGGCAAAATGATAAAGATGAAGAAAAATATTTTCAAATCCTGAAATCAAATTCAGAAAAACTATATCAACTAACCAATGAGATTTTGGATTTACATAAGATTGATGAGGGAAAGTTTACCATTCGTAAAGCAACTGAAGATTTGATCCCTTTTTTAAAAGGTATTACGAACCGGTTCTCTTCTTTTGCTGAATCTAAAAACATTACATTAAGTTTTTCATGCAACTATGAATCTGTTTACTGGGAATTTGATACCTCAGCAATCGAACGGATTGTAAGCAACCTGCTGTCTAATGCCATTAAATTCACTCACCCCCATGGCAAGGTTCAACTTTCGTGTACCCTCCAAAAAGAAAAGGACAAACCCGATGTTATTGAGATTGAGGTTTCTGACACAGGAAAAGGCATTGCTCCGAAAGAATTACAAGATATATTCAAACCATTTTACCAATCTGATAACGCAACAAGTCATGATATTTCGGGTACTGGTCTGGGGTTGGCATTGGTAAAAGAACTCTCCGATCTTCACCAGGGGCAAATCAAGGCAACCAGCAAAGTGGGGGTAGGATCATCTTTTAAATTATATTTCACCAACCATCTTGCACAACTGGAAAATACGCATGCACCATCGCTGGCACCTGAGTTGGAAGCCACCGCTGATGTGGAAATCCCTATTGAAAATGATCGTACAAATGACGGAAATGGTGTATGTAAAAAAAGGGAAAGCATTCTTATCGTTGAGGACAACAAAGACCTCAATGAATTTATGCTGACCATGCTGGAGAATCACTATCAGGTAACCTCCTGCTATACAGGAAAACAGGGATATGAAAAAGCATTGGAGATCATACCTGACCTTATCATCAGTGATGTAATGATGCCGGATATGAACGGAGTTGAGATGTGTAGAAATTTAAAAAAAGAACCTTTAACATGCCATGTGCCTGTTATCTTATTAACTGCATTATCAAAAGAAAAAAACCAACTATCAGGATTTGAAGCAGGAGCGGATGACTATATTTCAAAACCTTTCAATACCACCATCTTGCTGATGAAGGTGAAGAATATACTGACCCTGAAAGGTAATATCAGAATGCAGTTTGCAAAAACCTTTCTTTTAGATACAACGGAAGATAACCGGGAGAATATTGACCCCCTGGTTGAGAAAACGGTTGCATTTATAGAAAAAAACATAGATAATCCCGAGTTAAATATCCAGCAATTGCAACGTGAGATAGGGATTGGAAGAAGCCAGCTTTTCCTGAAAATTAAAAACATTACGGGTCTTACTGTCTCTGAACTAATACAAGGTGTAAGGTTAAAAAAAGCCTATACTTTTCTGAGTTCCGGTCTTTACAATGTAAGCGAAGTAGCTGACATGGTGGGGTTTAAAAACATTTCACATTTCTCGCGATGCTTCAAATCCAAATTTGGATATCTACCATCGAATGTGAAGAACATTAAAATGGCAAACGATCGGTAATGAGGGTGTAAGATTAGAGATACCAACCAACAGCAGAATATACCTTTATAAAAGGTTCATACAAAAATAATCGTTGCTGACAGGGTGAAAAAGTGTTAGAAAAGGTTCACCTCCCAAAAAAACATACCCACTGTGCTCATAACTGCTTACTAGTTTTCAAGATGTAGTTTGTAACTGACCGGATGAATTTATACTGTATTTTTCGAGTGGCTCTTGAATTTGGTTTACTCCATGCGCATAAGACAAAAAGGAACAGAACACTGCTCCTTATAACCATTACACCTTAGCATTTTTCCGTGGAGTATGTTTCTTTATAAAATCTTTGGGTAAAAAACCGAATGTATCTCTGAAACATCTGCTAAAATAAGAGGCATCTTTAAATCCTATTCGATAGGCAATCTCATTTATGTTATAATCAGAATTTAGCAACAGATTGGCGGCGATCTTTAATTTTATATTTTTGATGAGTTCATTGACAGTCAATCCTGTCAGATTTTTGATTTTCTTGTAAAAGTTAGTTCTGCTCATACCCGACTCTTTCGCCAGTTCATCCACCCCAAATTCAGGTTCAGAAATATTCTCTTTTATCTTTTCAGTTACTTTTTCCAGAAAATATTTATCTGTTTTATTGGTGCACTCAAACCCTTTGAGTGAGTAATTTGCCTGGTATTGTTCGTGAAGTTTTTTACGCGCACTGAGGGTGTTTTTCAGGTAAAGATTCAAAATATTGATGTTGAAAGGTTTGGTAATATATGAATCTGCCCCCGAGTTTAAACCTTCCATAATGCTTACCTCGGTGTTTCTGGCTGTAAGCATTATGATTGGAATATGCGATGTTTCGGGTGCAGATTTGATATGCTCACACATTTCAATTCCATCCATTTCGGGCATAATTACATCACTTACAATGATATCGGGAAGCATTTCCTTTGCTTTTTGCAACCCATCTTTTCCGTGCAATGCAAAAATAAAATTATATTGTGAAGATAAATGAGATTTAATGAAAACCTTTATGTCCGGATTGTCTTCTACTACCAGCACGGTGGGTAATCCTGAGGTGATTTCAAACTGTTCTTTTTCATCATGATCTTCAGGGATTCCGGAAGTATCTTTTGGGGTGATGAGTTTGTTCTCTATTCTATCTTCCTGGTATTCTGTTTTATGTACCATAGGAAAACTAATGGTAAATATAGTGGTAAACCGCTGACCGGAATTATTTTTCTCATTACTTCTCACTCTGATTTCACCATTCATGATTTCCACCAATGATTTGCATAGTGAGAGCCCGACACCAGTCCCCTTAAATTTTTTGTAGTATTGATCATGTGCCTGATAAAAAGGGTCAAATATTCTGTCAATGTGCTTATTGTCAATCCCGATACCATCATCGCAAACCTCAATCCGGATCATCTGATCATTTTCATCAAGATGAAGCAAAAGTGAGATGGTACCTTTTTCAGGGGTAAATTTAAATGCATTAGATAATAGGTTATTGAGAATTTTCTGAAGTTTGTCAGTATCAAAGCAAGTCAGGTAATTATTGTGTGATGATTCGAAATTATATTTTATATCTTTATTCACGGCCAGATACTTAAAATCATCATAGATGAGTTTAATAAAGCAAACAACATCACCCGAGGAGGGATGAAAAGGCAAAGTATCATTTTCTAATTTCCGAAAATCCATCAACTGGTCTATCAGATGAAATAGTCTGTTGGTATTTCGGGAGATTAAATCCAACAGAAGTTGCTGCTTTTGATTATACGACCATTGATTTAAGAGTTCCTGCAAAGGGCCAAGAATAAGTGTTAAAGGGGTTCGTATTTCATGAGATATGTTTGTGAAGAAATGTAGTTTCATATCATTTAATTCCTTCACCTTTTCTGTTTCAATCCGTTTCAACTCCATCTCATTTCTTTTCCTTTCCTTTATTAGTAAATACCTTCTGAAAAGTAAAACAACACTTGTAATCAATAAAAAGTAAAGAGATACAGCCCAGTTTGACAGATACCAGGGAGGGAGAATCGTAATATTTATGCTGGCGCCTTCCATATTCCATACACCGTCATTATTGGCAGCCTGCACATGAAATGTATAATTTCCCGGAGACAGATTTGTATAGTTGGCTTTGCGTTCAACACCGGCGTAGTTCCAGGAATCTTCAAAACCTTCTAAAATATAGCGGTAAATATTCTTTTCGCTGTTTTTAAAATTTACAGCAGTAAAATACAAGGAGACAGTGTTCTGTTTGTATTCCAGAGAAATATTATCTGTTGCAGATATCGACTTATTTTGGATAATATCTTTATGACTTTCTAAATCCTGATGGTTTACCTGAATATTTGTTATGTATACAGGTGGGATTTGTTCATTTCTGTTTATCTTCCAGGGGTAAAAAATGTTAAATCCATTATTTCCTCCAAAAAATAATCTGCCATCTGAGGTGGTTAGAGCTGCACCCACATTAAAAATGTTGCCCTGCAGCCCATCATGCTTGTCGAGGGTTTTGATGACAAAATCTTTATTCTCACTTGTATTTATTTGAATGATGCCATTGCTGGTACTCACCCATAAAGATCCATCATCGTAAATTGTCATCCCCGCAATATCGTTGGATGGTAATCCGTCATTGATGGTGAACCGGATGCTCTCAGATGTATGCGGATCAAATTTTATTAAACCTCTTCTGTGGGTACCAACCCAGATATATCCATTTTCATCTTGTTCCAGAGCAGTGATTGTAGTTATGTATTCATCGTAGGCACCTTCAATGATATAAAATTTTTCAAAATAAAATTGATGGTTTATTATGGAGTCGAGTTTATATAAGTAACCATTTGATCCCATCCATATATTTCCGTTATTATCTTCCAGAAATTCCCGGATATCACGTAATGAATGATTGGAATTACCAGGATTTTTGATCCTGAGAAATTTCCCTTTTCCCATATAAAGGCATGGAACATCATATTTAACCCCTGTCCATATCCTTCCGTAAGAGTCCTGAAATATGGTTGAGATATTATTCCCGGATAGCGTTAATGAATCTTTTAAACTCATTTTATGGCTGGTCAGCAATTGACCTTTTCCATTGATAATATTTATTCCTTCATTGTAAGTTCCTGCCCATATACGATCATTATCAATCTTCTGCAAGGTCATGATAATGTCAGTTTGTATGGTTTTATTATTGTACCTGTCTGATCTTAAATGATTAAAATTTCCTGTTTCAGGATTAAACCGGTTAATTCCACCTCCGTCAGTACCGATCCAGAAATCGTTTGCAGAAAATTCAAGAAAAGAGGTTACTTTGTTGTTCGATAAAGTATTCTCATTATTATACAAGTGTTGATAATGGTTCAGTTCAATTGTATTGAAATCAAGTTTACTGATTCCTCCCATATACGTCCCGATCCAGAGATCATTATGATTATCGTCAAATATGCATAAAATGGTATTGCCAGCAATGCTATTTATATAATAATCCTCTTCCTTGTGCACAGTTAGTATACCCGTTTTTCTTTCATATTTATTTAATCCGCCATTTTCAGTGCCTATCCATAAGTTTCCTTCATGATCGTACTTAAGAGCAAAGATGGTATTTCCCGAGAGTGGGGTACTGTTCTCTATTTGGTTGATACTGCTTTTTTTAACCTGTTTCGAAATGAGATCAAACTCATATAACCCCATACCCCAGGTTCCCAAAAAAACAACACTTCCGGGACCCTCTTCAATACATGTTACCATCTTTTGTTCTGGCGAAGTTATTTCCTCCAATTGATAATGATAAAATCTTTCGAAATTATCGGTAGAGTGATTGTATATAGCAAAACCATCACTTGTGGAGATTACCACGTTGCCCTTGTCATCGGCAAACAGATCGGTTATACTGTTTGAATTAATGCTGTTTTTATTGGTTTCATGGTATTTATACCGATGTACAATACTATCCTTTGTAACCTTGTTCAGTCCATTGAATGTGCCAATCCAAAGATTTCCATATTTGTCTTCAACAATACTTCTTACAGCATGGTTGCTCAGATCTAAAATATTGTTGGTTTCATCTGCTCCGTGTAACAATTGAAATGAATCTGTTTTTCTTTGATACTTAAACAACCCTCTATCTGTACCTATCAGCAGGTTATTGTCTTTATCCTCAAAAATTTCATACACATTTTCCTGTTTCTGAACAGATGTCTTTTGTTCGGCAAGGATGACTTTTTCAATTTCATAGCTATCAAACCGATTCAAACCATTGGTTGTGCCAATCCACATAAATCCAAAGGAATCCTGATATATACAATTCACTGTTAAATCAGAAAGACCGTCCTCTACTGAGAAATTATGAAATGACAGTAATTTCTGCGCATTATGCTCTGATACAGCCATCAGAAGAAAAATTGCAAAAATGAAAAATTTTAAGTAGTTATGCTTACTCATATTAAGTTTGGCTTAATTAACCTTAAATGTAATAAATAATACAATTACAGATTACATATTTTGTAGCCGCTAAACTGATTATTGTTCATAAATACATGAAAATAATACAAGAGCAAAAAAACCAGTCTGTTTTTACGTCACAAAAATAATTTTTTTCCTGATCAGAATAACCCCTTTAGCAAATACCCGACAAAACTTAATTCACCCTGATCTTTAAGCATCATAACGGGATTGAAGACCTTTATCCAGGTAATGAATTTCGTACATTTTATATGTAAATTGTACAACAGACGATTGTCACCTTTAATTGTACAAAACTCCCATCTTTTCTGAGGTTGATCGGTTACATTTGAAATCAATTCACAAACAAGAAACATATACAATGATAAAAAAGATCATCAGGTTTGCTTTTGATATGCGCAAATCACCGAGGGAGGTAGAACGAATGACTTACGTGGATTATATATTTCTCATAGTTATCGTTATTTTAATATTATTACCTGTTTTGATTTTTAAATTTTAAAAATACACCAACTCTAAATTAAAATGAAGATCATTTTACACAATTTTTGTCTGTTTGCACTTCTTTTAGCAGTGCAAACAATTAAAGCGCAGGAATCAGACACCAACAGTAAAGTACTAATTGGAATTGTAACGGATGATTATACCGGAGATCCTTTACCAGGAACAAATATATATGTGAAGGGAACTACCCATGGTACTGTAACAGACATGGATGGCAATTACTCGTTGGATTTAAGCAATTACACTGATCCGGTTATCATATTTTCATACACTGGGTATATAACCGAAGAAGTTCAGCCCGGCAATCAGCAAGTCCTGAACATCTCACTATCCATGAATATCACTTCCCTTGGTGAGGTACAGGTAGTTGGTTATGGTGTTCAGCGCAAGAGATCGGTTACCGGTTCAATATCTTCTGTTGATGCCGAAACATTGAGCAGAAGTTCTTCCACAGGTTTGGATCAGGCCTTGCAGGGTAAATCAGCAGGAGTTTTTGTTTCTCAAAACTCTAATGCTCCCGGTGGCGGTGTTTCCATCAGAATTCGTGGCATCCATTCAACTACCGGAGGCAATGAACCGCTTTATGTTGTAGATGGAGTGCCGGTAAATAGTTCCAGTGATTTTGTCAGCGTTGTTAGCGGCGGGCAGGGCGGTAGTCCTTTGAATGTGATAAACCCTGAAGACATAGAATCTATAGAAATCCTTAAAGACGCTTCCGCAGCTGCCATCTATGGCACCCGCGCTGCTGCCGGGGTAGTTTTGATCACAACAAAAAAAGGGAAAAAAGGCGAACCTCAGGTTCTTTTTAATTCTTATTACGGTGTGCAGAATGTTACTAAAAGAATTGACCTGACCAATGCAGAAAATTTTGCCATACTCGACAATGAAATGCGTGCCAATGCAAAAAAACCTCTCAATACTCAATTATTAAACCCAGTACAATTAGGAGAAGGCACAAATTGGCAAAACCAGATATATACCGAAGGGGTAGTACAAAATTATAACCTTTCGGTTAGTGGTGGAAATGAAAGATCAACTTACATGCTTTCAGGAAATTACCATCAGAATAACGGAGTGGTTAGTAATTCAGGATTTCAACGATATACCTTCAGAATCAATACAAGCAATGAGTTGAAAGACTGGTTGAAAATAGGAAATAATTTTACGTATACAAATACCGGTGAAGATTTTGTTATTACCGACAGCGATACCTGGGGAGCGATAAGTAATGCCTTGCGGCAGATGCCAACAGTACCCGTTTTTCTGGACAATGGCAAATATGGAGGTATGGCCGATGTGTTTGATTATACGGTACGCAACCCCGTTGCCATTGTAGATGAATGGAAACAGGATATTGTAAAAGACTATGTTCTGGGTGATTTAAACCTGGAGATTAATCCAGTTGAGAATCTCACCTATCGCTCGGTTCTGGGCCTGGAATACAGGGCGGGTTCACAGTCATTTTTTCAACCTGCAAATATTGGCGGTGGTCTGGTAGATGAAATAAATATAAAAAAGGAATACCGAAATACCAGTCAGAAACTTTTGTACGACAACATTCTAACCTATGCAAATCAGTTCGGAGATATTCATAATTATTCTGTAATGATCGGTACCAGTTTTCAGCAATGGGAAGGAAACGCCGTTAATGCCCAGGGGCAGGAATTTCCCAATAATGATCCGGATTGGGACCTGAGTATGTCCACAAACGGTACTCGCAACGCCGGGGGTTCAACCTGGAGGGGAGCATATGTATCACAATTCGGAAGGATCACTTATGATTATGACAATAAGTATTTGCTCACTGCCAACATTAGACGAGACGGTTCCACCAAATTTGGTTCGGAAAACCGTTATGGCATATTTCCTTCCTTTTCTGTAGGATGGATCTTTACCGATGAGGCATTTATGGCCCGGGTACGTGAAATTCTCACGGTGGGGAAATTAAGATTTGGATACGGAGTTGTGGGAAGCGATGCCATTGGTAATTTCCGGTATCTTTCATTGCTTAAAGGTTTCGAATATACATTAAACGGACAAACCGCAAGAGGATTTGCCCCCCAGAGTTTAGAGAATCCTGCCATCAGATGGGAATCTTCTGAGCAATTCAGTTTAGGAGCCGATCTGAGCTTTTTGTTTGATAAGATAACCCTCATTCTGGATTATTACGAAAAAAACACAACCGGCATGCTTATCCCTATGCCAGTACCAGCCACATCAGGAATCTATCCTAAGGTGCCTTCCAATCAAAATCAACTTGCACAGGCATTTCCTATTGTAAATGTAGGGGGAGTTAAAAACACTGGTTTTGAAATGGAACTCACATACAGAAAATCCGAAGGTGTTTTTCATTACGAGGTGGGTGCCAACTTTGCCTATATGGAAAATCTTGTTACCGATCTGGGTTATGAAGGCAATTCCTTTAACTCTTATCCTTTTGGAGGATCAACCGTTATCCGCACAGAGTTAGGGCAACCAATCGGATCGTTTTACGGATATGTGGCAGATGGTATCTTTACGGACTACGATGATATTGCCCAACATGCCAACCAGGGAAATCAGGATCCCTACGTTCATGATCGCAATATGGAACCTTCCCCTCACCGCTACACAGCCCCGGGAGATATAAGATTTAAGGATATGAACCGGGATGGTGTTATTGACGAGAAAGACAGAACTTTTATTGGAAGTCCTTTTCCCGATTTCACCTATGGTCTCAGCCTTGGAGCCAAATATAAAAACTTTGAAATTTCTGCATTTATACAAGGTGTTGCCGGTGCAGAGATCATGAACCTAAACCGCTACTTTACTGAAGGCATGGTGGGTGGCGGCAACTTTGCAGAGGATGCCATGAACCGGTGGACGGATGAAAACCCTGATCAGGATTTCCCCAGGGCTATCCTGACCGATCCAAACAGCAACACCCGAATCTCTTCCCGATGGATTGAATCAGGCGACTATATCCGGTTAAGTAACTTACAACTTGGTTATCAACTTCCCACAAGAATAAGTCAGAGGATACAGGTACAGCAAATGAGAATATATGTTACAGGAAAAAATCTGTACACCCATACCAGTTACTCCGGTTACGATCCGGATGTGGGTTCCTTAGGGGGCAACGTCCTTCAATCAGGTATCGATTTAGGCAGGTATCCTTTATCCAGAACATTTTTAATAGGTATTAATCTCGGACTTTAAAAAATACACCAATGAAATATAGAATCTTATTTTTATTCATCATGTTATTTAACGTTGGATGCGAGAAATATCTTGAAATAAAACCAACGGACAGAATCAACACACAAAGTTTTTACCAGACAGAAGAGGATGCCATTTTGGCCATCAATGCCGCTTATGCTCCTTTGCAATACGAAGGATCTTTTAAAAGAGACCTGTGGATTATTGGTGATATTATGTCGGATGATGCCATTGTGGGTGGTGCGGGAGCAAGTGAAGGTATTTCATCTCTTCGTCTTGAGGATTTCAATATTCAACCCGACAATGAACATGTGATGGCTTTATGGGCGGCACACTATTCAGGTATTTATTATTCAAATGTTGCGCTTCAGAAAATACCCGATATGGATATTGATGAAGACCTGAAGCAGAGAATACTGGGTGAGGCTTATTTTTTAAGGGCTACATACTATTTTTACCTTGCTTTCTATTTCGGAGATGTACCCCTTTATTCTACTGTTCCTGATCCCAATAATCTTGAAGTACCCCGCAGCCCGGTTGAGGATGTTTGGGAGCAGATTATCTCTGATTATGAAAAAGCAGGTGAATTGCTGCCTGTTCAACATAGTGGTGATGATGAAGGACGTGCCTTAAAGGGGGGCGCATACGGGATGTTGGCAAAAACGCATTTAGTTCTTGAAAACTGGCAGGATTGTATTGATGCCTGTCAGAAAGTACAGGAAATATCCAGTCATTTTCTTCTACCCAACTATGCCGATCTGTGGAACTATTTAATCTCTAATAACAATCCAGAAGTACTTTTTGATGTTCAACACCACTATTATGAAGGAGGTTGGAACGGAACAGGCAATTATATTTCAGAATTTACTGCTCCCCGTTACAGGTTTATTGGCGATAGCCGGGGATGGGGATTTGGGGTTCCCACAAACAATCATGTAACCGAAACCTACGAAGCGGGAGATACCCGTAAGCAGGTAAATATCATTTCTCCGGGAGACTCCATCTGGAATCAAAATGCAGGAGAATGGTACGTACATAAAGCAGAATATTCGCCTTTTACAGGATATAATGTAAAGAAATATCTTTTCCTGGAGTATAACGGAACCAATGCAAGCATGATGTTCTTTCCCCTGAACTACCATGTGCTGCGACTTGCTGATGTGATTTTAATGCATGCCGAAGCCCTTAATGAAATACAAGGTGGAAGTGCCGTGGCGCATGAACTGGTTAATCAGGTTAGAAGAAGGGCATTTCAGGATGAATCACACGACCTTGACGGTTTGAATCAGGATCAGTTGCGCGAAGCCATTTATAAAGAGAGAAGAGCTGAATTATTTTTTGAAGGTTGGCGATGGATTGATTTGTTAAGGACCGGAAGAGCCGCTCAGGCGTTGGAAAACATTGGCAATACCAACTTCAATCCCAATAAACACAATCTTTTGCCCATACCACAAAGTGAAATGGATATCAATCCTGCATTAAAACAAAATCCGGGCTATTAATACTAACTGAAACAATATGAAAATCAAAAGTTTTAACATTCTCAATATTCTACTTTTAAGCATCTTCCTTCTGCTTTTTTTTACCGGATGTGAAGAAGAACAACCTGAAACCCCGGAGGTTCCGTGTATGGAAGTACCACCTGAAACAGTATCGGTAAATATGCCAGTAGTATTCAGAGCTTGCAGTCAGGCAGATGTATTTACACTTTGGCCCGGCGATGAAGGACATAAATACGAAAACTATGGTATCGATCAGGGCATCCAGTTTACCGCCGACTCCCTTATTTACACTTACACAAAACCCGGAAATTACCAGATAACCGCTTTAGCAGTAAATCAATTGAACGGAGAGAGTGTATTCTCTGTCAATAATTACAACATTTCTGTGACCGAATCTACAGCAGAGTTTAACAGCCTTACCTACGACGAAGTTTCCCCCCCTGTGAGCGCCGATCTTGAGGAAGACACACTGCGCATGACACTCCCCTACACAACAGATATTACCAACCTTGCACTGAATTTTGATGCAGGATTTGCAACCGTTTACGTTGGCGACAGTATTCAGGTGAGTGGTGTAACAACAAATGATTTTTCCACCCCGGTTACTTATACCATTGTTTCATGGGACAATTCAGAAACAAACACATACGTAGTTGATATAGACAAACAAGCACCTGATACGGAAAAGGAATTGTTTAGTTTTGGTTTTAAGGATGTTGACGATACTACCATTATCGATCATGATTCCTTACTGATAAAATCGGTTGTCCCTTTTAATACTTCCACCAACAGACTTGTTGCTCAATTTACAGTATCAGAAACTGCTATAGTGAAGGTAAACGGAGCAACACAGCAAAGCGGAACCACCGTTAATAATTTTCTGGCACCTGTAATATACCGGATTATAGCCCAGGATGGATCATATGTGGAGTATACGGTTATAGTCGAAGAAGATTTAAACCCTAATAACAATTTTCTGTATTTCGCTTTCAGCGAACCTTCTGCTGTTGGAGAAATTGACAATCAGCAACGCACCATAAAAATTGAAGTGCCCGAAGGTACCGATGTTTCATCCCAAACACCAATTTTCAGTTCATCAAAAAACTCGACCGTTCTAATAGGTGGAACAGAACAGGTAAGCGGTGTTTCAGTAGTAGACTTCAGCAATCCTGTTTATTACATCGTAAAAGCGGAAAATGGAGACCTGGCATTATATGAAGTTACTGTACATTATAACTAATTATCCTTTTTTTTATTAACTAAACCCTAAAGAATATGAAAAACTTTTTCAAACTTAAAATTTTACTGGTATTAGCCGCTTTATGCTTTTCGCCGGTTGTTTACGGTCAGTTGATCACCATTGATGGCGACATTGAAGATACATGGAATACTGCAGAATGGAGACCTGTTGCCAAAGTATTACAAGGTGCAGAAAATATAACTGACGATGCCGATTTTAGTTCCAGACATAAAATCTTATGGGATGAAAACGGATTTTATGTGTTAATAGAGATTATGGATGATGTTCTTGAAAATGGACAAGGAGATGCCTGGCAAAATGACATGGTGGAAATCTATTTTGATATGGATAACTCCAAGAATATCCTTAAACCAGGTGCATCATGGAATGTAACATCCTATGACGATAACGACTTCCAATTTCGTCATGTAATTGATGTTGACGGAGTAACCGGAGGTGCTGAAGGTGCTTCTGTAGATTTTGGTGATGATTTATCACAGGCAGGTATGTATGTGCTTGAGTTCCATTTCGACTGGGCAGATCTTGGTCTCACAGAAGCCCTTGTAGAAGAAGATCAGATAGGTTTTGATATCACGATAGGAGATAACGACGGCAATGACAGCAGAGAATCTTACCTTGGTTGGAACACGCCCTCCGGAGAAATATACCATGATGCCAGCCTTTTTGGCACCCTCACACTGATGCCAGGAAATATTACAGAGGTGCCTGACGGTGTAGTGATTGATGGTAAACCCGATCCTGTATGGCATAACATGCCCTGGTACGGCATTAACAAAGTTATTGATGGACCAGAAACTATTGATCCCAATGACTTTAGCGGATCATTTAAAACATTCTGGAATGAAGAAGGTATCCACGTTTGGGCGCTTGTTGTAGATGATACACTTACTCCTGATGGAAACAACAGTTATTTTCATAACGATATGATGGAGATATACTTTGATATGGACAACTCCAAAAATCCTCTGCCGGAAGGTGCATGGTGGAATGTTTCCTCTTATGATGAAAATGATTTTCAGTTTCATTTACTCTACTCTAAAGACACCATATTTGGTGGAGATGAACCGATAACCGATATTGCTCAGGTAATCCAGGAAGGTGATTTTTATTCTGTAGAGATGCTGTTCACTTGGGAGAACCTTGGTCTTACAGGTCCGTTAAGTCTTAATGATACGATTGGTTTTGATGTAGTTACGGCAGACAATGATGATTCTGAAAACCGCAAAACCATGCTTAGCTGGCACACAATTGACGGGGAAGCTTATCATGATGCCAGCAGATTTGGTACTCTTTATCTTGATGCTGATGGTTTATTGTCTGTGCCGGAAGGAGTTACCATTGACGGGAAGAAAGATCCTCTCTGGTCTGATATTGAAAGACATGCAATCGAAACATTTGTAGATGACACACATGCAGAAACCATCAATGACAACCTTGACTTCAGCGGATATCATCAGGTTTATTGGGACCAGGATGGTTTATACCTGTGGGTACAGGTAAACGACGATACCCTTACCACTACTGAAGATCTTCCTTACTGGCAGGTAGACAATATGGAAGTTTATCTTGACATGGATAACTCTAAAAACCCGTGCCCGGGATGTGCATGGAACGAAAATTCCTACGATGAAAATGATTTCCAGTTTCAACTGAGAATTGGGGGTGAACTCAACGAAAGAATAGAATCAGGTTATGCTGATTATTCTCAGATTGTTTTTGAAGGAGGATATACTGCTGAGTTTTTCTTCCCATTCGATTCATTAAATATCGATAAAGAGTTTGCGGTTGGCGATCTTATTGGTTTTGATGTTTACCTTACTGACAACGACGACAGCGACTCAAGAGATGCAATACTGACATGGTTTGATGATAGCGGTGAAGCTTACCACAATCCCAGCAGATTCGGAACCATTGAACTGCTTGAAAATGGCATGACCTCTCCAAGCAATGAATGTGAAACCATACCCCCAACCCCACCTACAAATCTTTCTTCTGAGAATTTAACCTCTAGCTTTATGATTTACTGGGATGCTTCAGAAGATAATGTTGCGGTAATTGGATATGAAGTATACCGTGTTGATGACAATGAGGATGTACTTGTTGGATCTGTATTCGACACGCAAATAGAGATATTTGAATTTGAATCTGAAGGCACCTACACTTTCAAAGTAAGGGCTTATGATGGATGTGAAAACTACTCTGCTTTTAGCGAAGATCTTACCCTTACTGCCCCTGAAGTAATAAAATACCCAATCATTAAAGCCAATAGCGCAGTTACTCTTGATGGTAAAGCAGACGAGGATTTCTGGGAACTGGCTGCCTGGGATACTGCAACAATTTACAAAAAAGACCCAACAAATGAAGATGAAGATTTAGTTCCTGCCGAGCAGGATCTGCATGTAATATTCGCTATGGCATGGGATGAAGACTATTTGTATACATTTATAGACGTTTCTGATGCCAATGTAGAAAATTGGGATGGTGTATCCAACGACTGGCCAACAAGGAACGTTCCTTTCCAATTCGATTGCATTGAATTATGCATCGGTGGATCCAATGTAAGATACGTTTCGGATGCAGGTCTCAGAGATGGAGACTCTCAGTGGAGGTTCAATACAGGAGTATCTGACCAGATAACAGGAAACCCGGGTGGTGTAGATTTGAATGACTATAACGTGGAATTCTCAGAGGGTATCAGTCTGCGTAATGCAGGTGGATATACATTCGAGATCAAATTCCCCTGGAGTGCGGTTTACAGAGATATTGACACTCCTGCTGATCTTGGGGTAGGAACAGAGTTCCTGTTTGCTTTGATTAATATCGACAACGATGGCAGAATGGACGGAGATATGTTTTTACGTGATCATGAGCTCGCTTACTGGGATGGAACAGGAAACCACTGGAAGCAAACCAATGGATACAAAACAGCAGTTTTGGGTACAAGTACATCCACAGAACGTGTTGCTATGCAACAGGTTCCCGTTAATATATTCCCTAATCCTTCTTCAGGTATTGTAAACATTTCAATGAACAGTGAGATTAAATCTGTTTCATTCTACAACGTACTTGGAAAAGAGGTACTGAATCTGAACGATCCGGGAACTGATCTGGTTGAAGTTCCTGTAAGTAATCTGGAAGAAGGAATCTATATTATAGAATCTACCGACGTTAACGGACAGGTAGGAATATCACGCTTTATTAAAAGATAATAGGTTTAGGTAGTGATTAGGACCGTGGGGTTATATCCCCACGGTTTTTTTCTTTCTGCAACATCCCTAAATGCTTTTATCCATTCATCATCCTTCAAAAATAACACGTACATCGCACCCATTCTAACACAAGGTTTTTCAATTAAAATCTTCTTTGTTTTTCAAAAACATACCATAATGAAAAAAAATATTCTCTGTTTTCTTCTGTTTTCCTTCTCAATTCTCTGTGCCAATGCGCAGGCGGAAACAGACACTACCAATATAAATAATATAATTTACGTAAATATTAACCACACAAACGCCAGCGATAACAATACCGGACTAACCCCAGATGAACCCATAAAAACACTGCAAAAAGCCATTGACCTATGTGAAGATATCAGATCCAAAATAGTGATCTACCCCGGGCATTACCGCTCCTATATCGACATTCTGTCGAATGAACTACTGATACTGGAGGCAACCGAACCAGGAAAAGTTTACATTACAGGAAGTGATGTTTTTTCAGACTGGACACTCCAGGATACCCTTTACAGCCATCAGTGGGATTATGACTGGGGATATTTTGATGATTCCGATTTTTGTTTTGGCCCCTGCAACCTGAGCAACTACCAAAAACGCAGAGAATTGGTTTTTATCGATTCTTTACCTGTAAGACAAGTGGTAAAGAAAACTGACCTGGAACCCAATACTTTTTTCGTTGACGAGGAGAATGATCAGATCCTGCTGAATCCACCATCATCAGTTGACATACAATCAGCCATGGTTGAAGTATCTACCAGAGGGTTTGACATTTATGGCGAAGGAAGAAACGGCACCCTTGTAAAAGCAACGGTTTTCAACGGATCTGGTTTGATCATCCGAGGTATTGTTTTCCAACATGTGGCCAATACCATTCACCAGGATGCGCTCACTGTATCCTATTCAGATAATGTAATCATCGAAGACTGTGTTTTTCAGTGGAACAATGCAGTAGGACTGGAAATGAGTAACTGCCAGAATGTAACCGTGAAAAACACCATTATCAGACATAATGGCGAACGCGGAATGGGTATTGCTGATGGTGTCAACTTTCACCTTTCCGGACTGGAATTCTACGAAAACAATTGGAGAACCAATGCTCCAAAAGTAATTGCACACGATGCGGCAGGTTTAAAAATAATTGCCGGTTCTGAAAATATTGTTATAGAAGACATTCATGCCTACAATAATTATTGTCATGTAATCTGGTTTGACTGGAACAACAGCAACTCCGTCATCAAAAATGCATTGATCGAGAACAACCAGGAGGCCGGAATCATGCTGGAAGCCAGCAGAAAACCAGCATCAGTGCTGAACTGCACACTCAGATACAATAAGACAGGGATTTTAGGCTACGGGCATGCCAACGTTCTGGTTGACAGCACCTTCTTTTTTGCCAACAATGCTCAGATAAGTCTGGGACAGGACGGAAGAACGGTTTCGCAGGATGGAAACTGGGAGATCAATTGTAACGACTGGACCATCAGGAATTCTAAAATCTTTGCAGCCAAACCATCCCAGGGAATGTTGTCATTCTTTGAATATTTTTCACCATCCACCCATGCTGCTTCCGATTTTTTTAATACAGCGGTGGCAGATTCAAACTACTTTTATCACCCTGAGGGAGATCAACAGTGGCCTGATGGTCAAAGCGCCAACGGTGGGCAACTTACACTGGATGAATGGCGTGTTGCAACAGGTCAGGACATCAATTCAATATGGCAAAAACCCACTCCCGACGATGTAGGCGGCAACCTTCCGCCTGTCGCCGTTCTTGAATACAATTTCTTCAATGATACAGTACTGCAGTTTTTTGCCGATAAGTCATATGACCCCGAAGGACTCATCAATTCATACAAATGGTATTTTGGTGATGGTGAAACCAGCAACGACAAAAACATCAATCATTTTTACAGCATCACCGGATATGTGGATGTAAGTCTGGTAGTCACCGATTTCTTCGGTGAGAAAGACAGCGTTTCAGTAACACTTTATATCGGACCCACTTCGGTTGATGAACCCACAAATGTAAATTCTTTTGCACGCATATACCCTAATCCTGCACGGGATCAGTTTTTTATTGAGGTATCACCCGCACATGCCAGAGGAAAGGGAATAATAAGAATCACCAATAATCTGGGACAATGTATTTTTGAGCAAAGACTCATCAGCAAACCAGGATCGATAGGACCGTTTGATGTAAGCAAACTTGAACCCGGCGTTTATTTTGTTTCGATCATCATGGAAAACGGAGAAAAAGCAACTCAAAAAATCATCAGATATGAATAAAGGGGTTTTTAAAGTGCCATCAGAACTTCAATTATATTTTTCACTTTTTATCATTCTGTTTTTTACCGCATTCACATCCACTGCAGCTCGCTATTATGTGTCATCATCAACCGGTAGCGACAGCAACAACGGGCAATCAACCAATAATCCCTTTCAAACACTGAATGCGGTAAACGATCTGGATCTTTTACCCGGTGACACTGTTTTTCTAAAACGGGGAGATAAGTTTCACGGCACACTCAGGATTGATAAAAGTGGGAATGCTTCCGATGAAATTGTGATTACATCATACAGCAATGGCAATCTTCCCGTTATAACAGGAGCAAAAACCATCAGTGAGTTTCAACCGAATGGAGAACTGATGAAGGTTACAACAGAAAATCCTGTTTATGCTGTTTTTATTGATGACCAATTTGTACTTCCGGCGCGGTATCCCAACAGCGACTACCTGTATTTCGATGGTGGAGGCAGAGATTTTATGATTGACAGCGAAAATCCTAAAAATAAATTTGACCTTACCCGTGCAACCATCAGAATGCGCATTAAAAACTGGAGTTACGAAAACAAGAAGGTAGTAAGGGTGAACGAGGATACCGTGTTCTTTGACCGCCCGCTTTGGTCTAATAACTACGAAAAATACGTGTGCGAACCCGGTTGGGGATATTTCCTGGACAATAATAAGGAGTTTATTGATGGCAACCATGACTGGGCTTTTGACGATCAATCCGGCTCTCTGCACATCCAAAACCCGGAAATGAAAGCAATTGAGATTTCCAATGTGGAGCATGGACTGATTTTGAATGAAGGGGTGAGCCATTTCAAAATTGAACATGTTGTTTTTGAGAAATTCTACCAAACCGGGATTCTTATGCATCAGCATGTGCAAAACATCACCATCAGTGAATGTGAGTTTCGTAATATTTTTCACAAAGGCATCAAGGCACTTGAAAACACAAAAATGGTAACCATCTCCAGTTGTAAACTGGAAGATATACTGGGTCAGGGTATATCGGTGCTGGAAGGTAATAACTTTCTGATAGAAAATAATTTACTTAAAAGAATAGGATTACAACCCGGTTATGGAATTGATGGGAATAATGGCGGAATGGGTATCATCATCACCAACAACGAAACCCGTCCGGAAGGATATACAACCATCTCACACAATAATATCATCCGTAAAAACCGTGTTGACAGTGTGGGAAATTATGCCATCAGAATGGATGGCAAGAACAGCCTGTGCGAGTATAACCATGTCTCCAATGGTCTGCTAAGCTTTAACGACGGCGCACTTATTTATAGCTGGGGTATGGATCCTACTTTCAGCAATCATAACATTATACAACACAATATTGTAACAAAAACACATGGCAACATGAAGGGTACTCCCCATGATCATTTGATAAGCATTGGTATTTACATCGATAACAATGTAAACAACGTGATCGTGCGAAACAATACGGTTACCCATGCCAATATGGGAATACTTTTCAACAGCAAATCATTTGAAAACCAGGCACATAACAACATTCTTTTTGATAACACATCAGGCATTAGTTTTTCTGAATACCATAAAGGGGAACCCATTTATGGCATGGAGGTGAAAAACAATACCATTGTAGGACTGGATTATGACGACCGTGCTTTATACTCCAAGAGCTTTGTGCATAGCTCGCTTGATCCGGGTGTTATTGACAGCAATTTCTATTACAACCCAAAGGTTGAGTTCTTTATCAATGCCATTACAACCTATGAAACTTTTCGTCGTGATGAAGAGATGAGCCTGAAGGAGTGGCAGAAAAGAGGATTCGATCTGCACTCCGAAACCATTGATAATAATGGTTCAACCCAAAGGAACTACTCACCGCAACATTTCATCAATTATGAATATGAGGCAAAAGAGATACCCCTGGATGATGGTTATCAATACTTCAATCTGTCAGAAGAGCCCATCACAAGCGTAAGCATACCGCCCTTTTCATCGGTGGTGGTGTTGCGTAATCTTTCAAACTGACCGGACAAAAATCCGCTTCAAGACCCTCAGAATAATTTTTCGGACAGAGAGTACAAAAAACAACAGGAGATCCGGTTATTTTTGATACTCAGATTATTTATGCCATATTCGCTGATATCAGAGACAAGCTAAAATGAGAAAATTACATTAAAAATCACTTCATAAAACATGCACAAAAGAAAAGAGATACCTTTCGAAAAATACAATTTCCGGAGAAAACAATTCAAGGCCAAAGATCTCCCCTATTTAATGGGAAATAATGAGATGGGAGGATTGGCGCATTTGTCAGGACTGGGATTTGAGAAACTATTCTTTACAGATGTTTGGGATACTGAAAAATCAAGAATGGGACTACCCGGACCGCTATTGATCCACGAAAATATTAATCCTGGTGATATGGAAACCGGAGACTTCGAAAATGAACTGACATTAAAGGAAGGAATACTAACCACCCAAGTGACCTTGAATGATCAAACCGGATACAAATCCGAGATTTTTTTCTCCAAATCCAACCGCCACCTTCTGTGCATGAAAATCACACCAAAGCCAGGGATGAAGGGTGAATGGAAGCTGGTTTTACCCGGCAGGGATTTCATATTGAAGCCCCATTCAAAAGGGTTGAAGGGAGAGCACACACAAACTGAATCATTCTCTGAAATATCATGGGCAATCAGTTCCAATAGTGAACTAAGCGTTGATCCGGATAACACCGTTAAACTCCATGCAGGTCAGAATGAAGACATTGAGTTGTATTACAGCGTTACAACCCAATTTGATGGCGATAACTTTACCTTCCAGTCGGAAGATTATGTTAATAATTGCGGCGGGTTCGATGCATTGAAGCAGGAACTGATCCATTTTTCTGAAAAAGAATTTAGGTCGATTGCATCCATCATCTTGCCCGAAGGAGAACATGCGAAATGGTTTTACCGGGCAATTTTTGCATTGTATAACACCAGCGGGGCAAAACACTTTTTGCCCGCCGAGTTACAATTCTCAAAACCAAGTCCACATTGGAACGGACACCCCTTTACATACGGACAGGGAGGATGGGGAGTTTTTGCCTTCACTTTTCTGGGTGCTTTTGATAAGGCGGAAAACATGGCGAAATGGCATTATAATCCTGAGGTACTCAAAGAAAATGTGCACCGGATGTTTCCTGACAAAGGTGAAATTGATGTATATTTTAAGGATGAATACAAAGGAAAACATCATTACATTGATGACAATGAAAAAAATGCCATTTCATTTGGACATGAACTTACAGCGGAGGGTTACAACATTCCTATATCCCATACCCTTGGCAAATACACCATGCACTGGGATTGGCAAATGCATTTAAATTCATTTGCAGCCTCTTTCTTCCACACGCTAAGCAGATATGCAAATAAACCTGAATTAAAGAAAACTCTCTCCTACCCTGTACTGAAAGGAACTGCAGAATTGTGGTGTGCATTGCTGAATTGGGATGAAGAAAGAAAATTCTGGTACTTGCCACCCTTGCTGTCTGTATCAGAGAATATTCTTGAAAAATCTGTATTGGATGCCATCATCGGAGCCCGATGGAACCTGCTTGTTGCAGCAAGTTATGCCCGAAATCTGCATCAGGATCTGGTTTTGGCAGAAAAGTGGACCAATGTAGCGGATAATATCTACATACCTGAAAATGATACTAATTATCTTGAATACCTGGATGATGATGAAAAAAGAGAAGGGGGAGGATATTTTGGTATAAGAGCTCCAATGGCACTGGCATTTCCATACCTTGAGGCACTTGAGAAAATCGACAGACAAAAAGCAAGAATTACGCTTGACAAGGCATGGAAAAGGAATAAAGAAGGTCATGGTATGATTGCCTATGTCGCCAACTGGTTTGCCCTTACTGAGTCATACCTGGGTTACAACGACAAGGCATACCAAATGGCCTCTTTAATATTCAAAAATGTGGATCCGTCTGATGCCGCCATTTGCGAGGCATACGAGTACGAGGACAATGACAATAAAAAGGGCGACTGGATACCCAAATTCCCCTATTACCTTACCGGATACAGTGCATTTATCTGTTCCACCATTTCGTTTCTTATTCAATCATTTAACGGTCAGATCAGAGTTTTTCCCTGTTTGCCCAAACATTGGAAAGATATTGAGATATACGATCTGCCCTGCGAGAGTGGATTTACGGTATCAGCCGAATTAAAGGATGGAAAGGTGAAGTGGATAGAGATTAAAAAAGATCATAAAATAATATTGGAAACAAATTCACATAAAACTTTTAAAATCAATGAAAACAAAGAAATTGAAATTCATGAAGAATAAAAGTATTCAAATGACAACATTGGCAGTGTTTGTTACTGTGGGGTTCTTATTGCTGCAATCCTGCAACAACACGGGTTATCAGGTTACAGAATGGCGTCAGAGTACCGACAGTGAACGGTGGGTACAACAGGATTGGAATGCCGGATCGAATGAAGAAAGTACCAAAGTGTTTCACATCGATACCATGCGTAAACAACAGGTGGTGGATGGATTCGGTGCCTGTTTCAACGAACTGGGTTGGGATGCATTGAGTGTACTCGACAAAACAGAACGGGAAGCCATCATTGAAGAATTATTTTCCACAGAAAAAGAGGAGGGGGTAAAATTCACCATTTGTCGTATGCCCATTGGTGCCAACGACTTCGCACGCGATTTTTATTCGTTGAATGACACTCCCGGAGATTTTGCAATGGAAAATTTCAATGTGGAGCGTGATAAAACAAGTCTGATACCCTACATTAAAAGCGCCATGGTTTACAATCCTGATCTGAAGGTATGGGGTTCACCATGGAGTCCGCCGGCATGGATGAAATCCAATAACCACTACGCCTGCAGAAGTGCCCCGGTGAATGACCTTCCTGAAGACAGACAGGGAGAAGAAAACGTTACACAATTTATTATGGAACCGGAATACCTGGATGCTTATGCGCTCTATTTTTCTAAATACATTGACACCTATGCAGCGGAAGGCATACCCATTTATGCTGTACATGTGCAGAACGAACCCAATTCATGCCAGAACTTCCCCAGCTGCATCTGGGCTGCTCCTGACCTGGGCAGATTCATTGCCGGACATTTAGGACCTTACTTCAAAGAGAACCACCCCGACGTGGAAATTTGGCTGGGCACCATTGAACGACCCGACATTGACAGGGTGGCGACAGTACTGCAAAACAACAATGCAAGTCAGTATATCAACGGTGTGGGGTTTCAGTGGGCAGGCAAGGGTGCCATACCTTTTGTAAACCTTGCATACCCCCATCTTAAACTGATGCAAACAGAAACGGAATGTGGAAACGGATGGTTGCCATGGCATGAAAATGCTCAAAATGACTGGGAAGCCCTTGAATATACCTTCCACCTGATGGAGCACTATTTTCATCATGGCGCCAACTCTTACCTTTATTGGAACATTGTGTTGGATGAAACCGGCAAAAGTACCTGGAGCTGGAAACAAAACTCCATGATCACCATCAACTCCGAAACTGCCGAAGTAACCTATAATCCGGAGTTTTACCTGATGAAACATTTCAGTCATTATATTGAACCCGGCGCAGTAAAACTGGATGTACCCAACAACGGTCAGTTACTCGTTTTTCAAAATCCGGACAGCAGCGTAGTTTTGCAGTATTATAATGAGACGAAAAATGAAGAGCAGGTTACTTTCCAACTGGGCGATAAAGAGTACACTTTCAACCTTGAACCCAAATCGCTCAATACCATAACATTGGCAAAAAAATAAATCCACTTGAGTAACCACAAATTCGAAACCTTCTGCTTAATCAATAAGCAGAAGGTTATTTATCTTCAACGGGATTCAAAAGTTAAACTGATTGAAATATCATTTAACTTTAAAAAACATTCATAACAAATAAATAATTAAAAATCTTTTTTTATGTTGAAAAACATTCCTGAAATTCTCACACCAGACTTACTGAAAATACTGGATGAAATGGGACATGGTGACGAGATCGTACTGGCGGATGCCAATTTTCCTGCTGCAAGCAATGCAAATAAACTCATCGTTTACAGAGGAGTTGGAATTATTCCCATCCTGAAAGGAATTTTGGAGTTGCTTCCGCTGGATACCTATGTTCCCACTCCTGCCAAACTGATGCAACCGGTGCGCGAAAAAGAACAACCACCAGCCATATGGCAGGAGTACAAAACAATTATTCAGGAGCAACATTCACCTTTTAATGATTTTGAACTGATTGAACGGTTTGATTTCTATCAACACGGCCGTAATGCCTATGCCATCGTTGCCACAGCAGAAAAAACAGGATATGCCAACATCATATTAAAAAAGGGGGGAGTATAAAAAACAATTATAAACCCATAACTATAAGGTGAAACCGATCCCTGACAAAGTTTTTGACACACATGCACATGATTATAATACGCGACATGTAAAAAACATGCAGTCAGAGTGCTGGCGAGCTCCATCTGACCTATTTAATCAAATTACCAACAAATGAATATCTTTGTATAATACCAGAATCAGTCTATGAAACCTTTTATTCTAACCGTCGCTTGTGTATTTTTATGTTGTTCCGTTCATTCCAGTGAATGGACTTCGCAGGTAAAGTTACCTGACGGGACTAATTTTTCTTTTTGGAAAGATTCAACACAGTATAGTAGAACATATTATGTAGACATTAACCACCCTGAGGCATCAGATAAAAATCCCGGCACCCGGGCTCTACCCTTTGAAACTATCCGGAAGGCATCTCAAACAGTTCGACCGGGAGAGGAAATTGTTATTCGAGGTGGGGAGTACAGAGAACCCATTCGCCCTGAACAAGAAGGCACTTCCCCACATAAAATGATCCGGTACCGTTCTTATCCTGGTGAAGAGGTGGTTATTAAAGGTTCAATTGAAATTAACCCCAGGTGGGTTCTTTCCAAAGCACCCAATAATAAACCTCTCTCATTTAAACTTTGGCAATGCGATCTGAGAGAGATATTTGCAGATATGGAAATAGAAAATTTCTTATTACCCAACGCTACAGATTATGAAATGGAACTGATGCATTGGGCTACTGATTGGAAAAACCATCCTCCTTTCACCCTGCCAAGAGGTATGCTTTTCCAGGATGGGCAAAGAATGGTACAAATGGTATCATACTTTGATCTATCAAAAGTGCCAGGTTCTTTTTGGGTGGATACACTCCATCAACGGCTGCATATTCATCCATTTAATCAGGATAAACCTTCCCTTGCTGACTTTGAAATAACGCGTTTTGAACAACTTGTTTATCCTGTTAACGAAAGGATGGGGTATATAGTTATTCAGGGTATCCATTTTAAGCATGCAGGTAATGGTTTTGCCAGGACAAATACCGGAGCGGTTAATCTAAGATCAGGTCATCACTGGATTATTGAAAACTGCCTTGTTAGCCAGGTAAATTCTGTAGCTATTGAGATTGGTGCAAGAATACGGGAACGGGCCGAAACAAGTGAAGAAGAAAAAGGGTGGATTGACAACCATCCGGGTGGGAACCAGGTTATAGGTTGCCATATAAATGATTGCGGTACCGGTGGAATACAAGGACATTCAAATAACCAGGCTTTACTGGCAAACAACCATATTCATAATATTGGATGGCAACATGTTGAAATTTACTATGAATGTGCAGCTATAAAACTGCTCAGAACGAACCAAACACTCGTGATTCAAAACCGGATACATGATGTAACGGATGCCAATGCCATATGGCTGGATTGGGATAATGAAAATTCCCGTGTCACAAGAAATATTATCTACAATGTATCAAAGACCTTCAATGGTGGGATTTTTATCGAAGCTTCGCGTACTCCCAACATCATCGATCACAATATTCTCTATAAAGTAAAGGGATTCTCCATCAATTTGGGAGATACGGATCATGCTTTGGTTTTTCATAATCTTGTTATGAACGGAGAAGTGCCCTTAGCCAGTCATGTAATTACGGAAAGAACGTTGCACGGTAAGAAAATGACCAGCCGTAATAATCAAATCAAAAACAACATCTTTTACCAGAACCAGCAAATGCCCAGGATTGACAATAAGGATAATATTTGCAATTACAATCTCTACCAAACCATGGATTCAGTTTTTGATAAATGGCAACAGAAAGGTTGGGATACTGAGGGCCATATTCAGGATTTTACAATTCATTCATCTCCACAAATGAATATACTCTCAATTAAACAGATCACTCCCTGGAAAACAGTCCAGCCAATTACTTTACTTGGATCAGATTATTTCTATAACCCCAGACCTGATGAAAATGTGAGCCCGGGACCATTTGAAAAAAAATTTTTCCATTCAACAACGTTTCGTCTTATGGATTGATAATTGCGACTGGCAATGATGATAATGGGGTGAAATTTGAGCACAACCCAAATGCCATGCCCTTTCCACCTCAGAAATCTCAAAATGGTGCATCCTATACAGACGTATTAAACATAACATTTTAAAAATCAAATGTTTGAGTGTTTTTCATCAGAGCCTGCTTAACCATTGAGAGGAATCGATGAAGTCGGGCTCATAGAACATTGGGCTTTTTAAAATACCTAATGATGGAACCAATAACTGTGTTAATTACTTAAAACCCTATTGCCACACGCTATATTCATCCCGTCAAACCCGACTCCCTTAAACCTGATGGTCTGCTAATTCTCAAAATTCACCTTGAAAAAAATTATTGTGCATTTTCAGTTCCCCTTTAAAGTTTTGCAGCTTTATCAAGTTTTCAGGGCTGGAATGCAACCAACTGTTCCAAAAAGAAAACCCCTGCCATCACGCAAAAAAAATCATCTCCTCTTTATCACGAGGGGCCGAACCTTCAAAATTATCCTGGCGAATATCATGAAAATTCTCTGCCCATAAGGTGTGCTTGAAGAAACGGTGCATGCTCTCATCTTCCCAGGTAATATTGGCATTCCGAATCTGAACTCCTTTGACATGCTTCAGGAAAACAGCAGGAATATCATGTGCAAAAATGGTCTTTTCGGGATCAAGAAATGGACGAAGATCAAAATTACCACCGTAGGTCTCCTGGATTTTTCCATTGCGAATGGTTAGGTTTAATCCATCGATAATGACATCAGATATTACACTTTCTGCAGATCCATATATAAGAATTCCATTCTCGCTGATGGCATTTATATTGTAAAAACGAATGTTTTTTATGGTACCCAGCTTCTTCTCCAATTTTGCACTCTGGCTAACGGAAATATAAATAGGTTCAGCATTACCCCACCAATCGCCGGAATGAAGACGGGTTTCTATGGAAATATTCGAAAAAAAAATATTCTCAAGAGACCTATCCTGGTTTACAAACAAACCAACACCCCGGTTGGAATCACGGATTATTATATTATTAAAAGAATAATTCTTCAGTTCATTTTGGTCAACCCCACATCCTGATACCACTTGAGCGGGTTTGAAGCAAACAGTTACTTACTGCAACATTACGGGAGGTATGGCGTATATCGCGGAATCCTGGATGACCATGATGCACACTATAACCTGAGAAAGCAAGAGCATCATCGCCCCCCTGATGTTGCAGTTCGAGATCACAACATTGCTGGATGAAGTAATGTTTAATCCGTCCGCATTTGCCATTTCTATATTATTACGAATCTTAATACCTGTAATAACAACTCCTTCTCCATCAGCAATGTGAAGGGCCCAAAATGGGGTGTCTTTAAGCGTAATGTTTTCTATATGCAAATTTTCGGGTTGCGAAAACTATAACATTTGCTGGGGACGTTTATCCTCGAATGGTACAACCGGCCCATCCTGAATACCAAGGGAAGGATCATGATAATCCATCCCCTGCCGGGTGTATTTTTTAATCTCACCGGGTAATTCCTTCACTACATCATGAAACACATATGCTCTTCCATTTCCATCTATAGTGCCACGCCCGGTAATAGAAACGTTTCAATATTAACTGAAAACAATATCCCGGCAACAGCTGAACCGGTTTGATCAGAACCAATAACATTATCGATGTCCCAGTAATAATCATCCAGATTGGGTGAACCTTTAAGTACGGCCCCATTTTGCAGATGCAAGTTAATGTGAGAACGCAAATGAATGGTGCCTGTAAAAAAAACAGCAGGAGGTATTATTACGGTTCCCCCGTCCTTTTTGTCCACTTCATCAATAGCTTTTTGAATGGATTCTGTGTTTAATGTTTGACCATCCGCGACGGCCTCATGTTCAGTAATTAAAGTTTTTGATTCTGAAGCTTCTATGGAATAGCAAAATCCCCAAAAAAGAATAAGAAAAAATTTTCATGATAATTTTTGTTTAGAGTTAAAGATTAGTTATATAAATGTTTTGATACAATTTTTCAATTTCACTTTCACTCAGGGCCCTGTTGAAAATCGCAACATTATCCAGAATGCCTTCAAATCTATCGGTGCCACCTGGTGCACACCCAAGATGAAATGGGATGTTGTTTTCTGCAGGGGAAGCAGAATTATCATCCATTCCTGCTCTTTGCCCGTTAATATAAAAAACCGTTGTTCCATCCCGATGAATGGCTACCACGTGATACCATTCCCTGGCCGGACTAAAATGAATAACACCCTGTTGTTCGGGATTGGTTGCTCCACCGGTAAGTCCTAACCTGTTGTGATTGGGATTTAACTCCACTTCATACCCATTAGGAGAATTCCACTGTGACCGCTTGGACAATATCCGGTAGTACTTGTTTTCGTAAGGATTTTGCGGTTTAAACCAGAAAGCAACGGACATATTGCCGCTGATGTTTAATTGCCTTTTGTCAATTGCCTGAATGCATTTCCCCGACACCGGTAATGCCAGACCATCTCCTTCCACTCCAGTGACATACGTAATACCATTTCCCAGCAGTGTATTGCCATTTCCTGACAGGTCGAAGATCGTAGTATCGTTTTGGTTGGTATCGAAATCCCAATATGCCATTAAGGGATCATCAAACCAACGAATTGTTTCCATAGGCATAGGGTTGGGTCGAGCAGCCAGATCCCTGACTCCATCAATTACCATCTGATATTGTTTCTTTCTTTTCAGAGGGGTAGTCCTGATTCTGACCCTGTATTTATCGTCACTCAAATGAATCTGCAAAACCTTTGATTCCTGATCAACAATTTTAAAATTAGATGAATTTACCTGGACCGGCTCTGAAAACACCAGTTCCAATTCTTCATTGGTTATCAAACGAAATCTTTTTATGGAGGGAGGCGTATTATCTTTCGCAGCTTTTATATTTTTTTGCATCTGCCCAATCATCTTTTCATCCGGAGATATGATGATGATGGTATATTCGTAATTTTTGTTGTCTTCTGGTAGGTAATTGTCCCTGAAAGTGGTATCCCGCGTAGAAGCAATAAACTGACCATCACGCAAAATTTTATACCGATACCATCCGGGACCCGCGTTTTCAATACGAGACCAGGTTAATCGAACCCATGAATTTTGATCCACGCCGGTAGTGGCCGCAATTTGCATTTGATCAGGGTCCGGATAGAGTGGCAAATGCCTGTTGTTGTAAAAAAACACCTTACGGGTATCACCGCTTAGCTTTGCAAGATGCCGGGGGGCGGAAGTCCCCGCATCCCCGGTAATGGTTATGTTTTGTGAATTGTTGATCACAAAGATGGGAGCCGGGGTTTTTGAAGAATCAACTCTTATTTCGTTGAACTGGCTGTTTTGCACATTTTCAAGATAAAAGGCAGGACGCTCATCTTTTTCCTGCAATGAAAAGGAGATATTTCCGAATGAAATTTGATCTGCATGTCTCAAATAGAATCCATACGCCGGAAGTTCCGTGTTGAACATAGATGCCACAGGGTAACCGCCCGCAATTTCGGGTACGCTTTTGTCCATTATTTCTGCCAAACCCCCACCTTGGGTTTCAATATGGATATCGGAAAAGGAAATATTTCTGATCATTTGTCCGGGTGTGCCGGTAATGGAACTGGCAAGTTGGGAAGCATTTCTGGCGGTGATGTTTGATATGCGGATGTTTTTGATTTGTCCCTGGTGGTTTCTTTCTCTTGTAAGCCATGCATGGCTGTTACGCTGCCCCAGCCTTATGAAAAAGGGTGTTTTAATGCTATCCATTACAACATTGGAGATGGTGATGTTCTCCATAGTTCCGCCATCCACGCAGCCAAGATCAATCCCGGCAATTCCTCCCCACAGTTCCATTGGGTGATGCATTTCTTTGCTCCTGGTGGGACGTATTACGCAATTAGAAAACGTGATATTTCTGAAACCTCCCACGGACCCTGTCCCCATCTTAAATGCTGATGCGGTGGTGCTGAGAATACAATTGGTGATTACCACGTTCTGAGTTTTCCGGATGCCTTCCGATTTGAGTACGATTGCATCATCCCCCGAATCAATCTCACATCCCGAAATAATCACATCATGACTACCATCGACATCTATCCCATCGTTGTTGTGATTGCAATGGTTGAATACCCTAATGTCTTTGATGCGCAAATGGTCGCATTGAAAATAGCGCTGCATCCAGAATGCCGAATTGCGCATGGTGATGTTTTCGATCCGGATGTTATGTGAGTTAACGATATGTATACCAAAGGGGCGGTCAGGCGAATCGGGAATATCGTTTTGAAATACTTCGTAATCGCCACGTGGAGAAATAGTTCCTTCTCCTTTGATGGTAATATTTTCAAGATTTTCGCCGTAAATAAAAGCCCGCCATGGGGTGTCACCAAGGCGGGAGTTAGCTATAGGAGGTATATGTGGGTATAATGCAAGATTATTACTTCCTTCCCACACGGCTTGATTATGAAGTTCAATAGTGATGTTGCTTTTTAAAAAGATGGTTCCTGTTACAAAAATCCCTTTGGGAAATACAAGCGTTCCGCCTCCCTCTTTTGAAAGTTGGTCGATGGTGGATTGAATAATTTTCGTATTATCCGTTTTCCCATCTCCGGTGGCTCCTGCTTTTATTATATCAACAACTTCAGGTGTAGCTGCAAGGGAGCTAAAAAACAAGAAAGTAAGAAATGACAAATTTTTAAATACAAACATTTGACGACGTTTAATTAGTTATAGTTTAATTGTCAGTATCTGGTGAACATTTCAATAAATCCGGGAATATCCAAATATTCTATTCTTTGTATTTTGATATTTTTCCCGTACCAGTTCATTTCAATTGATTGGGAGGTTTCCTGGTTCAGGACTTTTAGTTGGTCAGGATCTTCGGATATTTCACCAGTTAACTCTTCCCTCCTTCTTTCGGAAGATAAGTTCATTTGTTTATAATTTGATTAAGTCAGACAGATGGAGCTGGCCAACCATACGATTTTCTAATTTTTGCAATGCTGCCAATTATAATCATCTGCGCGGGTGTCAATAATAATGTCATGGTTCGGTTCATGTTTACAAATCAACTTTATATTCTGCTCTTATAACCTGAATATCTCGGATAGTAATGTGTTCGTTTTCATTTTTAATGATCAGACTATGAATACCATTGCCAAGCAGATGTCCTATTCTGTCAATCTGATAAATTTTAAAGTCTTCTGAATGAAAGTTTTGAATGATGGGTTCAAACTCAAAGTCTCCAATTTTAACTTGCAATGTATCTATTTTATTTTTAGAACTTTTAATTTCAATCTTGAAGATTTTATCATATCCAAAATAATTGATATCCTTCCACGGTAAGTTGAATTTACATACTGTAAAATCGTTGTATTTCAGCGCTTCATCAGAGTTTATGGTTAGTACACTGTCTTTGTCTTGAAGGGTGAAAACCGGCACATTTTTATTGTTGTCTAATAATGCAAGGAACAGCTTGTCTTTTCTGTCCGCTTTAACAGTTTCGGGAATTCTCCCGCGTTCATCATCAATTTCTGACAAGGTATAGAAAAACGATGTCAGACTATTCTTCCACTTTTTTGCATAGTAGAGTTGTTGTTCCAGACGCTCTTTCACCTCTGTAAATCTTTGTTTGTCAATTTTGCTTTCAATCCTCTCCCACTCATTTAACAACCACTTGCTTTTTTCGACACCTTTAAACTGATAATCATAAATTGTCTGAATCAATGTTTTCCCGTTTTTTAGCTTATGAGTATAGGGTAAATGATGAAAGAAGAGCAGTTCGGACTCCGGAGTGGTTTCGGGATTATTGTATTTTTCAGTAAGTAGATCCGCGTATTGGGCTGTATATCCGGATCCTGTTTGTGTTGTTCGGTCGTATCCGATCCCCAGCGTGTCGGATTTATGTGCGCTCATGCGATGATTTTCGGGAGCCGGATTGATCCTGTCGCCGTGAAAGAAGTACCCGGTTCCAAAAGGGACCTGATTCAAGGCATAAATATCGTGCGATTTCAATAGCATTTCAGAAATAATTGTTCTTATTTTTTCTTCGTGGCCAAAGGTTAGCTGTATCCATTCATCTGTTATTGCATCAATTGAGGAACCTGGATTCCATGCCAGCCGAGCAAAGCTGTAAAAGTTTGATTGCGCCAGATGATGCCCTGTCCAGTTTGTATCACTTCCAATATTTGAAACACCGCAAATACCGGTATTTTTCTGATTGTAAAGTGAACCATCCACCACTTTGTAAACTTCACTCCCTTTGCCTTTTTGGTAGGTGTCGAAATGTAAAACATTCTTCCAGTATGGAGCAAGATAGTTAAGTGCAATCTGCTTACCGGTATATTCCTGGGTGATTTGCAATTCAATCATTTGATTTGTTTCGGGCATGGCCCCAAACAACGGATGCACCGGTTCGTTGACCTGAAAATCGATGGGCCCGTTTTTTATTTGCAGGACGACATTCTCTGCAAATTGACCATCCTGAGGTTGAAAGAAATCATAAGCCTGTTTTGCCCTGTCATCGCTGCTTACTCCATATACAAAAGCACGCCAGAGTACTAATCCTCCATGTTTATCAAAACTATTTGCCAGCATATTGGCACCCTGTGCATGCGTCCTGCCATACATGTAAGGGCCTGGTTGTCCTTCTGAGTCAGCCTTTACCAAAAATCCACCAAAATCAGGAATAACAGAGTATATTTCATTAATTTTATTTTCCCACCACTGGCCCACTTCAGGGTTCAACGGGTCGGCATTTTTAAGGCCGCCAACTTCAATAGGACTGGCATAATTGGCTGAAATAAAAAGGCGGATACCATATTTTCGAAAAACCTCTGCCAGTCCTTTGTATTTTTGAATATATTCACTTTTAAGCATGTCGGGACTGGCATTTACATTGTTGATTACCGTTCCATTGATGCCCACCGAAGCCAGAAAACGGGCATAATCAATATATCTTTGTTCTGGTTGTGGCAGTGTTTCCCAATTCCAGATAGATTTGCCTGCATAACCGCGTTCTATGCCCCCCCCCAAATTGTCCCAATGATTGAGCATACGTAAATTCACCCGGGGATAATCCACAAATGAAATGTCTTTTAATGACTGGCGCAATTGCATTTGTTTGATAAATTCAAATACACCATACAAGATACCGGCATTGCTTTGACCGGAGATCACCAGTTGATCATCTTCTTTTACGATTTTATAGCCGTCGGGATTAAGGCTTTGGTCTGTTTTGAGTATAATTCCGGCATTGCCTGGATGATCTGTCACAGAAACGTCTGAATGGCACATCTCCTTGTAAGCTGTCTTCAATTCTTGTATTGCGGTCGTTATGATTTGGTGTTCACCAACTGAATAAACCGTTGAGTATTGGTTGTATGAAGCCAGCAAATCCTTGTCTTCAATCGGGGTGTACCTTAACCACATCTCGTATCCTGATTCATTATTCAATTCCTTTTTTTCCTTGTTTCGTGGGTTACAGGAAAGCATTATCATGCCTGCAAATGCCAAAATAATGTAATTAATAATGGTCATTGTTGATTAATTTGGTTTAAGATTTCGTATGAGAGAGAAATAATGTCTGCAAGAAAACTAAGGGTTTTAAATCTTTGAGGTTAAAAAGCGTCAAATACAATACCTGTTCCTATTTATCGGAGACTTTTGAAGTTTCTGGATTCAAAGATTCCCATGTGTAATTTTTGTTGGTTTTAAATAACAATTAACAAATTCCAAATATGTATGACCGACTCAAAAACGAGAATCACAGTCTACTACGCTTATTCGGTGCATTAATTGGTTTTTCCTCAAAAAGGCAAATATAATTAAACTTTCTCTTTTGTCAACAACCAGCCTCATTGGTATTCAAAATTAAAAAATATATTCAGGGGATACAATCCATTTTATCATTTGCTTCATCAACAACAAACTTACCTGGCGTCAATTTACTTTCATTAAGCACAAGTTCATACCGATCACCATCAATAAATACAATTTCCCTCCGTTTTTCCAGTTCGGTATCATCATCATCATCAGGAAACACATTATCATCAATATTCACTGGCGGCAAATCAGCACCCCGGTTAAAGGGCCAGTGATGCGAGTATTTTCCATTGCCTTCGCTTTGCCAGTTTTCAAAAACATCCGATCCTCGTATGCTTACAAATCCTTCCTTATTGGGGTCTTTTATCATATCCAATTTTCCTTGTCCGGCATGAATGTCAACTTTCTCGGCACATGCCGGGGCGATAATGATTTTAGTGCCACTCGTCATTGGGGATACTGCTGCATTGATAGTACTTAAAGGATAATTTGAATCTGTACCCGTATTACCATCACTCGTGTTTGGATGGTTTGGATCAACATACAAGGTTTTGTTAATACAGGTTGTCTCATCCACTGTGGCCTGAGTTTGAATCTTATCATGAGTAAGACTGAGCACCGCAAAAACAGCTAAATAAAAAAATTTTCTTTTCATAGCAGATAAATTTTTAATGATTAATTAGTTGGAATCGTCTTTAGATTTTCTCAGGCGATCAAATTGGTTATATATATTCAAACATCTGATAAAAAGCTGCGATAAACATACATAATGAAATGAAAATTGGATATGCCAGAAGTTATTTTATGAAAAAAATGGCATGTTTTAATCGCACATGATTCAACTATTTTTTTTGATAATGATATCTTTTTTCCTACCATGTCCGCGATTTATCGGTTATCTTTACAGCTAGTATCACCATTTTTATTCGAGAATAATTCATATGTTTGATTAAACCTGAGAAATACAGATAGGTTATTTTGCTATGCTCAGGTAAAATAGTAGCTATTTTTATGGACACTTCTAAAAAGAACACTTTTTCATCAGATCAAAACATGTTTATCGGTTGTGCCTACTACCCGGAGTACTGGCCTGAGGAACGGTGGGAAACAGATCTGGAGTTGATGAAAAAGGCCGGTTTTAACATCGTGCGTCTTGCTGAATACAGCTGGGTGAAACTGGAACCGGAGGAGGGAAATTACTGCTTCGATTGGCTAGATAAAATCATAGGGCTTTGTACCAAACATGAAATCAAAGTAATTCTGGGAACACCTACCGATAGCATGCCGGCATGGCTTGCCCGCAAATATCCGGATGCATTGGCAGAAAAGGAAGATAGTACCCGGGTACTTTGGGGCGGCAGGAAAAACAACTGTTACTCCAGTGAAAACTTCAACAGACTTTCGAAGAACATTGCAAAGGTGATGGCGGAACATTATAAAGAAAATGAAAATGTTATTGGATGGCAGATTGGAAACGAATACGGTCCGCCTGAATCCAGGAGTGAAACTCAAAAACTTGCTTTTCAGCAATACCTTAAAGAAAAATATAAAAACCTGGATATATTAAACGAAAAATGGGGAAATGCTTTTTGGGGGCATACATTCACAGCATGGGAGGAGATCCCAATACCACTTTACTGGCGGTTTAATCCTTCTCTGAGCATAGAATGGAAACGTTTTCACACAGAACAGATATGCAGGCATCAACGTGATCAGATCGAGGTGATCCGCGAGTCCAATCCAGGTAAATTTATTACCCACAATTTTATCGGTCACCATACGGTACTTGATTATCCAAAAGTGGCGCGCGAGTTAGATTTCGTGAGTTGGGACAATTACCCCATAGAAAGAAGCGACTCTCTTTTGTTTAAGGCATCTTTTTGCGGTGACCTGATGCGGGGTATCAAAAAGACAAATTACTGGATCATGGAGCAGGCAACAGGTATGATCAGTGTAATGTGGGAAGGTATGACCTGGGAACAATACCGCAATGCCTACGATGACGAACTCAGGAAAATTGCATTTCAGCAAATTGCCCACGGCGCCGATGGTATGTTGTGGTTTCGCTGGCGGGCAACACATACAGGACGTGAACAGTACCTTAGCGGATTACTGGGACAGGATGGAAATCCAACCCGAAGGTTCAGGGATATCGCAAGGGCTTCATCTGATATACGCAAAATTGAAAAGGAACTTATAGGAACAACACCCCGGGCACAAGTTGCCATCATCTTTGATTACGAAAGCGACTGGGCCAATATGTTTACTCCGGTTTATAAACAAAATCATTATTTTGACAGGCATCTACGATATTACAAACCCTTGTTTGATGCAGGAATAAATGTGGATGTGATCCGCCCTGAAGATGATTATTCCGGTTATAAAATAATACTTGCGCCTGACCTGGTTATACTGAGAGATAAGGACGCTAAAAGACTCAACGATTTTGTTTTCAGGGGAGGTGTGCTCTTTGCAGATGCCCGCACAGGCGAAAAAGACGAATATAACGCCATTCATCAAAGAAAATTACCTGGCTTGCTCACTCAATCACTGGGGGTAGAAATTGAAGACATCAGTTGTATGTATGATGATATGAAATTTACAGTGAAAGCATTTGATAATAAATTCAGGGCACATCAGTACTATGAATGGGTGAAACCTACCGGTGCTCAACCTGTGGGTAAATTCAAAGGATTGGGCATGAAAGGGCATGCAGCACTTACCCGCAATAAACATGGAGCAGGTGAAGGATGGTACCTGGGTACAATCATTAAAGAAGATGAATTCTATGACATCCTGATCAATACCATATTAAATATTGCTCAAATCACCCCATTATTCAGAACGCCCAAAGGAGTTGAGTGCGTTTCACGGGAAGATGATCAGAAACAATTGCTCTTTCTTATCAACCATACAAAGAAACCACAAACAATAGAAGTGCAGGAAGGATTCTTAGAGTTGTTAAGTGGTGAAAAAACAAAAAAGATGATCCGGATCAATCGCTATGATGTGGTAGTGCTAAAAATGGACAAAAAAAAACCTAAAAAACAAAAACGCGAAACCAAATCATGACCGGTTTTTATTATGAGAAAATTACTTTTTATAACCCTACTTTTTATATTGCCCAATGCATGCAATGTGGAGGAAGAGGATCCTAAAATATCGGTTGTGCAGCTTCAAACCATGGCAGATATGGCAACCGTGGAATTTGTTGTATCAAAAATTGTGAAAGTCAGCAATGACAAGACATGGTATACCTATGGCGACAGGAAAATCCTCATGTCAGTAACTGCAACCATAAAAGCAGGTGTAAGCATGGAATCCCTCACAGAGGAAAACCTCAAGATAGAGGGAAACAGTGTGATGCTTCAACTACCCGGGGCCAAAATGATCAGTCTGAATGTAGACCCGGAAAGCATCACAGAAGAATATGCCTACACGGGTTTTTTCAGAGATTCTTTTTCCAACGAGGAAAGGTATGCATTACTTGCGCAGGCAGAGAAGGAGATTGAAAACCAAATTGGGCAAATGGAGGTGATAAGGACAGCGGAAACACATGCCATTTTGTTTTTTGAATCATGGCTCCGACTCATGGGATTTGAAAACCCCATCGTTGTCATCCAAAAATAAATATCAAAAAACTGAGACCATTTAATCTTCAAAAACAGTTATTTCATGTTCACAATAAAAATATTGAAAAAACTCCTCTACCTGATCTTAATTGCAGGGATCATTTTGGCAGGCAGATATTTTTTGTATCAAAAAAAGTTGTGGGATTTTAGTTTCGGAAAAGAATTAAAAATTGATGACACTGCTATTGTGATCAAAGAAATAAAAAAAATTTCGCAACTGTTTGCCTCTGTTTATTATGATGAACTGGTACTCGATACCGTAAAAATGGCCTCCAAAGGGACTGCCTACAGACTTAAAGACTGGATACAAATACCTGATCCTTCTCGTATTACCAGACCAGAAGATGTTATCAACAAACTGCATTTTGTTGTAATTGCCAGGGGAGAAATAATGGCTGGTTTTGACTTTTCCAAGATAGAAGACCATCATATGACCCTTGAAAATGACGAAATTATTTTTGTTTTACCCCCCGCAGAGATTCTGGAAGTGATCATCAATCCATCTGATTATGAGATATTTATTGAAGAGGGCAATTGGTCGCTGGATGAAGCAGTTGCACTAAAGAAAAAGGCAGCAAAAAAAATGACAAAAAGGGCCGTTGAAAGAGGTATCCTTGAAGAGAGCGAAAAGAAAGCCATATTGGTTTTAGAAAACTATTTCTCTTTGCTGGGATTTGAAAATGTAACCATCAAAACAACACCAGCGGGCGATTCTGAGCAGCGTTGGGTTTCCCCTTCCTTAGAGTGAAGGCAAATGTAGACCCCACTCCCGGCATACTCCTCACGTTAATGGTTTGTTGGTGTGCCTCTATTATATGCTTTACGATGGCCAATCCCAATCCCGATCCTCCTTCACCGGTTTTGCGTGTCCTGCTGCGATCGCCACGATAAAATCGCTCAAAAATTCTGGGTAGTTCCTCTCTGGGGATACCCAACCCACTATCGGTAACCTCAACAAGAATGTTTTCATCCATATCAAAGAAACTGATCTTGGTGCGTCCGTTTTCTGTTCCATACTTAATGGAGTTGAGAATAAGATTGGTGAGTACCTGCTCTATTCGTTTCTTATCGGCATAAACCATCAGCGGACTTTCATGTCCTTTGGCAAAATAGATTCTGATATTTTTTTTCTCCGCTTTAATTTCAGAAAAGTCAATAACATTGCTGGCAAGAGCAACCAGGTCGAAATTTTCATATTCGAGTTTTAGTTCTCCCGCCTCAAAACGCGAAATAACTTCCAGATCATTAATAATATTGATCATACGTTCTATGCTCTGTTCAGTGCGCTCCAGGTATTTACGGTTTATCTGCGGGTCATTGATACCACCGTCTAATAAAGTGAGCACGTATCCCTGTATGTTAAATATGGGGGTTTTTAATTCATGCGACACATTCCCCAGAAACTCTCGTCGGTATGCTTCCAGTTTTTTCAGATCGGCAACCTCTCTTGCCTTGTTTTCGGCCCATTCCTGAACTTCCAGGTTGGCTTGTTCTATAATATCATTGCGGTTAAACAATGATATTTTACCTGGTTTTTTTGACGATTTTAACTCATGAATTGTCTTATAGATAAGCCGTATCTTTTCGTAAATAAACTTATCCAGAATGTATTTATAGGTAAAAAAAGATATGAAGAAAAGGACAAGGACGGTGACAATCAAAAGGAATATATTGAGTGGTGTTCGCCAGATCAGGTAACTCAATAAATGAATTACTGCATATATGCTGGTGGTTACGGAAGATGCAATTACGGAAAGTCTTTGGGAACTGGTTGTATTCATTAACAAACAAGATTGAAAAGGAAGGAAATATCAAAACTATCAAAAATCACCAGAAAGGTCAGTTGGCAGGATGATATCATATCTCGAATTTATATCCTACCCCTTTTACCGTTTTGATCGACTCGATACCAATCTTTTCCCTTAGTTTTCTCACATGCACATCAATGGTTCTGTCTCCTACAATTACATTGTTTCCCCAAACCTTAGAAAAAATCTCTTCCCTTGAAAAAACTTTATTTGGCTTGGTAGTAAGCAAAGAAAGGAGTTCAAATTCTTTTTTAGGCAAAATAACTTCTGAATCGCCCATGATTACAATGTATCTTTCTTTATCTATGATTAAATTCCCTACCTCTATGGTTTGCTTCTCCTCCTTTTTCTCTTCTTTAGTTGAATATCTTCTCAAAAGTGCTTTAATTCTACTGATCAGCAAACTGGGTTTGATAGGTTTGGAAACATAATCATCGGCACCCGCTTCAAAACCGGCAAGTTGCGAATAATCTTCACTACGCGCAGTTAAAAACATGATAATAGTATTCTCCAGACTGGGTATTTTCTTCAATTCTGTGCAGGTTTCCATGCCATCCATCTCTGGCATCATTACATCAAGAATAATGAGATGGGGATTGATTTTTCTGGCAGTTTCAATAGCATCCAATCCATTCTCATTTGTGTATACCTGGTAATTTTCTTTTCGTAGGTTATAACTAATGAACTCGAGAATATCAGGCTCATCATCTACGAGTAAAATTTTATAATCTTCGTTTTTCATTTCTATTACAAAATTTTTATGTATTTTCAAGGCGTAAAGATAGGCAATATTTTACTTGCCAACAATCAGACAATGCCGTTCCATACTCATAATCAACATTATTAATTGTTTGTTAATATTTACTTAACCTTAAATTAAATCTGAAAGAGTGTGTAGTTGATCTGTTTATAATTTGATTAAAACAGGTCAAATGGTGCTCGCCAACAAAATTGGTTTTGTACTTTTGCCGTTTACTGATATTATAATCATCCGAGTGAGTGTAAATACGATTGTCATGGCTCGGTTCATTGTATTTTTGTTTCAAAAACAATATTGAAACGAGTAATATGATATTTTTGAAAAATTACAGTGTTTATTTTTCCAGACATAGAGCATGTTTTTGGGTTTCCTTATTTGGTTTGGCGAAATAATAATCTTGTTGAAAATAATAAAAATGAGAATGGGTTTCATCATTTTATAAAAAGATAAACCAGATGCTAACAACATTATTGATGCAAACGATCATGATCATTAGGAAACCAAAACGATTATGCAGTCAGAAAAAGGCACATAACGCTGCAATTATGGTAGATATAAAAACAGATAAAAACAAAACACATGAAAAAAAGGCATAAGTACCTGGCAATAATTCTTATCATTGTACTGGGAACACCCATTTTTTTGCATTTGTGGTGGAAGTTTTCACCCAGCCGACCCTTGTCGGTTTTTATTATGGATAAAAGTGCAGCAACAAAAAATATGGCAGAGCAAAGATCTATCAACTGGCTGCTAAACCACTATAAATTTGTAAAAAAAGATTTCACTTCCTATGATCCCCGGCAGGATTATTTTGGTTTTTTTGCCCTGTCCGACTCCCGTTACGAAATCCGCGACCTGACCAGCAAAACCAGAAGCGATATTGAAAATCTGGCAAATCAATATGATCTGGCATATTTTACAAATAGTTACGGGGTGTATGGGGCAGATTTTTACACTGACAATAAGAACACACAAAATGAGATTGGAATGCTGTATGGCGGAATTTCTGACCATGACCTCGTTTTTATAGAGCAAATGATGAACCAGGGCAAACCAGTGATTGCCGAATATGTATTTTTCTCACCTCCAACTAAACCCGGACAAAGGAGCAAAGCAGAATCAATATTTGACATTGAATGGAAAAACTGGTCGGGTAAATTTTATCAGAATTTCGATATATCCAAAAACCCTCCATTACCTTCCTGGGTTGTAAAAGCATATGAGAATCAAAACAACCAACAATGGAATTATAAAAATAATGGCATCATACTTTTAGGTGAAAATGGAGAAATGGTGGTTTTGGAATATCCTCATCATTTAAATACTCCTGTTACATTGATCATTACAGAAAAAGACCACAGAAAAACTTACGGCATGAGCAACCGCATACCCTACCCCGGATGGTTTGACCTGATAGAACCTCTCCATTCACAAAAGGAAATTATTTCGTGGTTTGAACTGGATGTAACTCCCTTAGGACAAGAAATTCTTGCTGAACATGATCTCCCCTCACGTTTTCCCGCCGCAATAGCAGATAAGGAGGCACCTAAAAATATGTATCTTGCCGGGGATTTCGGACACACAGAACTCAGTAAACGCTTTGTACAAATCAAAGGGGCGAGATTTCACGAGTTATTTCTTGCAGACCTGAATGATTTCACTGACAACAGAGGCGTTTATTTTGCCTATTATCTGCCCTTGATGAAAACATTTCTCAATGATTATTATCAGGAAATTAAAAAAAATTCAGAAAGAGGAAACTAAAAGAGATTAAATAAAGCTGAGGAATAAAGTGCCAGGATCACAAAAAAGATGCTGGTGCTTATAATAAGATAAAATAAGCATGCAGCACTAACCTGCTGATCATAAATTAAAAAACCTTTTTAATTTACAGATGACTGATGATCGCTCTTTTTCGTGCGCTCATTTGTAGCAAGCATATTCTCATTACTCTTCTTTTCTTCCAGAAGCGGGAAAGGTGAATTACCAACCAGGAAGGATATATTCTTATCAAGACTATTGATAGAGGAATTGGTATTGTTTAAAATAACCAGCAGACTGTTATCAGGCAATTTCACGTATGCATTTCTAAACCCTCTCCACCATCCATGGTGATATGCCATAGGGAGATTGGCACTATTGCGGATTCTGTAACCCATACCATAATTAATTTTTCTGCCGTTATCAAGTTTTCCGTAATCAAACACCATTTGAGTAGTTTCATCCGAAATTAAAACATTATTCTCTAATGCGTTATACCATTTCAACAAATCTTCGGCACTGGAGAAAACACCCTTATCACCAGTAATACCATCTATATAATCAACAGGGATAACCCTCATATAGCGCGACATTCTATCATGACCTGCTACAACTTCACCGGTTTTAACCTTTTCATAAAGGGGTGTTTGATGCTCAAATACAAAGGAATGCTGCATGTCCAGCGGATCGAAAATCGATGATTTTACAAACTGTGCAAAACGCTGTCCGGAAACTTTTTCGACCAACATCGCCAAAAATGCATATCCTGAATTGGAATAACTAAAACGGCGACCGGGTATAAAATTCAAAGGGACAGATCGGTTGATGAACATGTCAAGCATATCATCAAAATCAGGAAGATAATCATTTTTCCAGAAGTTATCTATCAGATACATATAATTCTGAAGTCCGGAGGTGTGATGCAGCAGATGTCTTACGGTGATTTCTTCATAAGGAAAACCATCGATATATTTATTTACGCATGAATCGAGATCAATTTTTCCCTTTTCATACAAAATCAATGTAGCAATCGCTGTAAATTGTTTGCTCAAGGAAGCCAACTGAAAAATATTATTTTCTTCGGCAAATTCTATTTTTTCCGCAAAATTCGAATAACCCATGCTTTTGTTGTATACAACTTCTCCTTTGTGCGCCAACAAAACAGTACCATTGAAACGACGTGAAGAAAGAATGCGGGTGAGATTATCCTCAATATAACTTACATATTCCGGATTAAAATTTACTTTGGACTCAAGGGAAAAAAAGTAGTCATGATCGAATGTAGCATAATCTTTACTTTTTTGATTTGCCTGATGAAAATTCCCAATCATCAGAAACAAAGTAATAAATGCTACATTTCTGAAAGGACGGGCGATTTTGTATATAAATTGTAGAACTATAGACATAGACATTAAAAAATTCTTGTTTTAAAAATCAAAATTGTTTTGGATTCGCAGATATTATTTTCACAGATAACATCTTTCATTCGCTACTTTTCACTCAAATCATGTACAAATGTATAAAATCCATTTTTCAAATATCTCGTATATACACTGATTTAACTGGCAGGTATTTATACCTGTATCCATTTTTTCCTGCTCCGGAAATCATACGTCTTTAAAAAACGTATATGCACAGAAGTTACAACAACACAGGTCGGATAAAAGTACAGGAAAGGTAAACTGTGTAATTTACGATGTCAGGGCAAACATGTTCAATTTTTAATTTAATTTAACTTGGATTCACTCAAACAGATTGTCAGTTACCAAATTTCATAGGTTATTCCTAACGTCCAGAGCATATTATACTGTCCTCTGTTATACCACCTGCTGGCTCCACTTGCGTGCGGACGCGCCGGAGTAAATCCATGAGAAAACCCAAAATGAAAATCGAAGATATTGCCTACCGGATACGTCAATCCCAGTAAAATATTACCTTCAAAAGGGTAAAATTCTCTGTTTTCCATTTCAGGAACTTCAGCTCCTCCCTCCTGCTCTCTCCAACCTACAATGGCAGAAGCAGATAATCCGCCCTCCAGCACCAATTTGCTCAAATACCGGTTTCGGGTAAAGGATGTAATATCAATTCTATAGGTCACAGGAACTTCAACATACTGCAAGGACAAACGGTATTCAAAAAAATTATTGTTTTCATCGGGCACTGACCTGCTTCCCTTTTCAATATACATAATTGCCAACTTGAGCTCTGACAACTCTGACAAAGAAGTTGATGTATAAACAGAAGCATACCATCCCAATTTATTGGGTCCCCCCAGGTTGTCACCCGAGATTTCTGATGCTACCAAACCACCAGTCAGACCGCCCCGAAAACGCTGAGATGAAGCAAAACCGGCAATAAAAATCAATACCAAAAAAACATATAAAGAACGAAATAGAAGCAAAGATCTGTTATGGGACATAATGTTTGTAATTTATATTTTCAAAAATCTTTATCAAGGTATAAATATAAAGATTTTTACACATTACTTAGCTTTTTATCCATCTATTCAACAAGGGCAGGAAAACTATTATTTTGATGTGAACCTGATAAGAAAACAATGCAACCTTTTCGCTGAATCCAACGTAATCTTTAAAGGTTATAAACAATCTAAATCAGGCAAATTATAATAATTTAAGCCAGGTTTTTTCCAGGAAAACAAAAATGTTCTATCAAAAAAGAGAGGTCTTTTATCCTTTTCGCTTTCATGAAGAGACGGTGGAAATCAATTTTCCTTCTTTACGAAATCGTTCAGAATGAACATTGTAATCATAGCAGTGACGTTTTTTTCTGGAACTGCCTGGCATTTTTCTTTGAGATATGCATCCTGCAGTGATGCAATATTTCATTGAGATGGGTGGAATTATTCCAGCATACGGAAAAGAATAAATAAATATTATTTGTAAAATTTTTGATCTGTAAATAATTTCCCGATCTTTTGCTTACATTTGCTTTTTCAACAAAAAAAACAAAACAATAACAAAGCAAACACGGTATTTAATGATAGACAATCTGCATTATCTTATACCCGTTAATTCGAATGATGATATATCTTCTTATCAGAAGGTACTTGATCATTCGTCTATTGTTATCATTATAGACCAACATAAAAAAATCAAATATGTAAATCAAAAATTTACCGGGATTTCAGGATTCAATCTTAAAAAACTGGCCGGTAAAGATTTTGAATGGTTAGATGCAAGAAGTAATACGGAGGATTTATACAAGAAATTCTGGAAAAAACTCAATTCCGGATCCACCTGGCAAGGTGAACTTCTTCAAAAAAAAACTGACGATGAAGCTTTCTGGCAGCAAGCCAGTGTTTTTCCTTTCAAAAACGAACGAGGTGAAGTATATCAATACATATGTGTAGGGCACGACATTACAACCTACAAAAAAGCCATGCAGATCAAAAATCAATTTTTGGCCAATATGAGCCACGAATTGCGCACACCACTGCACAGCATTTACAGTTTAAGTAATTTACTTGCCGAAACACAACTCAACGACGACCAGAATGACTACATGGAGAACATACTCAATGCAACCAATGTGCTCATGCGCATGCTTGAGGATATGCTCGACATGAATAAAATTGAAACAGGACAAATAAAATTTGATCATAAACTTTTTAACCCCAAAACCATTGTAGAATCACTCTACAAAATGTTTCAGGAAAAATCTAAACAGAAAAAGATTGAATTTTATCTTGATTATGACCCAAAACTACCAGACTTTGTGCTGGGCGACCCCTATCGCCTGAAACAAATACTAATACATCTGCTGGAAAATGCTTTTAAATATACGCCCCATGGAAATATAAAACTCACTTGCCATTTCAAGGGTAGCAACGAACGTTATACATTTTTCAATTTTTCAATAGAAGATACAGGTATAGGAATATCTTCAGACAACCTGAACCTGATACAGGAAAAGTTTCAACAGGCAAACATGACCGATACCAGAACATATGGTGGAAGTGGACTGGGGCTTACCATTGTAAAAAAACTTATCGAACTGCAAAATGGTAAATTTGAGATCAGCAGCTCTGAAAATATAGGAACAAAGGTATCCTTTACTTTGCCCATGGGCGATACTTCTGATTCAAAAAACGATAAAGAGATCAACACGCAATCGGATACCGAAAAGATCCAGGGCATGAGAGTGCTGATTGCGGAAGATGTAGACATCAACCAGCTGGTAATAAAAAAACATATGCAAAAATTTGGCTTTATTGCCGATTTTGCAGAAAACGGTAAAATTGCCATTGAAAAATTAAAAATAAATCAATACGAAATTGTTCTGATGGATATGCAAATGCCCGTTATGGACGGATATAAAGCCATTTCAATTATTCGAAACGAACTACCCGATCACATTAAAAACATACCCATTATTTCTATTACGGCAAGCGTAATGGGTGAAGCACCCAGGAAATGCCTTGAAGTAGGCGCAAACGACTACGTGCCAAAACCTTATGACGTAAAGGAGTTGAAAAGCAAAATGGAAAAATGGGTGTTTCAAAACGAAGAAAACGCTTCAGCAACAAAACATCACATGGAAAATAACAGCAACAACAAAAAAGAATCACTTATTGATCTGGATTACCTGGAACAATTAAGTGAAGGAGATGACGATTTTACCATTAGCATGCTTTCTTATTTTATTGACAATACACCCTCAGTATTGCAGGAGATGAAAGATTATTACAAGGAAAAAAACTGGAAAGCACTAAGAAATGTTGCCCACAAATTTAAACCACAACTCACCTTTATGGGAATTAAATCAATTTTTAATGATGTTGAAAATATTGAACAAAATGCTGCGCATGTAAAAAATACAGATGAGATACCCCAAATGATTGAAAAGACTGAAACTGTTGCCATGAAAGCTTTGGAAGAAATTCAGGAGGAATTGGAAAAACTGCTTGATAAAAATCAGTGAGTTTTTCTATGATTATTGCACTGTTAACAACTTATTCGCACTTTTCACGTAAGACATAACGAAAAACCCTTAGTCGTTCATTTGTAATGCATTGCATAGCAACAATATATAAACAAAGGGTGGTTTTTAATGATAATTACAAATGTTTTTTTTAACACATACACTTAAATAATTTACTTTTTATTATTGTTTGACATATTTTTTTCTATTTTTGAGTGCTTGTAAAATCCTTCTGAAAAGAGCGGACAGAAAGCGATCCTGACAATATGATCTTTTTTATACATAGACAATAAACATTATGTAGTTTGTTATTTTTATCATCCTAACGACATTTATTTCACAAAAGGATTTTTAAAGCAACAACATGTTATTTACTTCTTAGAACAAATTTTAGCAAATAAAACCATAAAAAGATGAAAATTTTAGTATGCGAAGATGATTTTATGATGATCAAAGCCATAGAGCACAAACTTCAGCGAGAAGGATACGAGGTGATTGTAGCAAATGATGGCAGATCTGCATCTGAAAAAATTAAAGGGGAAGAGTTTGATCTCATCATCACCGATCTGCTTATGCCCTTTACAGGTGGTCTGGAGATCATAAACATGACACGCAATGAACTGAAAAAAACCACCCCCATTATAGTTCTTTCCAAAGTGGGAAACGAAGAAACAATTATTGAAGCTTTTAAACTCGGTGCCGATGACTATTTAACCAAACCTTTCAGCCCCAATGAACTATCTATCAGGGTTAAAAGATTTCTGCTGAAAAGCTAACACCAACGATTGCTAACACTAAATAAACAAGATTCATAAAATCATTATCCGGTATAATTCTTTTACCATAAAGGTTTTGAAAAGCATTTTTTTTCGATCATTATATGATAATTACCCTTACGTAATTTTATAACAGGATCAACCTACCCGGATATTTAAACCACAAGGTAAAGCATATGGAAGAATACTACTGGTTTATACTGAAATTACCAAAAAAGTTCCTGACTGGTACTTTGCTCGTACTATTGATTGGGCAGGGCGCAGCATTTGCCACGGCAGAGCCTCCGGAAGACCCGGATCAATTGTTTATGCAAGCCAGAGAATATGCATTTGACGATCGGTACCAGCAAGCACGAAATCTCTGTGATCAGATACTTGAATACTATCCTGATTACCATGATGTGAAAATTTTAAAGGCCCGGACTTATGCCTGGGAGGGTAACTACAAAAGGGCAAGAGAACTGCTTCTTGAAGTACGAAACAAAGACCCAAGGTACCGTGATGGTCTCTATGCACTTATCGATGTGGAAATGTGGTCGGAAAACTACGACGATGCAATCTCACTCATTGACCTCGCACTGAAAGACCTGCCAAACAATACCAATCTGCTCTACCGGAAAGCGCTGGCATTGGCCGAAAGCGGCGATGAAACCGCTGCTGTTGTTATTCTCAATCAAATTCTCGAACTCGACCCCTCTTATGTAGAAGCAACTGAACTGCTAAACTCTATTGAAAATGCAAGACTTACCAACCATATAGGAGCAGGATACAGAGGACAATATTTTCTGGAAACCAATACCCAGCCCTGGCATCTTACCTATCTTGAAATGGGAAGAAAAACAAGTCTCTTAGGACCGGCAACCTTACGCACAAACTGGGCAAACCGGTGGGATATAAACAGCTACCAGATAGAAATTGACGCCTATCCTACCATCAGGGCAGGAACATATCTTTTCCTTAATGCAGGATATTCTCCTGACAGTGAACTTTTTCCGGTTACCAAATTCGGATTCGAACTTTTTCAAAGCCTTCCTGCAGCCTGGGAGATATCTGCCGGGTTCAGACTTCTAAACTTTAATAACAAAGATCTTCTGGTACTTACGGGTTCGCTCAGCAAGTATCTCGGGAAGTATCTGTTATCAGCAAGACCTTATTTTGCTTTTTCCTCCGATGGAAACGATCCTAATGCACAATCCATATTTTTTATTGCCCGCAGATTCTTCTCCTCCCCAGATCATTATCTGAATCTGAGAGTAGGAAGAGGTTTTTCTGCCGATTTTGATCAACTTTCAGGTGGCGAAATATATGATGTGGGTGGCACTACATTAGAAGCAATGCTTACCTATCAACATAAACTTTCCAATAGATTTCTTTTTCGCGTAGGTGCCGGATACAAACTTTACAACGAAGAGGTGGTCTGGGGTAATCCGCTGATTGCAGAAGCTGCAATTATTTACCGTTTTTAGGAATACTTTTTTGTGCGTGTTTTTTAATCATAACTTTTTTACCCATGATATACCAAAAGAAGATCTTGTTTACTATTGCAGCAGGTTTGGTTGTTTTCTTTCTCAGCAGTTGGAGTAACCTGAATGCCTCTGAATCTTTTTTTCCAGACATAAGTAAGAACCTGATCAAACTAAATATAAAATCCTGTCAAACAGGACATAGTGCAAATTTATTCAACAACAGCAGAACAACGAAACTGTTGACCGATCAGATTCAGAACCTGCTTTTATTACATGGTGAGAACATTCATTTACAAAGTGAAACCCAACAACAGGCAGAGCAAGCCTCTCCCCCGGAAAATCTGTTTGACAGAATTTTATATGCCTATGAAAAGGGGGAACCTAAAATAAGAATATTGATGATTTTGCTTGCATATCTTATCATCAGTCTTCTTGTTCTTTTTGTTGCCATTATTATCAACAGGCATTTTAAAAGCAGAAAGCGGGAAAAGATCATAAAAATTAAAGAAGAATACCAGGAAAAACTCGCCGCCTATCTTTTTGATGATGAAACCATGGAGTTCAGAGCACCCAACCTCCATAAGTCTCTCAATCGCGAAATCCTGACCGATGAACTGCGCGAACTCCATTCAAACCTACACGGAACAAGTGCGGTAAAACTCAGAGACCTCTATTTCAATCTGGGTTTGCACAAAGATTCACTGAAAAGGGTACACAGCAAAAAATGGTATAACATGTCAAAAGGGCTGAAAGAACTTGCCCAAATGGACGTAAAAGATGCCAATGACTATATATCAAAATTTGTTGATCACAAAAACCCCATTCTTCGTTCCGAAGCACAGGTAGCAATGGTAAAACTCTCGGAAGATGATCCCCTTGGATTTCTTAATAACCTCAACAGCGAACTTTCATACTGGGAACAGGTCAATATTTTTGATACCCTTAATTTTCATCAGATCAACATAGAATCTTTTGAACCCTGGCTCGAAAGTGACAATGATTCTGTAGTGATTTTTGCGCTAAGAATGATCGGATTGTTCAAACAGGTAAATTCTGCTTCTGCTGTAAGAGAATTTCTTATGAATGAAAATGATCGGGTAAGACTGCAGGCGGTTACCACGCTGGGCGAGCTCGAACTCCCTGATTATATACCAGACATGAAAATACTTTACGAAAAGGAAACCCAAAAACTATACTCTATATTGCAGGAGAAAAGAGAATCTCCGGAAGACCGGGATATCAAAACTCTCGACGATATTCTGCCCCGAAAGATCCGCTATGAGATCATTGTGGCACTCTCAAATTTGGCTACTTCCCAAGACCTTGAATTCTTAAAAGATGTAGCCACCGATTATGAAAATGCCTTCAGACTTAGAATAAAAGCACTGGAAGTAATTCTCTCCATAAAACCAGAAGGTGAACAAATGCTGGAAGCAATGCAGCAAGATGCTGATGAGTTATTGGAAACCATGATTATTAATGTAAAACAAAAATCCGAATCATGATTGAATTTTTCAGATCACTACAGTTTATTGTTGAAAATGGAATCATCTTTTTCACCATTTTTATTTTTGGATCCTATGTGGTATTGGCTTTCTTCTCGGCTTTTTCCATGCTCCGCTATATTCGCAAAAATTCTTTTATCGACTATAAAGTGCTCCTTTCTTCCCCTCTGGCACCCTCTATTTCTGTAATTGCCCCCGCCTTTAACGAAGGAAAATCTATTATTGATAACATCCGGAGTTTATTATCCCTGCATTACAATAATTTTGAGGTAATTATAGTAAATGATGGCAGTACCGACGATTCCCTGGAAAAAGTGATACAACACTACGATCTGGAAAAGGTAGATTATATTTATGAGGAAAAAATAAAAACAAAACAGATTAAGGGAATTTACAAATCTAAAAACAAAGCTTTTAACAAACTCATACTTATTGACAAGGATAACGGTGGTAAATCCGACGCCCTCAATGCCGCTATCAACTTTTCAGAAAAAGAATACATTACCGTAGTAGACGTTGATTCGGTTTTGGTGGAAGATGCATTGCTGATCATGGCGAAACCATTCCTGGAGGAAACCGACAAAAAAATTGTGGCTTCCGGGGGTGTTATTCGCATTGCCAACTCATGCCATATCGAAGACGGGAAGATCGTAGAAGTGAACCTACCCAAAAAATTCCTTCCCAGAGTGCAGGTACTTGAATATACGCGTGCTTTTCTGATGGGACGTATGGCATGGAGTCAACTCAATGGTCTGCTGCTTGTTTCCGGTGCTTTCGGAATGTTTAACCGGGATATTATTGTGAAAGTAGGTGGATACAACACACAACTGGTGGGCGAAGATATGGAGTTGATCGTTAGGATGAGGCGCTATATGGTTGACCAAAAACAAAAATACCAGGTAATTTATATCCCCGACCCTCTTTGCTGGACGGAGGTTCCGCCCAATCTCAGGGTTTTGGGCCGTCAGCGCGATCGATGGACAAGAGGCACCATGGAGAGTTTGTTCATTCACTTTAAACTGTTTTTCAATCCCAGGTATAAAAGTTTAGGTATGCTGGGGCATCCCTACTGGTTTTTCTTTGAATGGCTGGCACCTATTTTCGAATTTATCGGGATTATATACTTTGTAATTATTGCTTTTCTTGGAATCCCCAACTGGTCATTCTTTTTCATGCTGTTGGCCACCATCTACTTTTTCGCCGTTACGCTTACACACTGGGCAATACTCTTTGAAGAATTGTCATTCCACAGATACAAGCGAATCAGGGAGGTAGTTAAAATGCTGATGACAGCTATGCTCGAGCCCATCTTTTATCACCCTTTTATTCTTGCGTTTAACATCCGCGGAAACTTTAAATATTTTATCGGTGAAAAAACATGGGGAGCCATGGACAGAGTGGGTTTTACTGAAAAAGACGAAAAGAATGATGAAAAATAACTTCCTGAACATGTAAAATTAATTGTTTGTCTTTTTCCCTTTAATGACAAGCATTTCAATAACTTTTTGTAATTTCACGAGGTTCTTTTTCTGGTAAAAGAACCTCGTTTTTTTTACCCGCTTTTTAAAAAGTCCTATAATACTAAAACTAATAATCAATACCATGATTCTTTCCATGACCGGATACGGCAAATCTGAGTGCCATTTTAAAGAAAAAATCATTACAACAGAGATTCGCACACTCAACAGTAAAAACCTGGATATCAACGTAAAAATACCTTCATCATACAAAGAAAAAGAAAATGCAATCAGAAATATGGCTGGTAGATATTTGGCCCGTGGTAAGGCAGAGATTATGATCTGTCTTGAGAGCAGTGGCGAGCAAACCGGATACAGGATCAACCGACCGCTTCTGAAATATTACTATCAGGAACTGTCGGATATTTCACAGGAAATGGATGCCCCTCTCCCTGCGTCCGATATTTTTGCCCAGATCCTGCGACTGCCCGATATGCTTGTGTCTCCCGATGAAGAACTTTCAAATGAGGAATGGGAAACCATAGAAACATCTATAAAAAGAGCATTGGAAAACCTTGATGATTTCCGCAAAAGCGAAGGAAAGCATTTGGAAAATGATATCCTGAGCAGGGAAATCACCATACGGGAACTCATTGACCAGATACCTGTTTATGAAAAGGAGAGAATAAACCTGGTGAAAGATAAAATCGCCAAAGCTTTTCATGAAGCACAGGAAAAAGTTCATGTGGATGAAAACAGGTTTGAACAGGAACTTATTTTTTACCTTGAAAAACTCGATATTACCGAAGAAATGGTGAGATTAAAAAAACACCTTGACTATTTCAGGGAAACCGTAAATGATGAATGCAACACCGGAAAAAAACTGGGGTTTATTGCGCAGGAAATAGGCAGGGAAATCAATACAATTGGCAGCAAGGCAAACCATGCAGGCATACAAAAGGTTGTAGTACAAATGAAGGATGAACTGGAAAAAATTAAGGAACAACTGATGAATATATTGTAAGGTTATGCAAGGAAAGATCATTATTATTTGTGCTCCCTCGGGAGCAGGAAAAACAACACTTTTAAAGGAAGTTCTTCAACGGTTTGAAAACCTGGAATTTTCTGTTTCAGCCACCACCAGACCCCCCCGGGCAAAAGAAAAACACGGCCAGGATTACTATTTTTTATCGGAGGAGGATTTCAAAAAAAGAATTACCGAAAACCAGTTTGTTGAATGGGAAGAGGTTTACGAAGGAACTTTCTACGGAACACCCAGATCAGAACTGACCCGCATCTGGCAAAAAAACAAACATGTGGTTTTTGATCTGGATGTATTGGGTGGTATGAACATCAAAAAGCAATATCCGTTGACTTCTTTGTCTGTATTCATCCAGCCTCCTTCATTGAATGCGCTCAGAGAAAGGTTGCTGGGAAGAGGCAGCGAAACACCTGAAAGTATTGAGAAACGCATTAACAGGGCTGCCTATGAGATGGAGTTTGCACCAAAATTTGATGTAAAGATCGTAAACGATGATCTGCATAAAGCAACTGCTCAGTTGCATGAAGCTTTCACGCGCTTTCTGTCAAAATGATGATATTTTAATCTGATAATAAAATTTCATGGGAAAAAAAACCGGACTTTTTTTCGGATCATTTGATCCAATACACATCGGACATCTTATTATTGCCGAATATATGCTCAATGAAACAGACCTGCAGGAAATATGGTTTGTTGTTTCACCACAAAACCCTCACAAAATAAATGAAAAATTGTCGGACAAAAATACCCGGTTGCAAATGGTAGATTTGTCTATTGCGCAACAGGAATTTTTTATCAGTAGTGCAATGGAGTTTGACCTTCCGGCTCCCCATTATACATACAAAACATTACTTCATGCCAAAAAGAAGTACCCCGGGAAAGAATTTGTGCTAATCATTGGAGGCGACAACCTTGAATCTTTCCACAGATGGAAAAAACACAGAGAAATAATGGAAATGGTGGAAATCTATGCCTATCCCCGCAGGGGTTTCGATCAAAATCAGTTTGAGATGTCGCAGCAAAGCCTAAGATGGCTGGAAGCACCTCGTATTGAAATATCTTCATCGTATATCAGGGAAAAAATATCCGAAAAAAAAACCCCCGGATATATGTTACATCCGGAGGTCTTGCAATTTATTCAGAAAAATAATCTCTATACCTGACTATTCGTTATAGTTGAAATACTTCTTTGATCTTATCAACGTAGTCAAGTTTCTCCCAGGCAAAAACTTCCGCTTCTTTGTAGATTACTTCATGACCGTCTTTCATTTCGGTATAGGTTTCCTGGTCTTTGTATTTTACTTCCACTTTCATTTTGTAGGGCGTACGTCCGAAATGACCGTAACGAGAAGTGGGATAGAACACAGGATTTTTCAATCCCAGACGACGAATAATGGCAAATGGGCGCAGGTCGAATATCTCTTTTATTTTTTCTGATATCTGTGCATCGGTAAGTGCCACTTTTGAACTACCGTAGGTATTTACATAAACGCCAACCGGTTCGGAAACGCCAATGGCATAAGCCACCTGCACGAGTATTTCGTCTGCCACACCCGCCGCCACCATGTTTTTGGCAATGTGCCTGGTAGCATAAGCAGCTGAGCGATCTACCTTGCTTGAGTCTTTGCCCGAAAAAGCACCACCACCATGGGCACCTTTCCCTCCATATGTATCTACAATAATTTTACGACCGGTAAGACCGCTGTCACCATGAGGACCTCCAATTACAAACTTTCCGGTAGGATTTACCAGCAAGCGGAATCCATTCTGAAAAAGAGGGCGCAAGCGGTCGGGCAATTGTTTCATCGCACGGGGAATTACAATGTTTTGAATATCGTCGCGGATCTGATCCTGCATTTTCTTCTCCGCCAGTCTTTTCTGCTCCAAATCCTGGTTTGCTGAAGGTATAAACTCATCATGCTGTGTAGAAACCACTATGGTGTCAATGGCAACAGGTTTATTATGATCATCATATTTAACCGTTACCTGTGATTTAGAATCAGGACGCAGGTAAGTCATTAGTTTCCCTTCCTTACGTATGTTGGCAAGCTCCTGCAGCAAAATATGAGAAAGTGCAAGGGGAAGTGGCATATATTCATCTGTTTCGCGCGAAGCATAGCCAAACATCATTCCCTGGTCTCCTGCACCCTGTTCTTCTTCCGATGTTCTTACCACACCTTGGTTTATATCGGGCGACTGTTCATGAATAGCGGAAATAACGCCACAGGATTCAGCTTCAAATTTGTAGGCCGAATGGGTGTAACCAATCTCTTTTAATACACCCCTTACAGTACTCTGAATATCGACCCATGCATTGGTATTAACTTCGCCTCCACAAACCACCAGCCCGGTAGTCACCATGGTTTCACAGGCAACTTTTGATTCGGGGTCTTGTCGTAAGAATTCATCCAGTAAAGCATCAGATATTTGATCTGCCACCTTATCAGGATGTCCTTCTGATACCGACTCCGATGTAAATAAATATCCCATCGTATTTGTAAATAAAATTAAACCTGATTTTTTTAACCGGGCAAAGGTAAACAATTAAATCATTATTTAAAAAATTAAGATTCTTTGGTCAATTGCCTGAATACATCCTCAATCCGCTGGTCTTCATACCCCATAGAAAGGATCACCCAATGATTCTGTACGGCAAAATGAAATATATCTCCCCTCACATCATTGTTGGCATGGGTAAATATTTTCACTTTGTTACCCTCCTGGTGTTTTACCTCTAAAACTCCATCTATTTTTGACAGTTCTTCCCACGTGTGGGGTTGGTCAAACTCTACATGTATAATCTTTGAAGATGCCCCCAGCAGCTGTAACTCGGAGGTAGGAGAATCTGCCATCATGTTACCATGGTTCAGTATAATTACCCTGTCGCATACTGCTTCCACTTCCTGCATAATGTGCGTAGAAAGTAAAATTGTTTTATGCTTCCCTATTTCAAGGATCAAATTGCGTATTTCAACCAATTGGTTGGGATCCAGACCCGATGTGGGCTCATCCAATATCAGTATCTTCGGATCATGGATCAATGCCTGCGCAATGCCCACGCGCTGGCGATAACCTTTTGAAAGCATACCGATTTTTTTATGATGCTCGGTTTGCAAACCCGTAATTTCGATCATCTCTTTTACCCTTTCATCTTTGTTTTGAAGATGGTGCAAACCAGCAACAAATTCCAGGTATTCCCTTACATACATATCGGTATACAAGGGGTTGTTCTCTGAAAGATATCCGGTAATCTGCCGCACTTTTAAAGAATCAATTGCAACATTGTTTCCATACACCCACACATCACCCTCGCTTTGAGGAATATAACAGGTTATGATCTTCATCATGGTGCTTTTACCCGCACCATTTGGGCCCAACAAGGCCACAATTTCACCTTGGCTGATCTCAAAAGATACATTATTCAAAGCCTTTTGCGATCCATAATATTTACTTACATTTTTTAATACAACAGACATAACGATCACTTTTTTAAGTCTTTATCTGCTTTTCAGAGCAAACACAAACTATTTTTTTTATTGCCAAATGCGAAGTTACCTAATATTTTTTTACCACCTAAAAGGCTGCTTTCTTTTTAAAGTTATTACAATCTGTCCGGTTGCTTTGTCTGAGATCCTGGTTTTTTCCAACGATATTATAGCATGAATAAATGAGTCCACTCCGAAAACTTGTTTTCGGCAAATCTGTGTTCATTTTCTT
>CAZPVB010000002.1:0-94573 GCA_964589855.1 uncultured Bacteroidales bacterium
AAAAGCATAAAAACCACTGAGCGGTACACCCATATTGTAAACGATGTGCTTACCATTGCATCCAGCCCCTTCTACTACATTACTTTGAATCGTGAATTAATGGAGCAAAGTATCTTAATGCCAACTAATGAACAAAAGGAGTTTTTAATCAAAAATGGAGAAGAAAGCCCCATATATAGTTATAACCAGACCGATTTTGTGAAGAACAAAATTGCTGTAGAAGTTCAATTTGGCAAGTATTCCTTTGTAGCATATGACTTGTTTGTTAAACATATGCTATTCTATTCAGGGGGTGTTATTAATTTGGGTATAGAGATTTTACCAACGAAGAAAATGCAGGCTGAAATGTCTTCGGGAGTAGCATATTATGAAGGAGAAGTTTATAACGTGATGAGACAAGGTCGAAATAGTCCACCAGTTCCGTTGCTGATTTTAGGGATTGAACCCTAGAAAAAGAATAACCTTTAAATAATACTATTAAACTAAATGAAAAAATCTACCTTTATGGTGTACTAAAAAGGGGGAGTCTTCACAGAACATCCGCTTAACCGTATTGGTGAGATTTTGGGTTTTAATGTGGATGAATAGGGCTTGGCATGGTTTGGCGGACAGGTAAGGTTTTTGTATTGCCAGGGATATTATGGGTAAACATAAACCCGTTTTTCCCCAATTAATTTTTTTAAATGAAAATCCAAAGAATACTCAATAACCCCCATCCATTTATATTTAACCGGTACAGTATTCTGTTGCCGTCGTTACTTACTTTTTTGGTTTTGGTACTGCTCAAACCTTTTGAGTTCGCCACCTTCCCCATCAATCAACTGATTATTTGGAGTGCTTTATTTGCTGTAATTGTTGGTGTTACTATATTCTTTTGTGTTTCTGTTGTAAAAAGATTGTTTGGCAAAACAATTGAAGAAAATTGGAAAGTAAAGAATGAAGCATTATTGATTTTGTTTGTTTTAACAGTGATTTCTCTGATGATCTTTTTGCTTCTTTTGAACTTCAATAATCAAATCAACTGGTTTGAATTATTCAGTTTAGTTGTGGTAAGAACCCTTGCGCTTAGTTTTTTCCCCGTTCTTATTTTGGTGCTCTATGAGCAGAATCACCATCAGAAATTAAAAAGACGACAGGCGGAGATGTTGAACCAGCAACTGGTAAAAACAAAGCACGCCAACACCCCAAATATTTCGATTGCTCCATCACCTGAGAAAATTGTGTTAGTGGCAGAAAATAAGAAAATTGCCCTGCAGATTGATCCCCGGGATTTATTTTTCATAAAGTCTGAAGGCAATTATGTGGAAGTATTTTATCACCGGCAGCACAAAGAAATACAAAAAGAGCTGATAAGAAACAGTCTGAAAGCAATAGAAGAGCAGCTTTCGGGTCATGATTTTTTCAGATGCCACAACCGTTTTCTGATCAACCTGCGCCACGTTCAAAAGGTGGAAGGAAACGCCCGTAATTTCGAACTTATTTTAGAGAATATTGAAGAAAAGGTACCGGTTTCCAGAAGCAGGTCTGAAACGCTACTTCAACTTTTTCAACAAAAGACCAATCTGGTAAATTCATAGCTTTCCCATCCTTCCCACCCTTCCCACTCTTCCCATCTTTCCCATTCTTCCCAAATAAGGATCCAAACTTCCCAAAGTGCCCCTACAGGTACACAGGCAATGTTTGGAAGACTAATTTTGCACCGTCAAACTTTTATTCACACACCTTGATGGACAATTTTTTCAAAACCTGGAATATGCAATGTTTTAAATTATCGCTGATTTTACTGATATTCATTTTTTCTTCCTGCTCCTATCTTCAAAACGTAAAACTGTTGACCGAGGGAAAAATAGAGCGGGAAAATTATATACAAACCATTCCTTTTGAATGGCGAAAGGAACTGATTATTGTGAAAGCCCGACTCAATTCAGATACCACCTCGCGCGAATTCATTTTCGATACAGGCGCATTTAACAGTAAGGTAGAGAGCACATTGTCCACGGATTTAGACTTAAAAGTGGTTACCCATAAAACCAACAGCACCGCACAGGGAATCAATCGGAAAATTGAGGTGGTACAGATCGATTCCCTGCTGCTGGGTGAAACAACCATTTACAACCTTGGTGCAGGAAAGTTGAGTTATGCCCCCACTTCCGCAAGTCCGTGCGTTGCACCTCACGGCATTATTGGCGCCAACCTTATCAAGCTCGCGCATTGGAAAATAGATTATGATAACCAGCTGTTGCACTTCTCTGACACCCCATTCGAAGTGGAACAAAACAGTTATGTATTGCCCTTTGACCGGCCTGTGCTCTCCGGAACGCCTAAAGTAACCATCGGAATTGGCGGTAAAGAAGCTGGAAATATTATGTTTGACTTGGGTTACAACGGAGGATTGATTCTGCCCATGTCGGTTGCCCATCATTTTGAAGACAACCAAACGAAGATCATTCTCGATCAATCCACGTCGGGCATCTATGGCACCAATGCCGATTCATTGCTGGTCAAAAACCTGGAGGTGAATGTGAGCGGAGCGAAGGCACAAATGCCCGTTGAGTTCTCTTCTCTCGATAAGGCATTGCTGGGCAACGAATTTCTGAAACATTTCGTGGTAATCATCAATTATGACAAAAAGGAAATCTACCTGCAAAAACAGCGAGATGTTCATATCACCGCCCCTCGCAATTTTATTGTATCTGTAGAAAACGACTCGCTTTGGGTGGTCAGTCGTACCACACCTGAACTGCCACTCCAACTGGGTGATACACTGTTTTCGGTCAATGGAAAGAGACCTGTAGAGTTATTCTCTACTCATTGCGACTATGTGATGAATATTGGGAAGTTGCTGGATCAGGAGAGTTTGGAAATCAGGAGAATGGACAATTCCATTTTAAATATTATACTGCAATAAGCTTTATTAAAAATGACTAAAGAATTGATGAAAAGTGGACTCAATATCAGAATTTTAAATACGGAAAAGGTTCAGAATGGAAGAATTAAGACAGATTAAATACTTCTTCGCCATTTTATTCATTATGATTGTCTAGTACCCAAACCTTAACCTTTGAAAAACAATCTGATTATGAAAATGGAGTTCCACCATATATTTAGATTATTTTTAATTGGAATGTCTTACAATAGGATGAAATACTGAAAGTCGCCATAAATGATTTGCTCTCAGAATAATATGATAATTAGTTCAAAACAACTGACAACACAAATCAAAAACCTTAACATCATGACCCCCAAAATATCCCCAATAAATACCGGCGATCGCATAAAAAGCCTGGATATCCTGAGAGGTTTTGCCATCCTGGGTATTTTAATTATGAATATTCAAAGTTTTTCAATGCCTGGAGCCGCTTATATGAATCCAACCGCCTATGGTGATTTGGAAGGGATCAACAAGTGGGTTTGGGTAATATCTCATCTGTTTGCTGATCAAAAATTCATTACCATTTTCTCCATCCTGTTTGGAGCAGGTATTGTTCTGGTTACGCAAAATGCCGAAACCAGGCGTGGACGGTCTGCAGGTCTTCATTATAAAAGAACATTCTGGTTGCTGGTTATCGGCATTATTCATGCTCACCTTATCTGGTATGGCGACATACTGGTTCCGTATGCCATTTGCGCCTTGTTCGTTTATTTATTCCGAAAAAAGAGTCCTGTAACCCTGCTCATTACAGGTCTGGTTCTCATGTCAATACACACATTAATTTACGGGTTATTTGGCATCTCAATTGAAAGTTGGCCTAAAGAAGCTTTCGAGTCGGCAAAATCAGGTTGGATGCCGAATCAAACTGAAATCAACAGCGAAATTGCAGCGATTAGCGGATCACTTCCTGAACAAATCAGGCATAATTCTGAAGCGGCTTTGTTTATGCAAACCTTCGTATTTCCTGTAATGTATCTATGGCGTGCCGGAGGTCTTATGCTGATGGGTATGGCCTTGTATAAATGGAAAATCCTGCAGGCATCCAGGAGCAGAGGATTCTATTTACGGGGATGGCTCATCTCGTGGTTGATTGGGTTTCCAATAATAATATATGGTCTGGTTAAAAATTTTGATACCAACTGGAGTTTTGAATACTCCATGTTTTTGGGTTCTCAGTACAACTACTGGGGCAGTTTGTTTGTAAGTTTCGGATATATATGCATCATCATGCTCCTTAGTCAATGTATATGGGGCATATCTTTTAAGAAACGCCTTGCAGGCATTGGTCAGATGGCTTTAACCAATTACATTGCACAATCGGTTATTTGTGTTCTCATATTTTACGGTGTTGGTTTTGGATTGTTTGGACAAGTCGACAGAGGTACCCAGTTGCTCATCACATTGGCTATTTGGATCATCCAATTTGCCTGGTCCAAACCATGGTTAGATCGTTATCAGTTTGGCCCGCTTGAATGGTTGTGGCGCTCACTAACGTATTGGAAAATTCAGCCGATGAAAAGGGGGGTAGTAGATAAGAATCACCTGCTTTAGACCGTAGGTCTTTCCTGTAAAAAAGGAAACTCTTACAGAGTTTGGATATCACTTCTTCTACCTAGACCCCCAGATGAATCTGGGGGTTATGCAGAGGTAACGCCTACGGCGTGAGTCAAAGGTAAAACTGATAATATAATTATCATATTACCTACATAAGAACGATTAAAGTCCATAGGTCTTCCTTGTGAATAATGCCTGTGATGATGCGTAGTAACCATTACCTGAAGTTTACCAAAATCTTGGTGTAGGAGTTTTTGCTACCCATTCTGCACTTATAAAAGAAAAAGACCGTAGGTCTTCCCTGTGAATAACGCCCGGATTTATCCGGGTGAAAGTAAGCAGGTCTCACTCATAAAAACCCTGTAAGGGTTTGCTCTTTAGGAATTAACAAAAACCACTATTTCTCTATCTCCAACGAATCAAAAAGCACATTTTAGAGTGGTCTCATTTTGGAAACCCCTATTTAATGCCAGCAAGAAAACCCTTACTTTTGCGTCTTTGATGAGAAATCATCAAAAAAAAGGCTTCCGAAGTTCTTGAATTTATGGAGTTTACTATTCGTAAATAACTGATTAAGAAACGAGAATAACATTGTATTCAGCGTTTTAATGCAAAAACTAATCAATCATCTTCCAAATAATGCATAAAGAAAACAATTTCCGGGATTTAGCAGAGTTGAATCTTGCCATCTTGTTCATGAGCACTTCAGGTGCATTGGGTAGGTTTATAGATTTACCTGTTCCGGTTATTATTTGTACCAGGGCAATTATAGCAGGGTTTATCATTTTTCTGCTGTGCAAATGGAAGCGCTATGATTTCAGGATTAAAAAACAGGACAGGTGGACACTCCTTTTTAGCGGTCTGCTAATGGGGCTGCACTGGATTACCTATTTTTATGCGCTTAAATTATCGAATGTAGCCATCGGTATGATTTCAATATTCACATACCCTGTAATTACAACCATTCTCGAACCCTTTATTCTGAGAACAAAATTCCAGGTAATACACCTGTTTTTGGGCATCTCCGTTTTGGTAGGGGTTTTCTTCCTTATCCCCGACTTTAATTTTCAGCATGACTATACCAAAGCGATAGGTCTAGGAATTCTCTCGGCAATACTCTATTCCTTAAGAAATATTATCTCAAAGTCAAAGATACGGGAGTATAACGGATCAATACTTATGTTTTATCAGCTCCTGGTTATTTCCGTTTTACTGGCACCATTTTACTTTATAGATGGTATTGCCGGGTGGAACGATCAACTACCTGCCATTTTAATGCTGTCCATCCTTACCACGGCAATAGGCCATACATGGTTTTTGCATTCCTTTAAAAAGTTTTCCGTTACTTCTGCAAGTATCATCAGCAGTCTGCAATTGGTTTACGGAATTATAATCGGAACGATTTTTTTAAAGGAAATCCCTCAGGCAACTACTATCATTGGTGGTACACTCATATTAATGACCGTAATAATAGAAAGTGTAATATCGTACAGAAAAAACAATAAAGCAGGCATCAAATAAATAAATTGCAAAAAACATCTATATTTGAAAGGTGAAAAAAGTAAAATGGCACATATTCACATATCAAACCAGGGATACACCACAAAGAACAATGAAAAAATTACGAAGTTTACAGCATCATTCTGTGTCCATACAGTAATCCCCTGAAGGTGTTGAACTTATCAAGTAATGATTGAGTTTAGTTACAAATTCAGATTTGGGTTTATTGATCAACCGTGAGAAACATCAGAACAAATTGAATAAGCATTACAGAAACAAACAAAACAACCATGATAAAAAGAATTCTTATTTATGTGATTTTATTCTTAAGCATTTCGCTACAGGCCATTGGACAAAAAGAATTGCCGGTAAACAAATGGAGTTATATAGAAGTTGGCAGTACACGTGTTAAATGGGGCGATTTCAACAGCAACGGAATACATGATATTGCTGTTTCTGAAAAGCGTTTTTCGGGGACCGATCCCGATGCCAACCTGTATGTTTTCATCGGCCAACAAGGAAGTAAACCAACCTGTAAACAAACAACGATAATCACGCAGTACTCAATAAATAACCTTGATGCTGCCGATGTTGACAACGAACGCGATCTGGACGTTATTTCAGGCAACAACGGAGATCAGAACACATTCGTAAACAACAGTATAACACCCGGTAATACGAATTATCAACGTATTCCGGTGAGTAGATTCATTTGAACGAAATCACAGCCAGTATTCCATGCTCATATCGTAGTGATTTGGATGTTCACTCTTTCGTAAAATTCCCACAAACAAAGATTAACTTACCTTGTTTATTTTGCATTCAAAAAATGTTAAAAGCCGAACAACAGTAAAATTCATGAAAGTTTTACCTGATTTCACCCTTATTCTCCTTATATCCATCTTTTTTCCATCCATTTTCTGCAGTGGCGGAAATGTCATGGGATCTGATGCAACCAATTCAGTTGACAGTACAGAATGGTATTATAATGCTTATCAAAATGCTTCAAAAGAAAACCCCGGCAATGCCATTCATTACCTGCATAAGGCTAACATGCATGCAACTTCCTTATCTGACCTCAACCGTTCTGCAGAGATTATCCTGGAAATAGCATCACACTATCTGCAACAACATACTTACGACAGCACACTCAAGTACACTTCAATCATCATTGCCAATAAAGAACAAATCCTACCTGATTTTTTAATCAGTGCCTGGAATCTGGCAGGACAGTCGTGGTATTTCAAAGGCACTCACGACAAAGCAGCTGAAGCGCACCTCGAGGCCCTTGATCTTATCTCCATTCACGACCTTCCCAAAAGAAGCGCCAAAACATATATCGATCTGGCGAACGTGTATATCCGATTAAGTAACTGGGGCATGGTAGAGGAATACCTGCTGAAAGCCATTGAAAAGGCATTGGACTATGAACAAGATGCAGAGTACAACAAAGCGTCAGGTAATCTTGGTATGGTATACGCCATGCAGGGAAAATGGGAAAACTCAATCGATGTTTTTAACCGCACATTAGATTTTAACAATGAAACAAACAATCAACTGGCTGTGTGCAAGTTGTACAACAATCTCGGGGTGGTTTACGAGCGTAAGGGCGATATACCGGAATCCTATGAATATTATAACCTGGGATTGCAAAAAGCCATTGAGATACAAGATAATGCATCCATTGCCATCGGTTATCAGAACGTGGCACAGGCACTTTCTAAACTGGGCAGATACCAGCAGGCTCTCGGGTATTTTGAGAAAGGGATTGAACTATCCACCCAACTGGGCAACCTTGACATTGTAAGAGACGGACTGTTTAACCTGTCTGATCTTTACGAAAGTATGGGAAACTACAAAAAAGCGCTTGAACTTCAAACCCGGTTTCTTCATTTGAATGATAGTCTGGTGAATATAAACCGACTGAATGCCATCTCCGAGTTGGAAATCAAATATGAAACGGAAAAAAAAGAACGCGAGAACCTGGCGCTTAGAAACACCAACCTGGTGCAGGAAGCCAAAATTCAACAGCAACGCTTTCAGATATCCATGATCAGTATTGGGATGGTTATCCTTGTTATTTTGGTGGGATTGGGATTTGTAATCTATAAACAAAAACAGCAAAGTCAAACACAACAGGCAATGATCCGACTCATTACAGAAACTCAGGAAGAAGAAAGAAAGCGTGTAGCATCCGATTTGCACGATAGTGTGGGCAGTTTGCTTGCCAGTCTGAAAATGAAATTGCAAAACCAGCAAAACGGAAGTCAAAATGATGGTGATCAGTTGGAAATTCTTGATAAACTGAGTGATGATGTTAGGAAAATTGCCCATAACATCATGCCTGCCACCCTGAATAAATACGGGCTTGTTCCGGCGATAAAGGAAGAAATGCAAAACATGGTTTCTGCAAAGGGTTTGGAAACATCTTTTGTTGATTTTGGAATGGAAAAAAGACTCAACAAGCAAGGTGAAATTCACATCTTCAGGGTTGTACAGGAAACACTGCAAAATGCGGTGAAGCACTCTGGCGCTTCCAGGGTGAGCGTGGAAATTACCAATGACCCCAAAAATCTGAATATAATGGTGGAAGATAACGGAACGGGGTTCAACACCAAAAGCATATCCCATAATTTTGGATTAAAGAGCATTGCATCCAGAATTGCCATTCTGAAAGGTCAATGGAACATTGATTCGGCGCCCGGCAGGGGAACACTTGTAAACATTACCATCCCAAACAATTAAACGGCATGAAGGAAAGAATGCAAACCATCATCTTTGCTGATGACCACGAAATACTGTTGCAGGGTCTTAACAACCTGGCTGTGGATATGAACCTGAATGTGCTTGGAACAGCAGAAAGCGGGGAAGAAACACTGGAACTGATCAAAACTTTCGGACCACCCGATTTCCTTGTACTCGACATTCAAATGAAAGGATCCATGGATGGACTTACCACAGCTGAAAAGATAAAAAAAGATTTTCACGGAATAAAAATCGTGATTCTTTCTATGCACAAAAACAGTGAATTTGTAAAGCAGGCACTTAAAATTGGAGTAAATGCCTACATATTAAAAGATTCTGGTGTGCACGAACTTAAAAATGCATTGTTGGCGCTTCAAAAAAACGATAAGTACATAGACGCAAAACTGGGAAGCACCATTGCAGATCTGCTGAACGAACCTGAAAAATCTCACCCTTTGCTCTCCTCACGGGAAATTGAGATCATTAAACATATTGCCGAAGAAAACACCACTGCACAGATTGCCAAAAAACTGATGCTGAGCAAGCATACCATAGAAACCCATCGCAAAAACATTCTGCTTAAGCTCAATGTGAAAAACACCGCAGGATTGATCAGGTATGCCTTTAAAAATGGTATCCTGCACTAAAATCAACAACCCATCTCAGCAAAATCATACTATTCTTATCAGATACCTTAAAAATACCTGTTTTCTGGTATTGGATTCACCATTTCCAGTGATTCATTTTGTCTTGCCACTCGTTAATTTTGTATACATCATTTATTATTTAACAGTAGAATTATGGCAATTAAGCAAATCAAATACTTCGTTTTTCTGATCGTGGGATTCAACTCCCTGCCTTTAATGGGGCAAAACTGGGAGGTGAGTCTGGAGTATCAGCCCGGACTGAGTTATACCGGCATAGAAAATCCTGTTTACAATGAATTTGCATCCAAAACCAATTATGCTTACCGGTATGGATTAACATCCATTTTTTTGTTTAACAGCAATTTCGGGTTTTCGGCAGGAGGTTTTATCACTGTTCCATCTTATGACCAACATTATGCTCCTACTCCACTGGATTCCATTCTGCTTATCAATGGAGAAGCCGCTGTAAACGACTTTGAAACAGTTAATATTTCGATCTCTTATCTTACGCTTCCATTACGAGTGGTTTATCAGCACAACAATTTACCTGTTCGCCTGTCTGTCGGATTGAGCTACCATACCTATCTTGGCAGCAATGAATCCGGTGAATTCTTAGGTTATCCATGGTACAACCACTCCTGGATGTCAGCCCATACAGGGATACGGTTTCACTTTACCATATCGGAGCGTGTAAAACTGGCCACTGGTATTGAAGCAGAAGTGCCTCTGGCTGACTTTATGGCGCGCAATGATGGGGTTGTGGAATTAAATGAAGGCAATAAAATCTGGCAATTCTATGTACCGGTCCAATTAATCATCAAAATAAATCAATAAACAGATGAAAAAATCGTTATACCTTCTCACATCTATGTTTTTTCTTATTGCGATCTCTGGTTGTCAACATGACGAAATTCTCATTGAGCATCGAAATCCGGATATCCATCAGGATGTAATAAGAGAAAATAAACAATGGTTGATTAACAACAGCCCGTTTTATTTGATACGTGGATTCGATTATGAATATACTACTCTGATCAATGATAATAATTATGGTTATCCCAGTGCCTTGGTATATGTGAATGATGATGGATCAACAGTAGAATCATATATGATGTCCCTGTCATTTATCGACTCATCAAGGTTTCAAATACGTGAATGCAGGATGGGAGAATTACATGTTGAATCGGGTAGTTATGATCTGAGATTTTCATTTTACCCCGAAGGTGGTAGTGGTGAAAATGACTTTTTGAGCACAATCCTTTCTTTTGAAGGCGTTTCCAATACGATCTTTAGCGATCAATTATTAAAAATTAAAGAACAAACGGAAGAGGTAATTAATAATACCTATCCATCAATAATATCAAGATTTTTTATAGGTGGACGAAACAATACGTATGAGATTAATTTAAGGAGACCTGGAATAGATTTTTCAGTTAACCAACCCCAAAACCTTTCCATTTACCAACTTTCTCCAACCAGTTATGATTGGACTTATGCAAACAGAACGGAAATAAATATCGATTCAGACTTATTATTCTACCCCTATTTCAGTTATATTGACGAATGGGGTTATCCTAAACTTGGGTTTGATGGCCGTCCTTTAAATTATACCACGTTTAAATCTGTAAACAGTGATTTTTTTTCAACTTTTGCCGACTCTCTGGCAACTGACTTTTCCTGTCTCGATGGAGAATTACCCACTGATGATTGCAACATACCTTGTGTGAATGGCACAGTGGTGGAAGAATTTAATGGAGAACCCTGCTATTGCGACTGCGAGGAAGGTTGGACAGGTCCTTCATGCGACGAACCCATTTCCGTAAGGTTGTCACCCTACATACACCTTTTAGCCGGTGATGGCAACAGCGGTTTCACTGATGGTACCTTCGGACAGGTCAGCTATCCGCAGGCAGTGGCTTATTCGCAGACTGAAGCGCGCATCTATTTCACCAGCCAGCGCAGCATCCGATCAGTTGATCCTAACACCAATGATTTGCAGACACTTATACCCAACAACCCGGCGGGGTATATTGACGGGGCATTCAATGTGGCCAGGTTTGGAAGTCTGGGAGATATCGTTGTAGACCAGCAGGGAATTATATACGTGACCGATCCCGTAAATAATGTTGTTCGCATGATTGCCAACGGGGAGGTAAGTACTTATGCCGGTATCGGAGCTGGCGACTTCGCTGATGGTCTGGCAAGTGAAGCAGAGTTTAACAACCCTTATGGATTGGCTATAAAAGATGATACCTTGTTTGTGGCTGATCAGAGAAACCGCCGCATAAGAGCCATATCAATGAGCGATAACCCCTCTGAACGCTACGTTAGCACCTATGCCGGTAATGGCAGTAATATCAACTTTGACGGACCAAACGAAAACGCAGGGTTTTATGGACCATGGGATATTGACTATGATGAAGTCAATCAGCGATTTATTGTTGTTGACATTAGTGATTCATTTTCTCATGCTATCAGGTCGGTTTCTGCAACCGAAACAAGTTCTCTGACTATCAGTGTTCCCGGAAACTGGTACCTGAACCGTCCCGCAGGTGTTGTTTGCGATCTTGATGGTAGCTTTTACCTCTCTGATCAGCAAGGACACATGGTTTATCACATGACTGATATAGGTGGAGTTTTTGCAGCACAGGGAGTTGCAGGACAGTTTCAAACACCTGGTTTTAATGGCGGCCCTTTCGGATCATCACAACTCAACCGACCCAATCTCATGACCTTTGCACCTGTGTATAATTCAGAAGAAGACATTACCAGGCAGTCGCTAATTATAACTTGTATGCTTGGCCATAGCCTCTGGTATATGCCGGTGAGGTAATTTCTCGCGGGAATTTAAAATTGCCATAATTGTTCAAACCAATGAGTTGGAGATCGGTTTATCCGGTTTGATCCGGTCTCCTTATTCCAGCTTTTTACCTCGCCACGGAAGTTTTCCTTTAAGCTCTGCCTGAAGTGAAAAACTGAGAAATTTACGTATCAAAACAACCAATCCAGGCACCAGGACAGAACCCATATTCGGTTTGGTTGATACGGTGGCAATAATATCGGCAGCTACAAGGATTTCCAGACCAAGTAAAATGGCTTTCTCCAGATCCATTCTTAACCTTGAAAAGTTTACTTTTTGTTTCCTTAATACCTTGATGCCTGCCTCCATAGGGAAATACAGAATGCCGCCCGGTGTGATCAACACACCGGCAGATTCAATAATTTTGGCAATAAATTCGATATATTCTTCAAAGTTCTACAAAACTAAAAACTGTTTTAATGAATATCTTCCATCATTTCATCTGTTTATAATTTTCAATATTTTGATTATGATGCACTTATGTTTCTTAATCAAAATCCGATAATGTCAGCGCAACGCGCCTTTGGATTCACTAATAGCATCAGATTTCTACCGTAATGTCAGCGCTACGCGCTTTGGCATTAGGCCAATAATCATCCTCGTGTGTTTAAGGATTAATCATGGATGTTTCATCTGTTCATAATTTTCCAAAATTAATATTAGAACGCTGATGACACTGATTTTACAGATAATCGCTGATAGAAAAAATCTGTGCAAATCCGCTCAATCTGTGTCATCTGCGTTCCATTTATCTTAATCATCCTCGTGTGTGTTTAAGGCTTAATCATGGATGTTTCATCTGTTTATAATATGATTAAATAGGTCAGATGGAGCTCGCCAAAATACCGGTTTTGTATTTTTGTCCATGCTAAGAATTATAATCATCCGCGTGTGTGTCATTAGTTATTGTCATGTCTCGGTTCATATAAAGTCTCTATAATTAAATATAGTATAGATTGCCCCGTAATTGCAAACAAACCCCCCTTCCAACACCCCTTCTACAACTTCACAAATTTCCTGCTGTAATAATCAATCCGGGTATCATTTCCCCGTTTTAACTGAAACTGAACAGTGAATAACCCTGGCGAAAGTGGAGATATATCCATCATAAAAACCTTTTCCTGACTCATGATCAGCTTGTCAACCGATTTCACGAAAACACAATCGCCGCTGGCATCAAATATCATAACATCACCCACCCCCGAGTGCTTATCAGGCAGGATAAACTGAATAAATTTGCAAACCGGGTTGGGAAAAATTTTTACAGTCTGGGTGTTATGGGTCAAATAAGTATCTGCGAATTCGTCTGCATTTACCGGTAAACTTTTAAAGTTGGCAAAAAGTATCATGTCTGAATTGATAATCAATTCCAAAGGATTATCAGAGGAAAAAAGGTTACCGGTCCATTGATCAAACACATACCCTGAATCGGGTTCTGCTGTAAGCGTTACCGGGGTATTATCCAGGTAACTCCATCCGGGAGGATCAGCCAAGACCCTACCCTCGCCCTCAATGTATATCTGGATAGTGTTGATCGACAAGGTCTCAAAAACAGCAGTTACTTCTTTGTTCTGATCCATAGTGATGATAACCGGGTTGGATGTTCCTGAGATGTCGCCACTCCACTCTTTGAATACTTCAAAAGGTCCCGGGGAAGCGGTAAGGGTAACTTCCTGACCAGCATCGTAAACACCCGAAGGGGGATCAGCAGCAATAGTTCCCTCACCCTCCGCACTCATATACAGGATCACAAAATTTTGATCCTGCAAATATGTAGGTCCTGTATTGTATTCCGTGGCATGAGGTTGAATGATAACCTGGTCTGAAAATTCATTACACCCAACATCCTTAAGGGTAATATCAGCAGGGCGGGTTTGTTTCATAATATCCAGCATTATATCATGATCAATATCGAGATCAGAAATAGCAGAAATGGGGGGAAATCCCTGTTGCGAAACATCAATTGCCGGACTGGTTTGTGCCAGCTGGTAAAACCCTTCGTTGTTGAGTACAAGTTCGGGGTTTATATCGGAAAGTCCTTCTGAAGGGGATATTCCTAAATCACCGTTAAAAATATTTCCCATCCAGTTTACGTTTCCGGTGGGGTCGCTGAATACATCCTCAGAGGGGTTATGAAAAATATTATTGGCGAAGGTAACATCGGCGGGTGGGTATGCACCACTGCCGCCCAGGGATGTTTTCGCGCTGTTAATGATGGTATTATATGCAATAAGTATGCGTTGAAGCGGGTCAGCAGAATAGTTCTGAAGATTCATTGCCCTGTTTGTTAACCCACTAAAATAGTTATTAAATACTGTATGATCCTGACCTTCCTTGATTCTCACGCCACCATATCCATCTAAAAAGAAGTTTCCGTAAACGATCCCTTCATCTCCATGGCGGAGTACAAGTTCACCATATGGATTATCTTCAAAGGTGTTATAACGATACACATTCTGCCTGCTCTTATGGGATATGATTTCGCCATCACCGTTACATTGTGTGAAATAGCAATACTCCACAGTTGTTCGGCTAATACGCTCAGCCTGTGAACTGAGACCAATGCGAATGGGCTCAACCCCGGCATCGCCCCCTGGGGAGGTACCTTCAAAGTTTTTGAATGAACAATACCGGATGGTATGATATCCCGGGCTTGCAGATGAAACTAAAACCGAAAGGATATTCTGATCGCCTACAAATGTGCGATTCTCGAAATTGCAATAGGATATCGTGGTGTATTCTGAGACTTCGCGTATGATGAGGTATTTGTAACAATAGTAGTCCTTTATGTTTATTTGGGTAAGGTGGTTGTTGCTTCCTTCTATATCAATTACATTAGCAGTGCCGATATTGCCTTCCAGAAACTGAAATCCACTAATGGTATTATGACTTCCCATCACTTTCATTTTTGATGCTCCGGTGAAAACAGTTTTACCGGGAATTTCTGCCATGACAGTAAGTTCCCATTTGCTTACCATAATGTCGATATCGTAATACAAACCTTCTTTCCACACGATGGTATCTCCGGCGGATGCATTATTCTGAGCAGTGTAAAAAGAATTTACAGAGTTTACTTCGTACACATTAGGCAACACAGCACCCGGAAAGAAAATAATGAATGCAACAAACAGAGAAATGGATAAAAAAGGGTTTTGAGACATTACAGATGAATTTGGTGTAAATTTTTTAAAAAATTTTAATTGCAGGTTAAAGAACCGGCAAGCAGCGGTTAAATAAAGTCTGAAGGAAGAATAAATGAAGTGTTGATGCCCTGCAGATAATCGATAATTAATTCGAACTGGTTAAACCCATCATCATCCCAACTGCGTGGATGTCCCTGTATGGTTACCACATCATTGGATGAGTAGAAATAATAACTGTTGAAAAAATGGTAAAAATTGGGGCGATGCACAGGATATTCAATATTGAGTGCAGGAATTCTTTGAAGCATTACTTTTTCGTTTTGATAATCCTCCCGTGGATAAAACCATACTTTAATCTCCGGAAACTGTTTTAAAGCTGTATTCGTGTTTTCATCCGTCCAGTTATAAGGTGCCCCAAAAGTGGTAAATTCGATACCCAGTTTATCAGCACCCAGATCCTGTGTTTTCTGCAAAAAATCAATCTGCTGCTGAACTTCGGTGTTAAAAAACTCAGCATAACTTTCATTGTTCTCTTCCCATCTTTTGTGCAGATAACCATGGTTCCAGAATTCAAACAAACCGGTATTCTGCAATTCTTTGATCCACGTAAAATAGGCATCATCTCCTTCTTCCAGCGAATTTCCTATAATACCGGGTGCTACTTTTACATTTTTCTGTACCGCAAGTTGAGCAAACCGTTCCCATTTTTCAGAAACGGGCGACAATGAGTCATTGTACACCACATCATCAACTTTATTGATCACTGCCGCCTTTTCACCTTGCCAGTTCCCCGATAATTTTAACCGGCGCAAGTTGGCTTCAATAAAGTAGTAATCAGCATAGATGATGGGTACATCAATTTCCGAATCTTTGGGGTAATCGCCTGTTGAGTGTTTTAACAGGAAATAGTTATTCTCACCCAAGGCAGCGCGATAATCAGGGGAAGATAAAGAAGTCAGGATTAAATCTGCCTGGTTCTGGTAGTATGCTTTTTGCTCCTCTGTACCATACATACTCAACTCGTAAAGCGCCGAGCAGATGATTGCTGCGGCAGATGCATCGCGTGGTTCGTTGTCTTTGTTGGGGACATCAAAATCCCAGTGGGGTACTTTATCTTCGGGTAAGTTGGGATGATCGAGTATAAACCGTGCAATTTTGTGCGCCTGATCCAGAAATTTATCCATTCCTGTTTCTCTGTAAGTCATTACATACCCATACAACCCCCAGGCCTGTCCGCGCGCCCATGAACTTTCGTGTGAATATCCCTGATGCGTGTTCTTCTTAACCGGTTTGCCCGTTAAAGTATCGTAAGATACTACATGATAGGAACTGTTATCTTTCCTGAAATGGTCACGGAGGGTTGTTTCGGCATGTGAAACGGCTATTTTGTAATAAGTTGAATCCCGCGTTTCGCGGCTTGCCCAGAAAAGCAGTTCCAGGTTGAGCATATTATCTACGATAACAGGAAAGTCCCACTTATCTGCGTTATGATCCCACGACCGTATAGCTCCCACCGTAGGGTTGAACCGTGTACAAAGGGTATTGGCTGACTGTAGCAATATATCCTTGTATTCTTGGTTGTTGGTAAGACGAAATCCGTTGCCAAAACTTGAGTACATCTTAAAACCCATGTCGTGCGTACCCCCATTGAACTTTTCTTTTTCAATATTCAGTGTATAATGCTCTGCTTCGTCACGCCAGGATGCTTCCCGTGAAAACTCATACATCATCCATAAATTACCGGGGAAAAAACCACTGGTCCAATCTTTTGATTTTACAAGTTTGGTAGTTTCGTCTTCCTGAACGCTTCTGGGATTCAATGAGGAATGATCTAACTCATCGAGCATGAACTTTAACTGCTCTTCCCCAAATGCCAGATTTTCTTTAACCAATTGATCCATAGTACTTTTATCCGCCCGGTTACAAGACGAAAACAACATGACTACCATAGCGAGCGCTAAAAGGGTACTTTTCCAGAGATGCATCATCATATTAATTTTTAAAATTTAATTATCATTCTCTAACCATAGAAGTGGATATCGCATCACCAGGTTGCGTTGTACTTCTGTTACTTCAGGATCAGGTTCCAGTTCTTTCCACAATTCAATATACTTTTCATTTGAATAGGCAATGCCTCCAAGCACCAATGCAGGTTGCCTTACCGGCCAGTCATCCCAGTACAATACATCTTGCTGGTAGGGCCATACCGATTTGTCTTTGATATAAGGATAAAGAAATTCGAGACCTTTTTTCAGTCCTCTGCCATCTTCCAGGGTAAAATTCCATAAATTTTCATCGCCTGCCAGGGTAAGTATTTGTGCCAGCATACTTATGGCATCGAGGTTAAAAAGTGAATAGCCGTAGGGTTTGGTTCTGTCAATCTCCAGAGGGAAACTTCCGTCAGCAGCCATTTGTGAGGGAAGAAGATGCTCTTTAAATCTTGTTTTGCAGAACTGAATCATTTCATCATTGCCTGTCAGCAGCGCATAAGTTGAAGCCTGCACTGCCCAAACAGTTCCATGATTGTTGGGATGGATCATTTCAGCCTGACCGTATTCATGGGTATAAATCCAGGTAAGAAAGTCACTGAACCATTCTTTAATGATTTGAATGTCGCTGCTGTTAACACCCGATGCATCAGCCAGTAACTGTGCACTACGGGCAGCTTCCACCAAATGCAGTCCATCAATTATTCCTATGCCACGACCGGTATGCCGGCCCATTATTGCCTGGGAGTAGAGCATGTGAGGATTCATTCTGGTAGAATCATTCACAAACCAGGCGTTAAGGTGCTTCATGGCTTCGGATGCGTATTGGTCATCGCCGGTAAGAATCCACTTGCTGGTCATTGCACCCACAATGCGACTCATACGCACCATGGCCAGACGGTGGTCAACAAAGTTATCGGGGTTGCTCATGCCATCGCGCTGCACGTAAGGTCCATCAGGATTTTCAGGATCGGGCCACCAATAATCGCCTTCAGAATAAAAATCATTGCGGGTGCCTGCACTGCGCTCAGAAAATGCATCGGTTACCATAATGGCAGGTAAATCCATATATTCTTTCACCAGATCATCAATTCTGCTCTTTTCGGTTTTTCGTACTTCGTTTTGTAATGATTGCTCTTCATTCAACTGGCAGGAAATAAATAAGGGAAGAAAAATCGCAAGTAGTGTTAGTGTGCTAATTCTCATAGAGAAGTTTGATTTTAAAATTGAGATGATTGATTGAGAGGGATTCAACAATTGTAGTGTGATTTTATTCGCAAATGAACAGCGGAAATCTTAAAAGAAAAAAAGAGTGCAGATACACGATGGCATCTGCACTCTTATCAGACCTTAGTTTATTGTACAATAATTTTTGAAGTGGTTACATGGTTGGAAGCATCCAGTACCTTAACAATGTAAACACCTTTCTGATCCATACCTGCAGAAATACGATTGGTTTCATTACCATCGATATTCATGATTTTTCTGCCTGAGATGTCATATATTGCCACCTGTGTAATATTTTCATTTTCAGAAGAAACAATAATATTTCCATTGTAATTGAATACCCTTACAGCGTTTTCATTTATGGTTTCCAATCCGGTACTCATGGTAATATTGACCGGGTTTGATCCTTTTTCAGAAATATTACCGGCAGCATCAATGGCGTATGCAAAGTATATTCCAGGTGTTAATCCGCTGGTGGATATCTCAATATCTGTATCGGCAGATGTAACATCAGCAACACCAGCATTACTAATGGCAACAGCTGTGAGGAAATCGGCCAGTGTGGATTGTGGTTCTCCATCGAGCATGATATACACCCTGCCATTGTCTTCACTACTTTGTACCATTACATAGCTATCTGCTCCATTTGTGGCAGATTGCACCTCTGCGCTTACCACAGGGGCAATACCATCGGTAATGGTAATGATGCTCTCATCTTTATCCGACATGTTGCCACTTCCATCTACAAAGTAGGCGTGATAGATGCCGGGAGTAATGGCATAAGTAGATATTGCTACATCCGTATAGGATGCTGTAACTTCTGCTTTGGCGCCATTGCCGGCAGCAACTGCATTGTCCAGGTCTTCTTCCGTTTCCTGTGCAACTCCGTCAAGAATAATATATACATATCCGGATCCCAACGAAGCTTGTACTGTAACGGTTTGATCCATACCATTTGTTGCATCTTGTTGTTCTGCAAACACAACGGGCATAAGCTCTTCAACAGTATATGTAACACTGTTTTGGTCAGGATCCACAACATTTCCACTCAGGTCTTCCACGTTGGCAACTGTAATAACAATTTCAAGGTCTGTTAACCCAACAAAGCTACCTGTGGTAATCACAACTGCATGGAAATTATAGAGCTCAACATTGGTTACGTTTCCTGTTAACCCGGCTGACCCGCTCATCGTATAGTTTTCAGGAGTTATTGCCGAGGTGGTATCAATGGGTTCGCTAAATCTGATAAGCAAGGTAGAATCTGTTAAAGCGAGTACTTCCTGCAATACTTTAGGACCTAAAACATCCGCCCAGCGAAGGTCTCCCAAAGGTAGTCCATCACTTCCCAAAGAATAAAGAGTCATATTTTCAAGTGTGAGGTCGCCTTCACTGGGGTTAGCAAATTGAGGATCCTGGTTCCATACATTGGTACCAACAACACCATTTCCTACAGCAACAGGAGGATTGGCTTCGAAGTAGTTGAAATAATCGATTGTTGACTGATTTGTATCATCACCATAAATATCGAAAATGGTAGGTGAGGGGGAGTTTGCAAAGATAGAGTTGGTTACGGTAACTTTTGTCAATGAATCAGCCAATATTACATCCTTTGTTTCCGACCCCACGTTGTAAAAGGTAGCATGATCAATATCAATAGGAAATTCGGCATTTACAGAAGGTTGATCCTTGATACGGATGGCCTCTTCAGGAATATTCATAAAAGTACAGTTGGTAATTTCCATTTTGTCCCAGGTAGGAGAGTCCTCACTGGACAGACCGGTCATGCTGATGGCTTCCATGTCTTCAAAAATACAATTGCGGAAAATAATGCTGTCGGCGTGGGTACCGCCGTATGTTTTCAGAATTGTACCTGTTTCTTTCAGTACACCGCGGAAGTGGCAATCTTCAACAACGAGAGAATAATTACCAATGTTTGAATCAGCGCGAATCATATATTTTACCGGGTAGGTTGGGTGCTCTTTGCTATTCAATTCTACTCCTTTAAGAGTTAAGGAAGAACCATCAGCGAACAATCTGAATATCTGGTATGTTCCGGATTCTCTGTAATTGCTGATTACAGGTCGATTTACAAGGTCTCTGTCGGCCATGATGGTAATTTTTGCAGTGATTTTATGCCATGCTTCCAGCGCGTAATCACCGCCATCGGTGGTTAATACAAATACATCACCATCGCTGGCAGAAATAATATCGTTGGAAAGTTCTGCTGTTTGCTGGTCAGTATAATATCTTATTAATGGAATATATTCGGTAACCGTTACGCTGTTTGTACTTACATCAGAAATGTTTTCAGATAAATCAACTGCATAGGCAAAATAAGTTCCAGGAGTAACACCGTCCATTGAAACACCAATTTCCAGATCACCACCCGGTTCTACCATTCCCATGGCGCCGTTTCCGGCATCAACAGCCGCCTGAAGATCGGCAACTGTTGCTACAGTTTCGCCCTCAAGAATCAGGTAAACACCACCGGGCTCGTTAGTTGTTACCATAACGGGATCTTCGCCTGAGGAATTGTTTACTTCCTGGGCATCAAGGGTTACAACAGGTGCGGTAATATCTGTAAGAACTACCTGGTTTTCACTTGGATCTGATATGTTATTAAAATCATCTACGGCATAGGCATGGTAGTTTCCAACCAGTATGCCAGAAACGGGCAATTGAACATCGGTATCCGCTGTTTCCACCACAGCACCTACACCCACATAATTATCGATTGCTGTTTGAAAATCTTCAATAACTGTTATTACCTGATCTTCTCTGATGAGATAAATCATACCGGTTTCATTACTCTGAGCCAGGGCAACAACACCCGGATCGTTGTTCAGTTCCTGCTGTGCCATGGTAACTACAGGTGGTGTTTCATCTAAATATGTATAAGTAGCCACGTTGGCATCTCCCACCGGGTTACCTGCAAGGTCTGTTACATTTTCAACTGTAACCACAACTGTTTCATTGAAATTCATGGTGCTTAAATCAGGTACTTCGAGTAAAACACTTTTGAAGTCATCTGCCAAAACAGCACTGGTTGGGTTTCCTGTTAATCCAAATGTACCACTCAGTGTGTAATTAGTAAGCAGAACAGCACTTTCTGATTCTACTATTTCATTGAACTCAACACTAACATGTGTATCATCAACTCTGATAAGTTCTTCGTAAACAACAGGTGCAAAAGTATCGTCGTACCAGGTTAGGTCACCTATAATTTGTAAGTCTCCACCAATCATCTCATCAGCGTTAAGCAGTGTAAGATTATTGTTTGCGGCATCTGCATAAATGGGGTCAACTTCAATTGAATTAGTGGCAACGGGTAGAGTTTCAAAGCCATTCACATAGCAATAATCAGGGGTGGCAAAAGCTTCTTCAATTGAGCCAGCTACTTCGCTGAATATACTGTTGGTAATCTGTACGTTACCCGTCATATCCCTGAATTTAAACACACCATCAGAACCACTGATATTGTTAAATGTAGCATGATCAACTGTAACATCTGTACCTATTGCAACCACACCACCGGAAGATCTGTAATAAATAACCGGACCACCAATATTGTTAAATGAACTATTGGTAATGTTTACAGCACCATAAGTTTCTTCTGTTGTATAAAAATTTATAAAACGTTGGCCAGAATCCCATACCAGTGTATTTTCAACAGAAATAGTAGAACCACCTGCCTGTATTCTGAAGCATCCGTTACTGTTGGTGTTACCGTGTATATCACAGTCTTTCACATGAATATTCACCTGGTCGTCAGACCGAACCAATAAACCAATTTCGTTCGACTGATCAAACTCAAGGTTTTCAAGGGTTAGTGTAATTACCTCACTGGTATTTCTAACCCTGAAAATACCTGCCCAGCTGTTGGGGTTTGCGGTAAAACTCAGAACGGGTTTATTGACAAGATCGTCAGCCCCTTTGATAGTAGCGGTTGCCGAAAAGTCGGGTGCTTCGGTAAAGTCATAAACTCCACCATCGGTAGTCAAAATATAGGTATCGTGTGCAGATGCATTGATATCAGCAATTAAATCAGCAATCTGATCTGTTGTATATTCATTTGGAACAGATGAATCATCGTACCAACTCAGGTCGCCTAATGTCTGAGAGTCTCCACCAATCATTTCATCAGCATTCATCAGGGTAAGATCATTATTATCAGCATCAGCAAAAACGGGTGCGGTTTCGATTGAGTTGGTTGCCACGGGTACAGTTTCAAAACCATTTACATAGCAATAATCAGGGGTGGCAAATGCTTCTTCAATTGAGCCATCTACGTTACTGAATATGCTGTTGGTAATTTGAATCGTACCTGTCATATCCCTGAACTTAAATACCCCTTCTGTTCCACCAATGTTGTTAAAGGTAGAATGATCAACGGTTACATCGGTACCAATGGCAACAATACCACCGGAAGAGCGGTAATAAATAACAGGACCACCAATGTTGTTGAACGAACAGTTAACAACACTCACTGCACCAAAAGATACATCGGTTGTGTAGAAATTTATAAACCTTTGTCCAGAATCATATACCAACGTATTTTCGAGAGAAACGGTGGAACCAGCGCCCTCTATCCGGAAGCTTCCGTTGCTATTGGTATTGCCATATATAGTACAGTTTTTCACTACTATATCTGCCTGGTCATCAGAACGGATCAGCAGACCGATTTCAGTGGACTGGTCAAATTCCAGATTTTCAAGGGTTAGTGTAATTACTTCGGTTGTGTTTCTAACTCTGAAAATACCCGCCCAGTTGTTGGGATTGGTTGTAAAGCTCACAACAGGTTTGTTGTCAAGGTTGTCAGCTCCTTTAATAGTAGCAGTTGCCGATACGTCGGGTGCTTCGGTAAAGTCATAAACTCCCCCATCGGTGCTTAGAATATACGTTTCATATGCTGATGCATTGATGTCTGCAATCAAATCAGCCAGCTGATCCACGGTATATTCATTTGATGTTTGGGCACTCCCAAGATAACTTGTGAGCAGAAGCGCCATGAAAATGAAAGTCATTTTTGAGATGACGATCTTTTGAATGTTTGTAAATACCTTCATGATGTTTGTTTTTAGAGTGATAATTAATTGGTTTTTATAGCGAGAAAATCCTGAAGTATGTGTTTGGTAAGGATGAAAAAATGTATTGAATTAATAGAAAAACTTGGTCTCTATTTCCCCCTTGTCATTCATCAGCCTGAGAATAAAAGGGACAAATCTGTCCATTGGAAGAGGTACGGCATAATCACCATTGATGTTGATCTCCTGAGCGATTGCACGTCCTGAAATATCAAAAACAAAAAGGTTGTACTTTTCTGCTTCATTGGCAGGTTGTACGAATAACTTACCATTGCTGATAAACCAGTTTATCTCTATTTGGGTTTCTTCAAATACAGACGTAACGGGTCCTGTTTGTTCCACGATTACTGCCACATCGTCTGGTAGTGAGACTCTGCCATCGGTATCAGTGGCAAAGTACCGGTAAATGCCTCCATGAAGACCTTCAGTGTAAATAGGTACTGTAACACCGGGTTGAGCAACCTCTGCCCGCGCAGCCATGTGATTGGCCAGTGAGTTTTCTATATCTTCTATTGTGGTGATATTTTCGCTTAACCTGATGAGGTAAACAAATCCTGTTTTTGTGCTTTTTGCAACCCCAAATCCTCCGGGTTCGTTGTTGGTGGAAATTTCTATACCCTCAACAACAGGTCGCTCATCAGGTACGACATATTCGCTGCTGTTGAGTCCTGTAACAGAGAGTCCACTTTCAGAAAGCACATTACTGGAAATGATTCGAATGAGCGATTCGGCCGGAAGTATCCCCAGATCAGAGAAAATAAACTTTACTGATTGGTTATCAACTAATTCTAACACAAACGGTTCATCGTTTATTCCTGCTGTACCACCCACTTCAAAATTTTCAGGGACCACGGTTGACGGATCAACGGGAAGATTGAAATTCATCACAAAGACAGAATCACTGAGTTTTTCAAGATTGATAAATGTTGAAAAAACGATGGTTCCATTCAATCTTTGATCGAGTTGAGTTTCGTAGAGTGATTGGGGAAAAATCCCGGTTTTATTGTGACCCACCCATACACCATCAGGTCTGTCAGGTCTTGCACCAGGTAGTTTTTCTCCCATGAATCCAAAGTTGTAGTTTTTTGCAGATGCCCAGGGACTCTGACAAACGGAACCACTTCCTTCACAGTTCCAGAATACCTGATTGGCACCAGCCCATCCGTGGCCAGAACCCATATCGTCGCGGTCCTGTACATTGATCTGGTTATCGGTTGTGATTTGATCGAACAATGCGCCCATGGCCCAGCGATGATGCGGACCTATATCGCTATAAGCATTGCTTGCCGTACTTTGTGTAAAAACATTAGGTCCGCATACACGTGATCCCAAAACATAGTCGTGTCGTCCTTCTGTGGTCTCACAATTTTTAAATAAATTAAGTTGCCCTTCGCAGTAGAACGAATAGCGGCGTGCTCCTGTAATAATAGATTTTGGCTCATAACTTCCGCAATTGATAACCGAGATCATTTTGGCATTGCGCTTTACAGATACACATGCATAGGCAAAGTACCATGATTTCACATCTCTGACCCAACCATTTTTTACCGAGTTATATTCAACGGCAGTCCATGCATGGTCTTCGTCTGTTTCGGAGGCGTATTCAGACTTAAAGGCAATGTTCTCAACACCAACATTCTCTATCCGATCGAAAGATGCCTTGTAGACCATGCCACCACCAAAGTTTTCATCCAGGGCCATTACAATAGGATTTCTGAAAAACAGGGTATCCCCATTGATTTGGGTAAGCGTTCTCTCAAAATAAAAACTATAGCTTGCCGGTGTCCATTGTTGCGTTGGATCTCCGGGTGTTCCTTCTGTTATCTGATCCATTTTAATAGCAGAAATCCACTCCTGAGTACCGGGACGATAAATAGCGATCAGATCTCCGGTCTGAAAACCTGATGCATTTTCAACCACAAGGTATTGCCTTCCCACAGGGACAAAATCTTCAACCACCTCAACACCGGTGGCGGACTGTATCTGCAAAGTTGAACTGTTTCCGGCAACCACCAACGAACGATCATCGGTACCGGTGGCCCAGACTACCGTTCCCTCGTCATCATTGCCTTCACCTTTGACAACAATGCCACTTTGGGTAATGGTTAACTGTCCTTCAACCTGGTATTCACCAGATTTCAGCAATACAGCACCTCTGAAACCATTGGCATCTGGTTCAACATCGTAAAGAGATTCAATGGCTGCCTGTATAGTTGCGCCATCTTCGCCTTCAACAGGCGAAACTTCAACTGCAACAGGAACATCAGGAATGGGCTCATCACCGTATTTATATCCCACATGACTGAAATCGGGTATGATGTTGCCCTCTTCATCGGGTGTATAACTCAGGGTGCCCCCGTTGCCAAAATAGACATATTCGGATGACCAGTTACTCTGCGCTCCCACTGAATATGCTATGCAGATAATGAGAAGAGCAGGAATATATTTTAAAATTTGCGTCATAACACAATTATTAGATTATGATTGTTTCTGAAAACTAAGGTTGTTTTCCCCTGCATATCAGAAGATTAATCATTGAACGCGCAATAGTTTACCGCTCTTCGTGTATGATGCCGTCTCAATTTGATAAAACAGCACACGGTTACTAACTTTTGTACCACTTGTATTGGTTGCATCCCAGGTAAGGTTATATTCACCGATGGGTTGCTCTGCATGTATCAATTGATTGATTTCTCTTCCGCTTACGTCGTAAATGGTAACGGTAACCATCCCTTTTTTCATTACCTCGTAAGATATATTTACGGTATGATTGAAAGGGTTAGGAAATGCATTCACCGCAGGTTCGTGGATTACAAGCTGTTCTGTTCCGGTTTCAATTCCCGGGAAATAGTTGAGGTTTCCAACAGGTAGTCCGCCATCGGCAGCGGTATAAGATTGTGAGTTTGTATCATAGGAAAGATCAATCTGATCAGAGAAATATCCACCGTCTCCACCAACACACCAGCTATCGGGGTAGGTTCCGGCACTGGGATCGGCATAATAAAGTGCAATATAGGAAATCTGGGGATCGCACATGGTGGTAAACTCCAGTGGTTCTGAAAAATACATATTGTCTGCATTTTCTTCGCCAATTGCCTGAATAAGGAGTGGGTTTACAAAATCGGGTTGACTTACTGAGTCTATCTGATTCCATAGGTTGATTACTGATTCATCCCAGTAAATATTGTTGTTTCTTATCTCATAACTGCCATTTTCATGGATGGTATCCAGTGTAATAACAGAAAACCGTGGTGGTTCTTCAGGTTGAGTTTGTTCGGAAGTAAGAGCATCGGTATGACCAATCATCACAACATTGGCAAAAACAGAATTTTTCACTGTAGCGTTAATACAGTTACCCAATTGTATTCCACCGTGCCTTCCCACGGTATTAACTGCCGTTAGGTGATCGATATACAAATAATTTACCTTTGTATTCATATTTCTGATAATCCTGTCAGTAAGATTGTAGGTGGTAGAGTTTTCAATGATAAGAGTATCCAGAAACTGGGCTTCCGGTCTGAGGTCAATAAACCTTCCGTTTCCACCAAATGCAGTGCGGTATCCGATGTTTCCCATGGTGCAGTTCTTAACAAAAATACTCAGCGAGTCGGCACGGGCACAAACAGAAGCTGCCCTGTCGCCATCGAAAGAAACGTTGATAAACTCATATCGTCCGCCGGTACCTCTTAATTCCACTTCCCAGTGTTGAAAACCACCATCAGGCAGATATCCCATAAAGGCGATATTTTCAAGTGTCATATCATAATATGAACGGATATAATCGAGTCCGTAGGTACCATCAGATTTTTCAGATGGTTGTATTTCTGGTGGTAAACCTTCGCCTTCTTTACCTCTGATATGCAATTTGAAATCAAAGTTTTCAATTTGTTTTCCCAGGTAGTAAATCTGATTTCTGTTAAGTTCAAAGATTACATTAGGGTTGGTTTCTCTTTCTACCGAATCTTCCAAAATGGCATAGTAGAGAAGGTTTTTATAAGGTTCGGGATCTTCGCCCGATGCAGGGTCCCATCCTTGTACTTCTACAATCCGGGTTTCTTGCGCAAAAAGACCAAGGGAAATAATCAACAGTAACAGCGTTACAAAAAGCGTGTAATGATTTTTCATAGTAAAACTTATTTAGGTGATAAATTGATTGGTTTAGAATTTATATCGTATCCCGATATCGAAGGTGCTTCCATATCGGTTTTCAGACGTAACATAGCGGGGCCTCCAGGTGTATCTGCGCTCACTTTCTGCTGTAATATTGGCAAGGTTTGCCATGAGCATGAGATTGGGACCAATTTTTTGAGATATACTTGCATCAAATCTCAAATGATCATCAACGTAGGAATAAAAGTATTCAGTAGTTTCGGATGTACCCCTGCTGCTAAATCCGGTAAGATAAGCAGCCTGGTAAACAGCAGATAACCTGATGGAAAATCCTTCGAAATCATAACCAATGGATAGGTTTGTTATCCAATCGACCTGGTTTGGTAAGTTGGTGGCATTTCTTTGATAAAATGATGAATCGGCCAGGAAAACATTACGACGAAGAACCGGATCGTAGTATTCGAAAGGCTGGAATGTAAAAGAAAATGTTTCTGACCACAATCTTGTAGCGTTGAGGTTGAGGACAATACCATTGAAAGGTGCCGGCAAATAATTGAAATTGGTTTGCAGATCAGCTTCCAACCCGAGCACTTTTGAATCATCAAAATTCAGATAATCCTCATCAACATCGTAAACCTGCTCAGGGTATCCTCTTTCCACTGCTTCTTCCATTCCCATTCTACGGGTAGTTTTGGTAAAATAGTTGTCAAATTCTTTATAAAAGGCACCTACTGAGAACAATCCGAATTTGTTGGTAAAAAACGACATATTATAATCATAGTTCCATGCCGTAGCATGATGCAACTCTGTGTTGCTCTTGTTAATTCTTGCATCCTGAATATTAAGATTGACCCTGGGGGCAAGCATGTTATAAGCAGGGCGTGCAATAGTGCGGGCAGCCGACATGCGTATATCAAACCATTCGAAGGGTTTTATCTTCAGATGTGCGCTGGGCAGGAGTTCTCCATAGTTTTGGTCAGAAGTAAGATCTTTTACCTGCCCCGACTCGCCGTGAAGATCAATATCTGAATAAACACCCGAATAGGTGTTTTCTGATTGTTCGTAACGAATACCAGGTATAAAAGTAATGATCCGCCCAAAATTCAGTTTGGTCATAATATAACCGGCGTAAACGTTTTCATGCGCCTGGTATTTCAGATATTCTTCATTATAAACAGGATTTAATTCATCCTGCTGGTGCGTTTGCCATTCATCTATCCTGTCGAAATTAAATGCCGGATAAATATTGTAGCTTCCATTCCAGATACTAAGATCACTGCCATCCTGCACAAAATTATTAAGACTTATTTTATCGTAAATGGTATATTGCATGTCATAAGGCCAGTTATCAACTGCTCTGTTTATATAAGCCTGATCGAGGTAATACCAAAAAACTAACTGGTGGTTATGGTCATAAATCCGCTCGTCGGTTGTTAGTTTTCCTCCAATTTTCAAAAACCCTGAAGTTGACCCTCCGAGGGTAAAGTCATATTTCAGATCCAATGCAGCCTGCAAATTATCATGTTCATTCCATGCGGGAGAAAAATAGTATTTTTCCAATTGGGCATCAGCAAAATTTTCAATTCGTTTTGCGTTGAGTGCTTCGGGATTATCTTCCATGGGAGAATCCTCAATACCATCATATTGTACGATATCAAGCGATACATCGTAGGGTTTCTCATTTACTGTGCTGCTGCGAGACAAGCGCCATTCTGCTTCTATTCCGGCAAAACGTTGCTTACCTGATAATAGTCCCTGCAGAACCGACATGGTTCCGTAATTATGCGTGGGCCGATGCATAATTCTACCTGCATTTTCAAGTGAATTAACGGAAAGGAATTTATCGGTGCTGCGGCCACTATAAAAACCTTGCGCCATGACATAACCGCTTGAATAATCATAATCAAATTGCGCACTACCCCCAAAGCGCTGGATGGTTTTGTTTTCATCCGTAATATTAAGGCGTGAAACCAATACCTCACCCACATCAATATTGTTCTTATTCCATCCAACATTGATCCGCTCAGAGCTTCGGTTGGTATTTTCATAATTGGCCTTGAAGATCACGCCCAGTTTTTGATCAAAAAACCGATGGTTAAAATTTAACGATCCTTTATAATTTCCCAGTTCTGACTTCAAACTGTTGTACCCTCCATACATCCTAACCTCGGTTACCGGTATATCAGATGCTTTGATCACACCCAAATTGAGCACCCCACCGATAAAATCGCCATCCATGTCGGCAGTTGGCGATTTAAAGAGTTCAATGTTGGATAGTAATTCGGGAGATATCATGCTCAAATCTACAGAACGGTCACCTGAAGAAGTGGAAGGTAATTTCACACCATTAATGGTAACAGAAGTGAGGTCAGGACTTAATCCACGTACAACTACTTTGGAAGCTTCCCCGCCACTGCGCTGCACACTTACACCGGGCAAGCGGCCAATGGCTTCGGCAGCATTTACGTCGGGTAATTCTCTGATCTTATCTACAGAAACAACATTGGTCAATGCATCAGAATTCAACTGCCTGTTTATGGCCGCCCGCTGCCCCATCATCTGTGCAGAAACAATTACTTCCGACAAACCAACAGCATCTACACTAATGGACACATTTAATTCTGTTTCACTTCCGGCAACGATTGCGGTTTCAACTCTTTTACTTTTATACCCAATATAAGAGATAATAAATGTATATTCCCCGGAAGGAATATTCATAATGCGAAAGGAACCATCAATATCGGTGACAGTACCTGTAGACATTCCATCAATCGCAATGGTAGCACCTGGCAGAGGTTCATTGTTGGATTCATCGGTAATAATTCCAAATAGAGAGCCGTTACCTTGCGAAAAACCGCTAATGCCAAATATCAGAAAAAAAACAGATTGTAAAAAGACAGTTTTCATTATACTACTCATAACCAATAAAGATTTTAAGGAATCTAAGCGATAATTAAAAATAAAAAGACAATTAGTGACACGATCAGTATAATACCAATGATCACCTCAGGTATTACCTTATTACTATAATTTTTAAATTTCAATTTATTAAACATCATTTATTTTTTTTCGTGGTGACAAGTCAAATGTAAACCAAATGTTAAGCGGGGCACAATAAGATAGGTTGCAAAAAATGTCAGTATCGATACAAATGATGTAAAACAGGTTGCAAAACATCATGCAGGTTGCATGAAGCGTCAGAAAAGAGATTTTGAGGTTGCTTTTTTACTGAATTCTTTGGGGGTGTATCCGGTGAATTTTTTAAAGGTAGATATAAAATGAGAGTTGCTGTTGAAACCGGTTCTTAAGCTCACTTCATTAACATTGTACTCACCTTCCTTTAATAACTTTTTGGCCAGTTTAATTCTTTCGGCTCTTATGTAATCGCTGGGTGTATTGTCTGTAATTGCTTTAAACTTACGAAACAACTGAGAACGGCTCATACCCAACAAATTACCCAGATCTTCAACAGAAAAGTTGTAATCAGAGATATTTTCCTGTACAGCATTTTCTACCTTTTCGAAAAAAAACTTATCAGATTTGTTTATTGCCACTTCAGATGGCTGCACATCAAATTGATTGGCGAACCTTTTGCGCAACAGGTTCCGCTGCTTCAGGAGGTTTTGTATTTGTGCATCTAAAAAATGCAGATCAAACGGTTTTTCCACATATGCATCGGCACCGTTTTCCATTCCTTCTATTTTGTGCTCTACAGCAGTTTTGGCAGTAAGCAATATTACAGGTATATGGCTGGTAATAAAACTGGATTTAACCGCTTTACACAATGATACCCCATCCATGCGTGGCATCATGATATCTGAAATGACCAGGTCGGGCATCGATTCATGGATCATTTCAACAGCTTCCAGTCCATCCCCCGCTTCCAAAATGTGATAAGCACTGAGGTGAGTTTTTAAAAATTTCCTCAATTCAATATTATCTTCAACCAATAATACCTTGTTCTGTTTCGGTTTTTTATTTTCACTACCCTCTTCTGATTCGTGCTGATCAAAGTTTGACTTTATTTCCGGAGATTTCATGGTGGATAATACCGCGTCAAATTCACTCAAAGAATCATTGGGAAAAGCATTTTTAGTGATGGGGATATTTACGGTAAAAACAGTTTCTGTTCCGGGCTGGCTTTTCACACTTATTTCGCCACCATGCAATTTAATAAGGCTTTGCGAAAATGCCAGGCCGATGCCCGTACCGTTATATTCTCCAAAATCATGATTATCTGTATAGAAACGTTCAAATATTTTGTGTATCTTTTCTTGTTTAATTCCCACACCGTGATCAATCACCTTAATGATAGCTCTGCTGTTGTCGTGCAATTCTAATACTACTTCGATGTTTGATTGCCTACGGGAAAATTTTAAAGCATTTGAAAGGAGGTTAAAAACAACACTATCTATGACATTTGGGTCAAACCACTGCTGTTTACCCTGGTATTCAGAATTGTACTGATAATTTATGCAAATAGATTTTTCTTTGGAATAATCCTCAAAACCATTGATAATTTCCTGAATAAACAATACAAGATCGCCCTGCCTGACTTTGAGATTATATTGCTGGTTCTCTATCTTGGTAAAATCCATCAGTTGCCTTATCAGGCGAAGCAAACGCATTACATTCTTATGCATCCCTGAAAATAAGTCCTTTCTTTGGCTGTTGTCCTGATCGGTTTGTCTGATTAATATATCCAGAGGAGCAGCAATCAATGTAAGCGGTGTTCTGAATTCATGGGAAATATTGGTAAAGAACCGCAATTTCATCTGATTGATCTGTTCTGATCTTTCATGCTCTCTTCGCTCCTGCTCAAGGAGTCTTTCCTGTTCGATACGCTTAACAATAAAATAATACATGCTCAATACCAGCGATCCAATGAAAACAATGTAAAGGGTGTATGCCCATTTTGTTTTCCAGGGCGGTGGAGCAATTGATAACTTTACAGATCTGCTTTCAGGACTAAACAATCCCTGATCATCCATGACTTCTACCTGAAATTCATACTCACCAGGATTGATGTTGGTATAGGTGGCAACAGATTTTGAACCTGCTTCAATCCAATCTTCATCATACCCTGTAAGTTTGTAGCGGTAATTTTTTCTTTTGGTTGAGTTATAATTCAATCCCACAAATTCAAAGGTGAAATCAGCCTGATAATGCTTTAAATCAATATGACTGGTGCGATTGATATGCTTCTGAAGGGGTGAGGACTTTTCTCCAATGGGCACGGACTTATTAGAGATTTTAAAATCGACAAAGTGAATTGGCAAATTTACAGAGTGATCTATAATCTGTTCAGGATTAAAAATATTAAACCCATTACTACCACCAAACAGCAGTTTTCCATCATCAGTTTTCAATGAAACATAATTCTCAAATTGATTCCCCTGCAACCCGTCTTCCATATAATAATTCCGAAAAATTGCGGCAGCAGGATCAAACCGGGAAAGACCATTAGAGGTACTGATCCATATCTGTCCCGCATCATCTATCTCAAGGGCACTGATCTTATTGCCGGACAAACCGTCTTCCTCTGTCCAGGTTTCTATAATCTGATCATTTACACGCAGATAATTAAGTCCTTCATCGGTACCAATCCACATATTTCCCTGTTCATCAAACCGAAGCGCTGTAATGTTATTGCTGGATAATTTCCCGTTGGTATTCTCAACATTAATCTCCTCTATTTCACCATCAGAAAACCTCAATAGTCCGTTGAATTTGCTGCACATCCAGAAATCATCACTGTGCTCATCCTGTACAAAACTTTTTACAGACAGATTGCCTTCAACCGGCCTAAAACTAAGATCATCCTGGTTGAATCGAAATACCCGTCGAAGACTTGATACCCATATTTGTCCTGAATGATCCTTAAGAATGGAATAAATCCGATTATTTTCCGGATCAATTGTTCCATCCATGCTTATCTTGAGGTTGGTGAAAGTTTCTGTTCTTTTATCAAAAAGATCAATTCCTTCTCCATAAGTACCAATAATAAGTGTGTGTTCGTTTAGCTGGTTGATGGCAAAAACATAGTCGCTACTAATCGAAGGAACACCATCCTTACTTTTATAATTCTTGAATGTACCTGTCTCTGGGTTAAATTGGCTCAATCCTCCCCCCTCTTTGGTTCCGACCCATATCAACCCTTCACTATCCTGAAAAAAACATTTGATATCGTTGCTAAGCAATCCATCAGACCTGTAATTCACCTTATAATGATGAAAGGGATTGCGGTTATGATTGATATAGTTAACACCTTTGTTCCAGGTGCCCAGCCAAACGATGTTATTCGTGCTGAACACCCCCGATATGATACCTTTGCTGTTTAAACCATTCTGATCGTAAATATCCGGTTGAATTAAAGATAGTTCTTTATCTATGTAGTTATATATGTACAAACCCTGGTCGCGGGCCAGAAAATAAAGATTCTGTGCATTATCTTCAAGGATTGTATGGATACGATCAGAGTACGACATAGATTCAAACCGATCGGTAAAGTTCAGCAGGATTTCAGTTTGCAAATCAGCCTCGAAAACCCCCATATGCTCTGTACTTATCCAATAATTACCCTTTGAATCCTTCCATACACTTTTTACATCCTTTAGCAGATCACTTTCGAACAGATGCGTAACTGTTTTGCTATCAGGATCCATCAAATCAACCCCCTCGTTGGTACTTATTATGATTCCATATTCACTGTCGAATAATAAATGATTTATACGATCTGAAATCATTGATGCTGAATCATCCGGAAGGTTTGTTATATGCTCTAATTGCCTACTTTCCTTATCATAACAAAATAAACCAACATAAGTCCCTATCCATAGACGGTTTTCATCATCAAAGGCAAGGGTAAAAACATTATTATCAATAGAATTTGATTGATCATGAAATTTTCGGGTAAAACTGTAGGTGGATTTATCAAAATAACTGACTCCTCGCTGGGTGCCGATCCATAAATTGCCTGTGACCGGTTCACTTACAACAGAGCGAATGACATTATGATGCAAACTGGTAGAATCATTTTTATCGTTTTTAAAAACAATTATTTCCTCTCCGTTATATAAGTTTAGTCCCTCGTCGGTACCAAACCAGATAAATCCTTCATCGTCCTCATAAATACAAGTGATATGATTGGAGGACAAACCCTCATTATTAGACAGGTGATCAAAGTAAAGAAATTGACTTTTGGGGATTGAAAAACCACTTGATATGAGCATTGCAAATAATATCCCCCAAAAAAACTTTCTGATATGTATAAAATTTAGCATTGGTAGGGTGAGTTGGTTTTGAGTAGTTCAATTAGTTGAGTCCTGAATTTTTAAACAATCTTTCGGCCAATATTCTATGGAAATTCGAATTCGTTTTCCATGACCAAATATACATCATTAAAAACAAATTGACTTCTTTTTTCGTGTCAAAAAATAGGTCATAGGTTGCATTCCGGAGATCAAATACTGGGATATAAAAGGATTATTGATCCTGGATGTTTCTATTTCTATTTGTAATAGAAAAACCTTCGGAATCTTAAAGTCAGATAGTTCCTTTTCTAAATTAACATGTCGGACAGTTAATCTTCGGGATTATGGATTGCATTGTTTCGGGAACCATTAATTTTGACAACTACAGTGTGTTGAGTTTACCGAAACAATTGTTTTTAAGCACAAAAGATGTATTTTATTTTTCCACATATGAAAAAATTCCAAAATCATGGTTCAAATTGGAAAAACCTAAAGTTTCAAACCAAACATATGCCTGAACATAATACGTACGGTGTTATCGTACCAGTCAATACTGCTTTTAGATTGCAGCGATGCTTTTACCGATTCGTAGGCAAAATCATCCACCACTTTCATGTTCAGCAATGCCCACATCAAAAAATTCCCGAACTTATGTGTAAACAGATCTGATAGGGTTTCGCCACTAGGGTTGTAGTTGAGTATTTCTTCCCTGTATTGCTCAATGCCCGGAAATGGCAACCCGATGATCTCGCGCCGCAGGAAAGTGTTGACTTCGGCAGGAAAGTAGTTTTTGGCCGTGCTTAGTACATTTCCGATGAGTTGGGTAACAGATTGCTTATAAACACCCTCTCGTGGCACTTCAACCTGATCGATGTTGTTTGTTAATTCAACAGAATCAAGTTTTAGCATGATATACTTTAACAGGTCAAGAGCAGTTCGTATATAGCCAAAGTCAGATATCAATTCTGAAATGTTTTCAATCAAATGAAAAAGCAGTTCTTTATCATGATCTGCAATAGCCTGATCGATCATCTTGTAAAACACCGGTACGCATTTCTCATCCTTCTCATGAGGAACAGCATCGCCGCTATGTGAGCAATACACCACGCAGTACCAGTTCATTACGTTTCGTTTGTATAGTCCGGTGGTGTTTGCCTTGTGACTGTTTCTTCCTTTGAACAATCCCCGGTGCCTTATTGTCCAGTCCGCGCTCTCACGCTCGTAAATGCTCATCAACTCCTCATTGTATTCAGCGGCATTCACCTGAACCTGATAAAGGACATATAACATAGACATTTGTGCATAACCGAAAAACTCGGTCTGCCTCGAATCGCCATTGAAAAATCGTTTTACAATGGGTGCGATATTACCCCAATGGCTTACCCCCATAATGATCAGTGTGCGTTCCAGAATAAAAAAGGAGAAACTATCCGAAATCTGATAGGCGTCCAGAATTTTGTCGTGCATACCGGTAAAACTTTCGCTTACGGGTTCAGCCTGATCATTCTTACACCTGTAATAATGATAGACGTATTCGATAATCTCTCCCATATCAGGTTTGCTCCATTGCTTGGCAACCGGGTTGGAAGGAATAACATTCCCGTCCCAATGGGTCTGATACTCAATGGCATTGTTTACATAATCGGCCTGAAAAGTAATTTGTTTTCTGAGAAGTATTTTCAGCAAAGGCATGATGGCACGGATCAGAACAAAATTTGCTGTGATGTATTTCATCAGATTTTTGAGCTCTGTCATCAGTTCAGAGGCCTTTTTTTCTGACTCCTCCTTCTCTGCCATCAAGGTATCTATGATCAGCAAAACAATCAGCCGCGTTGCCGTTTCCAGAAACAGCATGCTGCGCTGGCGCACATTTTTCAGCAGTGCAGTCTTTACCAGCGAATTGCTTTTGATGGTGCCATACATCTCTTTTACGATCCTTTCCGAAAGGTTTTCTTTCAGGGGTGAATATTCAAGCGTGTACTTTTTATTGGAAAGATAATAGGCATACATGCATGAATCGTTCACAATTTCGGTGATCGGGTCGGTCATCAATCGCCACAACAGGTTGAAAGGATTTTTCTTATATAAATTTTCATTGAAATAATCGGTAAGAAAAACGCCGTTTAAAGTACTTACCAATGCCAGTTTTCGCATGCGCACAACAGGTAAAAGCACCTCACTGATCTGCTTATGGCGGGCAATGATCTTACTGTCTGCCTGGTTGGTTTCAATCTTTTTGTTGATCTGGTTAAATTCGGATATGATGGATTCGCCTTTTTCGGGTTTTTCATCAAGCAATTTAGTGATGAGTTCAAACAATACTTTCTCGTAATTTTCACGGATAAGCACGTTAAATACCTCATTGATCAGCAATCCGGTTTCAGGATCATTTCCATAAACCCTTACCAGATCAATGATGGCAGAAAGAGATTGTGTGCGTTGAAAATCCATCAGTATGGCATTACAGATAGAGCGCATAAAAACCACGTTAGCATTACCTCCCCTGAGCATTCCGGCAAACTTTGAAGCAGGTATGCCGAGGTTTTTATCTTCCAGCAGGGCAGTTTCACGTTCTGTAAACACCAGTGCCATGATATATTCCAGAAATCGCTCGTAAATGAACTGAATCTGATCTTCGCCTTTTTCGTTGGGATTTTCTGTTAACCGAAGTACGGGTCTTTCAGGTTTATTGAGCAATTCGGCGTAAGCAATGGTAATTCCATCCTTTTTGTAGATCAGCTTTGCCAGTTTGTGAAGGTCGGATTGCGGATCATCATAAGCAGCCCTTAACATTGGTGCAGATATCCGGTCGCTGGGTTCATTATTTTCGTACTTCTCAAGCATATAGGTAGCCAATCCTTTGATGATGGCGCATTGATACTTTCCGGCATAGGAGTTGGATATTTTTGTCATCATCTCATCAAACAGGGTTATGGATGTATAGGAAAGCATGGATCCCGGCATCTCCAATCCTAAATAATTGGTGCATGCAATCTTCAGCACCAGAGGGTCTTTTAAACGGATGGTGGAAGAACGCGGAAGAGCAGGATAATCTGTTTTCATCTGATACAAATGACCATATATCTTATACGCCTCTTTTAGTTCGCTATCAGTAAATCCCCTTACGGCAGCCTCATCCTCATTGTCTGCTCCAAAAATATGGTGCGACAGTCCGGAAACATAATTCTGGAAAAGTGTTTTCCAGGTATAGGTGCGACAGGTAAATAAAATCTTAAACCTTGTGTATTCTTTTTTCAGAAAAAGATCACAAATGGCATCAAACAAGGCCACAGGACCTTCTTTTTCGCCTATTCCTTTATATGTCAAACATTCGTTGATAGCATCGAAAAATATATATACATCCTGCCCTTTCTTTTCAGCTTCCTCGTGCAATACATCTATTTGTTTGCTTATTGCTTTTCTGCCCCTTATTCCAAAAGCAGATTTGATTTTTTCCTGGAGCGTAACAGAAGAAAAATCTGATCCTCCCAGAAGCAAAATACCCTTATCGTTGATGAGCATTTGCTCTGTCCAGAAACACAACTGATTGGTTTTTCCCTGCCCGGCTTCACCCAAAAGGGGGAAGATGACTTTATCGCTATCCAGAAATTCCTGCAATAATGACGATAAATGTTTGCGATCAACAAACAGTTCCTGGTTGTATTTTTTGTCTTTGTATGCTCTGCCCAGAAAATTCTGCGACTCCCTGTACATCAATGTCCGCCATTCATCCCAGTTCAAACTTTTGGATATATCAAAAGCAGGATTGGTTTTTTGCAGTTTTTTATCGAAATGATCATTCCAGCAGTCATCAATAAAGGTCACTGCATTTTCATCAGACGATATCCAGGAAACAGACTCCTCTTTCAGGGATTGAAATACATACACATACCCTCTCTCATTGCGAAAAACCAAAGGGAAAAGATCAACGGGGCTGGCAGTGGTTCCTGCTTTGATGTAATAATGATGAGCCTTAAATGTCTGGTCTCCTTTTATGCCTTCTTTTCTTCCGCTTCCATTGTGTGAGATAAGTTTTTTTTCATCTCCCTCTCCGGAGCAACAAGAAAAAACCTCCCATTGCTGCATAGGGGCAACAGCCCTCAGCATTGCCATCAATAAGGGTTCGAGTGTGTAAACCACGTTTTTATAAATATTTTCGGAAAGTGTGGTGCTGTGCCCCTTGTATTCGTTTCGTATCCTCACCACGCTGGGTTCCTTTTTGTAGCCAAGCAGTTTATTTTGTTTTTTCACGATGAGATGCTCCCGGATGTTTTTTACCAGTTCATTTTCGGGGAGGGCCCGGGATGATATCTGGATGAGAGGGTTAAAAATATCGTTTACCCAGTCGCCAAAAGACAAGGGGCGTTTATTGTCGATAAAATTCACAATTCGCAGCAATTCACTCTCGCCGGCAGGCAATTGTTTTTCTTTCTCCTGCAAGATTGCAAGCAAAACGCAGGAAACATACTGCACCGTGATCTCGAAAAAGTCCAGGGCATAGTTCATACCCCTTCCAAAGTTTTCATGATCGATCTGACGATACATTTGCTCCACCGGATAAGACATTGTAAATGGCAGATTCGATATGCTACTTTCAGTCAGCAAGCGGTTTTCCGCTAATTCTTCGCTGCTGTATTCTCTTAAAAACTGAAAATGATTCATGTATAATAATGGTGAGTGAGTTTTTCCGTTGCATTTTTTTTCAAATTTATGAAAAATGTTAAAATACCCCACAAAAATCAGACATTGATTGCAAAATGAGGAGATTCAATTGAACTCACATCTAGCTTATACAATATTTTTCAGGCAATAACGATCATATTGGTTTTAAGTTTTTATGCACAGGCAGAGATCGTTTTTCCTCTCATGCAGTCTGAGAAATAATTAAAGAGTCTGCTCCGAAAAGTCATTTTTTAATTAATTAGTGAAAATCTTAAATTTTTAGTTGCCTGAAAATCAAAGAAATTAATTAGTGTTAATTTGTGTAATTGACTTTGTCGAGCTCCGCTTCGCTCCGGTTCGTGGACAACAAACTTTCCAGAGTGGACTCATTAAATGGTTTCCGCACACGCATCCTTTCAAAAAGAATGCAAAAAACAAGATACCACGTTGTTATTAGATAGATATCTCATAAAAAAAGGTGGTTTTCTGTGAAACGTATTGTTTCCGAAAACCACCTTGCTTACACACACAATAATATTTTTAGCAGGTTAGCGAACCATGATCGTTCTGTCATCAGATTTTTCAGAAGAAAACAATCTTACCATTACCAGTTCACCCGTATAGTTTGCAGGTAAAGCAATTTGTATCTCCTGGTTATAACCGGTTTTATCCACTTCGGTATTGGTGAGAACCCTGCCACGCATATCAGCGACAACCATTTTGGAACCGGGGATTTCATTTTTGTAGGTTACGTAAAGTGTTCCACCGCTCACCCTTGTATTTACGATCTCTGAAGATAATTCAGTATTTGTAAGTTCTACTGCAGCAGGTTGGAAATATTCAAATTTTCCGTCATAATCAGTTTGTTTTAAGCGATAATAAGATATGCCATCTACCGGAAACTGATCAGTAAAACTATAATGGCGGGTATGATTGCAGTTTCCTGCACCGGTTTCAAATGTAATCACTTCCCAGTTAATGCCATCCATGCTTCTTTCGATGGTAAAATAGTCGTTGTTGATTTCGGTTGCTGTGCCCCATTCAAGATAAACTTGTCCTGAAACGGCTTTTGCTTTGAAATAAAGCAACTCTATTGGTAGCGGAGAGTTTGAAAAATCAATTTGGTTAGAAATGGGTGAGAATTTATATCCTTCACTTTTATTGGTCTGCTGGTATACTGCCCTTACATAATAAACAGGTGCATCTCCGGGCAAGTATTCATGTGAATCATCGAAATTCAAATCTTTATTACCTGAAAATGTGCTGTTCTCAATTACACCCTGCACAATCTCATCATAATGTAAACTTCCTCCCAGGTTTCTGAACACCTGAAAACCTGCAAACTCATATCCATCAGGGGTTGATTCAACATATTCCCATGTAAGGCTGATTTTCAGATCAGCGTCAACTGAGGCATCCAGGTTTTCAGGTGAAGCAAGAGACAGTAAGGTCTCATCGCCAACAATGTAACCAGTAAATGCATCATAATCCATACCGCTGATATTGTGTACGTAAAGATTTCCGGTTCCTTCTATAGTGTTGGCATTTTGGTTATGACCGTTAATCTCGTCAGCAACAAGATCACCGTTTACTTCCATAGATGCCTGATTATGCATATCAATACTGCCGTCCACAACAAAAATTCCTCCTTCTTTAATGTCAACAGACAAATGATTGTGAACGTTCACATCTCCGTGAATGATCAACTCTCCGCCATCATTTACAATAATGGTAAGTTTGGTTCCATTAGATGCATCAACATTACCGAAGATTTCAAGACTACCGGACACTTCAATGGTAAAATTCTTTTCAATAGACAAATCCTTGTTAGCTTCGTCACTATTTCCCAAATTTACAGTATGCGAATCATTAACTTTAATTGTATCAAAATTATGTTTATTCTTTTTTATGGTAAGTGGCACTGAAATATTCTCTTCCCAGGTTGTTTTTTCTTCCCAATCTCCCGTTTCCCTGCTGGTTTGTGCTTTTAAACCAGTATTTACTGCTAAACCAACTATGATCAGAATGGCGAAAATGTTTGTAAAAAGTGCTTTCATGTGTGTGAGTTTTAAATAATTATTGTTTTCCTGTGTTTCTTACTGTTTATAATACGATGTTTGATGTGTTTATTACCCTGATCGTATTAGTCATTATTTACTTATACAAAAGTAGGTATTTTTACTTACACCAAACACAGCATTTGTACTTTTATGATTCTTTTTGTTTTCAACAATGCCTTATTGTCTGTATTTCAGCACATTAACTTTTCAACATTTTGATAAATGTCGCCCAAATTACTTTTATATTCGACGGAAAAGTATTTTCAAACAACTCATTTTTGGCGAAAAAACCAAAAGACAAGTAAATTTCGTATATATCCAAACAAAAAATAAGTATTTTACTTACTCACAAATAAGTATTATCCTTCATGTTTCAGACATTAATTTTTGAAAGAATGACGATTTTTATGTGAAGTGTTCATGTTGGCAGGGATTTGAAACTGTAATACTGGTAACAAAAATTTCAGTTTACCCTCATTAACAATCTTGGTGATTTTTCATACAAACTTCATCTTGCCCGGCAAAGTATTTTTGTAATTTTGACAACATATAATATTACCTGCACTCCGGCAGAATTCAGTTATCATTTATCCTTTAATAAAGAAACGCCAATGCATAATAAAAACCTACACTTCATCTACACCATTATCCTGTTTGCATTTATCCATACAGGATGCGATCATTCAGAAAAAAAAGATATCCGTTTTGCATTTCTCACAGATATGCATTTTGCTGAGGGCAACGAAAGTGCTGAGCAAATGCGGGAGATCATCAGCGAAATCAATACCAGCGACCTGGAATTTGTGGTCATCAATGGAGATATCAGCAACCAGGGATCAGACAGCGAACTGCAATTTGCTTACGAAATTTTCGATGAACTGCAAATACCTTATTATATCGTCCCGGGCAACCATGAAACGAATTGGTCTGAAAGTGCAGGAGAAAGTTTTAATAAAATATTCGGCGATGATAAATTCTCATTTGTGAGAGATGATTTTCTTTTTGCAGGGGTCAACTCAGGTCCTTTTATGCGCATGGGCGATGGACACATCAAAAATGAAGATATTCAATGGATAGAAACTACATTGACTGAATATTCGGAGAAAAAAGTTATTTTTTTTGCTCACTATCCGCTGGCCGAAGGATTAGACCGGTGGCCCGAAATAACCGATCTGCTAAAAGAATATGATATCCAAATGGCATTTTGCGGACACGGGCATCAGCTGCAATTGCTCAATTTTAATGGCATCCCTGGTATTATGGGTCGCTCAAGGGTGCTGAGAGGAGAAAATGAACCCGGATATAACATTGTTCATCTTTCCTCTGATAGTATTTTTGCATTTGAAAAAATATTGCATCAACCCAATCCGGAAAAAACCCTTTCTTTTGCACTGAAAGATCCTCAAACCACCCTCAACATTGCTTCTTCGCCTTTGCCCGATTATAGCATAAATGAAGATTATGCATTTGTAAAACCTTCTTTTGCTTACAGGGATTCGCTTTCTTCTGTCTTCACGGGGCCATTGGTTGTGGGTGATTCTATCCTGATCTATGGAAATTCGCTGGGGTGGATAAAAGCATTAGACATCCCTTCACGGAAAGTGATATGGGAAACCCAATTAAACGGTCCCTTGTTCTCAACTCCGGTTGATTACAATGGATTAATCATTTTGGGCGATGCAGAGGGGATTCTTTGGGCACTGGATGCCTCCAATGGAAACACATCCTGGAAAATACAAACAGAAGAGCCTGTTTTGGCAACACCGCTGATCCATGACGGGCATATTTTTACAGGGTCGGGAAGCAATGCTTTTTTGAAAATTGACGCCAGGACCGGTAGCATCATCTGGTCTTTTGAAGAGGTAAAAGGACTTATGCAGGCCAAAGCAGCAGTTCATGAAAACTATGTGGTTTTTACGTCATGGGACACCCATGTGTATTGCCTTGATAATGAAACCGGTACGCTGTTATGGAAATGGAACAATGACAGACCCGTTTCGCTCCTTTCACCGGGTAATGTAGTACCCGTGATCCAGAACGAAAAAGTATTTATTGTGGCGCCTGATCGCAAAATGACTGCTATCGACCTGAAAACCGGAAACCAGGTTTGGCGAACCGGCAAACACCAGGTTCGGGAGTCTATGGGAATTTCTTATCAAGACGAACTTATTTTTGCGAAACTTATGAATGACAGCATATTGGCAGTAAAAACCCAACCCGATGATTTTGAGAGCGCATGGGTAGTGGATGCCGGATTTGGGTATGACCACAATCCTTGTCCCCTGGTGCAAATGAACAATACCTTGTTTGCAGCAACCAAAAACGGGGTAGTCATGGCCATCAACATACAGAATCAAACCTTGCAATGGAAATACAAAGTAAGCAACACAGCGGTTAATTTCTTTTATCCCGACAACAAAACAAACAAAATCTGGATATCAACTACAGATGGCATCATCATGGCATTTGACAACTAACGAATCCTGAATACAATACACAAATTTCAGTGTTACGCTATTCATTCAATCACAATCTTTTTGACCAGGATAGTGTTCGCATTTGAGATCTTCATCATATAAACCCCGGGCGATAAATCTTTCAGGTGCAAGGGATGATTGCCCTTGCCCGACAAAGTTGTTTTTACATTGATTCTGCCATCAGTTCCAATGATCTCAATTTGCGATTCAATACCCATATCCCCCTCAAGGGTAAACATGCCATTTCCGGGATTGGGGTAAATATTTACCTGCAGATCTGATCTTTCAACCACATCTGTTCCATCATCTTCTACAGTGATTAATGCCGCTACCTCAAGCGGGGTAGGTGGGTCAGACTGCTCTACCCCTTCCGGCAGATCAAAAACACCCATAGCATTGTAAACACCGGGTACATTGGCATTATAGTCATCCGAAGACCAGTTAAGATCAACGGTATATCTGGTGCCCGCTGCGCTGGTTATGGTTGTCTGATCGCTGAGCATGGCAAGGGCATCTTCCATGCTGGTGCCCAATTCAACAGAAATATCCTCCACATCTTCAATGCCGGCAATTTGGTTCAGTGACGAAAAATCGTCATAGGAAACCACACGTATGGCATCTGCCACCACATAACTATTAGTGTTGGCAGCAGCGGTAATGGTCACTTTTTCACTGTTATCGCCGTTAAACTGGTAAGTGCCGATGAGGGTCCACATAGAACCCCCGTTTGATTGATCTACCTTCTCTTCTGTAACACCCTCAGCATGTTCTATAATAAAAGGAGTGTCTGAAGCCCTGTTTGGGTGGGATACCCACCAACCATATATTTCATATTCGCCAGGTTGGGGCAAATGGAGTGGAAATTCATAAAAATCATCATCTGTACCCAGCGGGTGCAGCAGGCTAGGAGTTTCCCAAAAACCATCATTTGCAGTCTCAAACCAACTACCCTGCGAACTCACGCCCTCATCAGAAGTGTCTATTATTTTCTCATATTCAGGCGTTTGCGGCAGGTAAAGCGAATCGGCATGCACAATGCCCAATATAGACGGAACTGCCCGTCCCTGGTCATAAATACTCTCAGAACCTGCTGCCATGGCACTACTCCCTCCACCGTCAAGATTCATTGCCTCATAGCATCCAATGGCTGCCAGTTCTTCTGCCATCTCACCTATCTTCATGGAATTGGTAACAAATAAAATGGCTTTGTTGTCTTGTGTATAACCTACCGCTGTGCGAGGGCGATAATCAGTAAGAAACACACCCGACCCCCAGAAGATCTCTTCGCAATAGGTAATCTCAATCTCTCCATCTTTAATAAGCATAGGTCCGCCACCAATACCGTAGGCAATATCTTCATATTGCGTTCCGTCTTCTAATGATGGAACGGGCAAAGGATCGGGGTCATCGCAAGTATAGGAAAGAGGTTGCTCATATTTATAAATATCCTCAAAATTATAGGAGTGATGATACACCCATTCTGCTGAAAGGGTACGATCCTGATTCATGGCAAAAATGGGACGAATAACCGGGTAGGTCTTACCATTGCGGTTTACAGAAATAAGGTTACGCGCTGGTACTTCATTGGGATAAATAACTGATGAAACCGAGGAAGTACTGGAAAAAAAACCTCCATTGATGGCGCCATATGCACCCACATCAGCCGAGAAATCGTGAACCTGCTGAGTGCCTGAGATTAAATAAGGTCGGATAGCGATCTCTTCAACAGAAAGATCAACTTCATAATACCAGGCTTCGAAATTATCATTACCGGAAATTTCTCCATGAAAAAAGCGTAAACCTTCCGGTAAATCATATTCTGATGTAATATCATTCCAGTTGATGGTTTGAGCTACATTACCACTAATGCTGGTTATTACGAGCAAAATAAAAAGAAAGATACTTTTCATAATTGGGGTTTTTAATAATTTTTTTTATGTAAAAGTAAGGATTTAATTTTCACTTTCAAAGCAGCATTTAAATATGTTTATAAAATCTTTCACTTAAAAACATCACAAAGAGTTAAACAACATATGCAGATAAAAACAACATTTTTTAAATAAAATATTTTAAAAACCACTTAAACCTTATTTATTTTTCTTTTATCTTTGTAGTATTCTTTCTTATATTTACCAAATTTTCAAGAAACAATTTACGCCAAACCTGCTTTTTATCTATAATATAAAGATTACATATCTAAAACCAAACCTATCATGACACGAAAAACTGCTGCCCTCGATTCTTTCAATGTTGTTTACAGTAACGTTGAAGAAACTTTCAGAAAAAAATCAGGTCTTAACCAGATCAGCACGCAAATTCCGTATATCACTGTTGACAATTTTCCTCAGCTTGGACTGATTACGGCCTTGAGGTTTTTGGAATGGGTTTCGGAAAACCCCGAAGGAGTAATCAGCCTGCCCACAGGAAAAACACCAGAATTTTTTATTAAATGGACAGATTACCTGCTGGAAAACTGGGAAACCCAAAAAGGTGCGGAAATGAGAAAACAGTTTGGATTACAGGTGAGCAAAAAGCCTGAATTAAAAGGATTGCAGTTTATCCAGATTGATGAGTTTTACCCTATCAGCAGCAAACAACACAATAGTTTTTATGATTATGTGATCAATTTTTATCTGAAAAATTTTGGTTTGGATAAAAATCGCGCACTACTGATCAACAGCGATGAAATACCCCTTGCTGACAATAAACACTTCAGTGAAGTATTTCCTGAAGGAAACATTGATCTTTCACTGCGCTATCGCGAATCAAGAAACCATGCCGAAGAGATGCAACAAAAGTCAATTTTTATGATTGATGACTGGTGCAGTGATTATGAGCAAAAAATCCGTGAAAAAGGGGGTATTGGATTCTTCCTCGGTGGTATTGGACCTGATGGTCACATCGCTTTCAACGTAAGAGGATCGGATGAATTCAGCACTACCAGACTTACGGCAACCAATTTTGAAACACAAGCGGTAGCCGCCTCCGATCTGGGGGGAATTGAAATATCAGCCAACAGACTGGTGATCACCATAGGACTTGAATCCATCACCTACAACCCTGATGCCGTGGCCATCATCATCGCCGCCGGTGAAGCCAAGGCGGGCATTGTAAAAGAATCGCTGGAAAACGAAATATCGAATCTTTACCCGGCCTCCGTTCTGGCAAAATTGAAAAACGGACGCTTCTACCTAACTCAGGGTGCCGCCAGCAAATTAAACGATATGGTAATAAGGCAATATAAAACCGGTAAATGGACCCAGGAGAAGAGTGAGAAATCAGTGATTGACCTTTGCAAGAAAGTTCAGAAATTCGGACATAGACTGGTTCTAGACGACCTGAAGAATGATACATTTACCAGGATGATACCCAACCTGGATGAGAACATCGTACAGCAGGTGTCTGATGAGATTGTAGATAAAATGAAAAAAGGTTTGCAAAAAGAAGAAAACCAGGTTTTTCTGCATACCGGACCCCATCATGATGATATCATGTTGGGAATCCTGCCTTTTATCACCAACCACATCAGCACCCCATCCAACAAGTTTAAATTTGCTGTTCTTACCAGCGGTTTTACAGCAGTAACCAACAGATTTGTTATGGACCTGCTCAACGACACGAAAAGACTGATGGACAAAGGACAGATACAAATGATCAACTACCCCGACTTTTTTGAGGTAGGATATAAACTGAAAAGCGATAAAGATGTTTATCATTACCTGAACAATGTTGCCTCCGGCAACCAGGAAGAGTGCAGAAGAGGTGTGTGCCACAGACTGGTAAGGGCATTGGTAGACACCTATAATGTAAAAAGCATTGAACACCTTCGCGACACCCTCAACGAAGTGATTGTGATCCTGAAAAACAGCTACGATGGCGAAAAAAACCCTCCGAAGATTCAAAGAATCAAGGGAATGATCAGAGAATTTGAAGAAGAACTGGTTTGGGCACATTTTGGTGTACAGGTAAAAAATGTTGATCATTTGCGCCTGGGATTCTATAAGGGCGACATCTTTACAGAACAACCCAAACTTAACCGCGATGTGGAACCGGTACTCGAACTGCTCAGGGAGGTAAGACCTACTGTTTTAAGTCTCACCTTTGACCCGGAAGGTAGCGGACCCGATACACATTACAAGGTTCTGCAGGCAACTGCCGAAGCGCTGCGATTGTGGAAAAAGGAAGAAGACCTCTCTCAATTGCGCATCTGGGGTTACCGGAATGTTTGGTACCGCTTCCATCCCGCAGAGGCAGATATCATTTTCCCCGTTTCACTCAATGCCATGGCCGAGATGAACGATTCTTTCACCAATTGCTATGTGAGCCAGGTAGATGCCTCTTTTCCCAGTTATGAACATCATGGCAAATTCAGCGAACTGGCGCAGAAAATATGGGTACAACAACTGAAAGATGTGCAATTGCTCCTGGGAAAAAACCACTTCTATCTGAATGAAGACCCACGCATAAGAGCTTGCCATGGTTTGCTTTATGTAAAAGAGATGAATGTTGATGAATTCCTGTCTCACGCCCGGGAACTCAAAGAATCGGTTGAAGGGATGGTAGCAGGATTGTAAAAAAAATAAGAAAAAACGGACAAGTTTCAGGATTGTTTTTGTGAGTTGTTAATCGTTTAGTTTTTTTAGTAGTTTGATTTCCAAAACGGCATCCTCCGAACCGGAGGGTGTCGTTCTTTTTTACCTGATTGCTCAAACAAGCTACAATCAATTGCCCGTTGATTTTTCACAGATAACAGGTGTTGCTGTTTTCATAATTTTTGATTTTTCATTCAGAAACATTTCCGCTTCATTTTTAAACAACACTATCTTTGTTGTGTGGCAGACTGCAGAAAAATAATACATATCGATATGGATGCATTTTATGCATCGGTAGAACAAAGAGACAACCCAAGTCTCTGCGGAAAACCCATTGCCGTGGGAGGTGGTGCCGAAAGAGGTGTGGTAGCTGCTGCCAGTTATGAAGCCAGGGAATTTGGGGTGAGATCAGCAATGCCTGCTTCACTGGCAAAAAGAAAATGCCCGCAATTGATCTTCGTTAAACCACGGTTTGATGTTTACCGCAGTGTCTCTAATCAGATCAGAAAAATATTTTTAGAATATACGCACCTGGTCGAACCGCTGTCCCTCGATGAAGCCTATCTGGATGTGACACACCCCCTCAAAGGGCCCAATTCTGCAACCCTTATCGCCAATGAGATAAGAAAAAGAATTGATAAAGAATTACATCTCAAGGCATCAGCGGGTATTTCCTTCAATAAGTTCCTTGCCAAAACTGCCTCAGACATCAACAAACCTAACGGATTCTTTGTGATAAAACCTGAAGAAGCCAATGCTTTTATAGAAAAATTACCCGTGAGCAAATTTTTTGGCGTTGGTAAGGTTACCGCCGAAAAACTGCATAAACTTGGCATAAAAAACGGTGCCGACCTGAAAAAAACAACAAAAGAGTTACTGATCAGGCATTTCGGAAAACACGGCATATTCTTTTACAATATTGCCAGAGGTGCTGACAACAGGGTTGTTGAACCAGAGCGCATACGCAAATCGGTGGGGGCTGAAAATACTTTCTTCCAGGATCTGAAAACCACCGAAGAACTCAACCAGGCAATGGAGGATATTTGCCAGACACTGTTTTTAAGACTTACCAGAGCCGACATGTGGGGAAAAACGTTAACGGTAAAAATCAAATACCATGATTTTACCCGGATAACGCGCAGCCGTACCTTTGTTGAACCGGTTACAGATAAGGATATGATCTTTGAACAGTCCGTACAATTGCTGCATGAAAACAGGCAAAAAGATAAACCCATCAGACTGCTGGGTGCCACCTTTTCTCAGTTGGAAAGCAATCAACACAGTGCCGGAAAGCAACTCCGGCTGCAATTTTGGTAGTTTCAGCATATTTCAGAAAATAAGGCGGTCTGTTCATCATGTAACGGGTGCAAAGGAAGTCCTACTCCTCCCCTGCCTTTATTTTCTCTGCACGTTCTTCTGCTTTTTGCAAAAGTTCATCTGCCTGTTCATCCGCTTGCTTTTCAAGGGTATTGGCCTGTCTGTCTGCTTCTTCAATCAGTTCCTGCCCTGCTCTGCGGGCAGCGGCTCTGGCTATGGGATTACTTGCCTCTTCTTCCAGTTCCTCTGCTTTTCTGCGTGCTTCTTGTCTTACAGCATCGGCAGCTTTTTGGGCTTCATTTCGCATGTTTTGCGCCTGCTGCTGAGCTTCTTCTAACACCTGATCCGCCCTTCTTTCCAGTTCCTGTTGGGCTTTCTCCTGATTTTCATCAATCGCCTCCTGCGCCTGATCCCTGACCTCCTCTTTTTTCTCTTCAATGATATCTTCAATGGCACTCTCTGCCTGTTCGCGGGCAGTTGTTTCACCATCGCCCATGCGAACAGCAACAGACGGATCACCGACATCCCCTGTAATGGATATTTGAATCTTTACAGTTTCAGAAAGACCAACGTTCATACCCGTTGCCGCCTCTGCCTGCCCCGCAAGTTCATTGATAAGATCATTGGCGGCACTGCCAAATTCGCTGCGCGGCACGGACAAAACCATCAGATAATCCATGGTTTGATCAAAGGAATGACTGCCCGAAAGCCTGGCCGTGGCATTACCCAGTTTCATGTCAAAAGGATCTACCTCTACCTTTCCATCCGAGAAAGCAAAATTCACATTCACATCTTTCATATTCAAGGTTTTAAATCTTTCCAGTTTCAACCTTTCTGCTATCTTTACCATTACTTCACTGTTTTCAATTCTGATATCATCTGATTGAAAACGCCCGGAACCTGCCAACGAGTCCATTACAGGTTCCATTTTTTCATTCAGCGATGAATTGATTGCAAGGGATGCCGAAAATGTCCCTTTGGCATTCTCCCCAATGGGGGCAAGTTTACGAAAGGTATTGAAAGTGGAGAAGGTGCTACCAAGGTCAAAACCTGATATATCCAAACCAAAATCAAATCCCGGATTTTCTGGATCTGTTGTGAAATAGGAACCATTCACAGTCATTTCACCTTCAAGCATATTCATCTTTAAATTGCGCAATTCCGCCTTTTGTTCTGCCACGAGAATTGCACCTCTCATCTGCGTCATCTCCAATTTGTCGTATAACAACTGGTCAAAACTGCTTTGCAAGGTGAAATTGATATTTGCAGGTATCTCTATGACGGAAAGTTCTGCTACAGTATCTTGCTCTTCCACAGGTATGGTATCAGAAGTTTCCATCAGCGGATTAAGATCAAAAAAGGCTGACCTGGTCTCAAAACTGCCTTTGAGTATTTCATCATTCAACGCATAACCCAAAATATTATCGATTTTCCCGGAAGCATTCAGATCGCTTTCCCCCATGGTCATGGAAAATTCATTCAGTTCTGCCTGCCGGGGCGTAAAAGCGAGTTCCATCAGCGAAATGTTCAGGTTTTGGGGAATATCATCACCAGCATATTCAAAATCAGACATTGACAGGTTTCCGGTGAAAACAAATTCCTCGTACTCCTCATTTTCAATAGACGACATGCTTCCCTGTGCAATCATATCACTATCTATAATTCCTGACAGGCGCATATCTTCAAGGGGGTAAACATCCTGTATCCTTGCAAGGTCGATCTTACCGTTCAGTCGTGCATCAATTCGGGGATCTGATACAGGTGTTTCCAGTCTCAATCCCATACGAACAGGATTGCCGGCAACTTCCAGTTCAAAAGTACTAATATCTGCTACTGTTAAATCAGCATCGCCTCCCGGATTAAAGAGTCTGGTGGTTACATTCACATTTTCCACGGCTGCCGGAAGGTCAGGATACTGAAACATGCCATTTTCCACACGAAAGTCAATATCAAAACCAGGAATATTCTCCTCATCATAAATACCTTTTACACTACCACCGATACTCATGGAACCGGAAGTTTGCAAACCGTCGAAATCTTTGGTGTAAAGCGCAGGTATGAGTGATAGAAAAGATTTGAATTGAGTTTGTGGAGAACCAAAGACAAGATCAAAATCATACCCACCTTCAGGCATGGCAAAGGTACCTTCGGCACTAATCTGTAAATCATTCAGAAATAATTCATTGTCTTCAATTGTAAAGATCCATGCGTTGAGATCGGCGCCAATATTTGCTTTCAGGCGGGCTTGCACACCTGCCAGATAAGGAATGCCATCATACGAAAAAGAAAAAGCCCCGGCACGGGTGTCAGAAATTTGAAGGGTTGTAAAATCAGCTGAAAAATCGCCGGAAAGGGTATGGTCAAAATCGCTCAGCTTGGTGTAAACCTTATAGTAACGGTCGTCGTAAACAATTTGTGCATTGTTGAGCGTCAGTTTTTTCAATGCAATGTTAAAATCTGCCGGATCTGCTGCCAAAGTATCCGGGATCTTTTCATCAGTTCCTGTTTCAGGAACAATATCATAATTGGTGGTCCCGTCTTCAAGCACAAGTATATTGACTACAGGATCGTCTATTCTCACCTTTTTTATTTCATATTCACCACCTTTCCAGATACCCGATAAATTGAAAGTTAAAAATATGGTACCGGCCGATACAAGGGTATCTCCCTCAAAGGCAGATTTTCCAATCACACTCAGGTCATTGATGCTGAGCGAAACATCAGGAAAACCCCTTAAAAAAGACAATCCAAAATCACCAAAATCGATGGTAGCATCCAAATTTTGGTTCATGGCAATTTTAACTTGCTCCACAATACGATCCTTAAAGATATAGGGAAGTGTTAACAATAGTATGAAAACAACAAGAAGAACAATACCGGTGATTTTTAATATTTTTTTCATTTTTACAGTGGTTTGATGAGATATTAATTCAGAACTATCAGATTATGAGACAAAGCAGGCATTAAGAATTATTTCATGAATGTAAAATTAAACTATTATTTTACATATTACAAGCGATTCAATTATTCTATTCTTTTATGAATTAGATTTTGTATATTTGATTTGTTGACCATTAAAAAATATTCAGATGCAATGATCCCAATTCCCGGAAAAAAACATGCATATTTTATCAAACTAATGTAATGTTTTATTGTAAATTTTACATTTTCCAGGTTTTAAAAAAATATTTATTCATTCAATTTATTCATTCACCTAAAACAATACTATGATTCCTTCCTTTATCAAACACCGCTTGTTTCTTTTTTTGATGACTTCTTTCCTGATCATTTCAGGAAAAGCGTTTTCGCAGGTCATTTACTCAGAACCTGGTTTGCCAACCGACCAGGAAGAGGTTAGTGTATTTTTCAATGCCACTGATACGCCACTGGAATCCTACACAGGAGATGTTTATGCCCATACAGGTGTAAATCTTGAACAAGCCGGCAACTGGCAGCATGTAATCGGAAGCTGGGGTGATAACAACAACCAACCCCAACTAACCCGCGTTGATGGAGAAGACAACCTTTTTCGGCTGGACATAACGCCCAACATCAGGGATTTTTACAATGTTACCTCATCGGAAACCATCACCGGACTGGCATTTGTTTTCAGAGCCGCGGAAGGTTCTCCGCAGTCTGAAGACCTTTTCCTCGATGTGTATGAAGCAGGATTGAGCGTTTCCATTGTCAATCCTCCTGCTGATCAACCCATTGTGGAATCAGATGAAACGCTTTATATCCAGGCCGTTTCCAATGAATCAGATAATCTGTCTGTTTTTCTTGATGATGATCCACTGGTTACCACCACCGAAACATCTGTATTTTTCGATCTGGACGCTTCCCTTTACAACCCCGGCGGATACTGGATCATCGCCAAAGCAGACGATGCCAATACCTCCATTTACGATTCTACTTATATTTTTATAAGAGATGAACCTCAGGTCGCATCCCTTCCAGAAAACACTGTGCCAGGTGCGAATTACCATGACGATGGATCGGTTACATTGGTTTTGCATGATCCACCCGCACTCAAGGAATACGTGTTTGTTACAGGCGATTTTAACGACTGGATTATATCAGAAGAAGGATATATGAATCGTACCCCTGATGGCAAGCACTTTTGGCTAACCCTTGAAAACCTTACCGACGGTACTGAATATGCATACCAGTATTTTATTGATAATGAACTAAGACTGGCAGACCCTTATGCTCAAAAAGTTCTGGATCCATGGAACGACCAATATATTTCATCAACAACCTATCCCAACCTGAAAGAATATCCTCAAGGAAAAGCAGAAGGAATCGTAAGTGTTATTCACCCCGGAAAACAAGACTATGTTTGGGAAGTGACCGACTTTACCCCTCCTGATCCCGAAGACCTTGTCATCTATGAATTACTCATCCGGGATTTCGTGGAAACCTCCGACATCAAAACCGTGATGGATTCCTTGGATTATCTGCAAAATCTGGGGGTTAATGCTATTGAACTCATGCCTTTCAATGAATTTGAAGGAAATATATCCTGGGGATATAACCCATCTTTTTATTTTGCAACAGATAAAGCCTACGGAACAGCCAACGATTACAAAGCTTTTATTGATGAATGCCACCGAAGAGGCATTGCCGTGATCATGGATATCGTTTTGAACCACTCTTTCAATCTTTCACCCTTTGTACAAATGTATTTCGACCCAGAGGCGGGCGATTGGGGAAAACCATTGCCGGAAAACCCCTGGTTTCTCACCGACTGCCCCCACGAACCCTGGTGCTGGGGTAATACCTTTGACCAGGATAGCGAATATACCCACGAACTCTTTAACAGGGTCACCGAATACTGGCTCACCGAATTCAATGTTGACGGATTCCGGTTTGATTTCACCAAAGGATTTACCAATGAGCAAACTGGCGGACAAGGTTGGAATTACGATGAAGCACGCATCAGCAACCTGAAAAGAATTCACAATCATGTAAAAACCGTTAATCCTGATGCTTATGTTATCCTTGAGCACTTTACCGATAACACCGAAGAAAAAGAACTGGCAGATTACGGCATGATGATCTGGGGAAACCTGACCCATAGCTACCAGGAAGCAGGAATGGGATGGATACCCGACAGCGATTTTAGTGGTATCTCTTACACTCAAAGAGACTGGGAGCACCCTCACCTGATCGGATATATGGAAAGTCATGATGAAGAAAGAATCATGTTTAAGAATTTAAATTTTGGCAATGCCGCCAATGGTTACAACATTCAGGAACCTGGCATTGCTCTGGAAAGGGCAGAATTGATGGCTGCGTTTTACTTTACCATTCCCGGCCCCAAAATGATCTGGCAATTTGGAGAACTGGGCTACGATTTCTCTATCAATCACTGTCAGAATGGAAGCATTGATGAAGGATGCCGTGTTGACCCCAAACCCATCCGGTGGGATTATTATGACGATTGGCGCCGTAAAAGATTGCACGATGTTTACGCAATGCTGATCAACCTGAAAAAAGAACAGGAAGTATTTCGTACTGACGACTACGATCTGTCAGTTTCCAGCGGTGTAAAAAGAATACATCTCAATCATGAATCCGCCAATGTAACTGTAATTGGAAATTTCAACGTTACAGAATCTACATTTGTTCCCAATTTTCAGCAAACCGGAACATGGTACGAATTTTTCTCGCGTGAAACCCTGGAGGTAACAGACCTGAGCAGTTCTATTACATTGCAACCCGGCGAATACAGACTCTATTCAACCGTAGAATTCCCGGACCATGGTGTAGCGCTTTCTGATGAATTACAACATACAAATGCCAACCCGGATCCTGCTGTTTCACCCAATCCATCTGACAACGGCTTTTATTTTTCATTTGATGCCGACACAACGTATAAACTTGAAATTTTTAACCTGAACGGACAGTTGGTGTACAAAAAAGAAAATGCCATCAACCCCTCTCAAAACACTTTTTTCTGGAATAGCAAAAATATGAAGGGAAACAACGTTGGCGAAGGCATGTACTTTTATACACTTTCGGCAAAAGATAAAACCAAAAGTGGAAAAATTTTGGTGAAATAAGCACACATGTTTTTCACATGAGCATTGAAAGTGGAGTAAACTGAAAATTTTTGGTTTACTCTACTTTTCTAATATAACCTTCTTTCCGAAGAAATTAAAATAGCACTTTCCCTGTTTATTCCTATAACTATAATAAATGTTACATATATATTTTAATATGACAAACGTGTTTTCATAAACGATAATTTTGTTGTATGGAAGAAGGGAGAACATCATTTATGTCTTCATGGAATTTTTCAATCCTGGTGAATGTTTTTGTAATTTTGCATCTGACTCTAACCCCTTTTCCTAAACCGCCGGAATTTTATGACTGAGCAAAATTATTTCCTGCAACAGCCTCGCTACCTTGATAATCCACACGGATGGATTCAGCATATTCCGTTTGCATTCTTTCTTGTGGAAAGCCTACAGCCCAGATTAATCACTGAACTTGGCACATACAGCGGAAATTCGTACTTTGCCTTTTGCCAGGCCATAAAAGACATGAAACTGCCGTCACACTGCTACGCCATTGATACATGGGAAGGCGACATACATGTTGGGAAGTATAAAAGTGATGTTTTCGAACGGGTCAACAGGATCAACCAAAAAGAGTTTAGATATTTTTCAACCCTGAAAAGAATGACTTTCGACCAGGCGCTTCCTGATTTTCGCGACGAAAGCATCGATCTGCTCCACATTGATGGCACACATACCTATGAGGCAGTGAAACATGATTTTGAAAGCTGGCTCCCCAAAATGTCTGAGGAAGGAATTATACTTTTGCACGATACCAGGGTAAAGAAAAGAGGGTTTGGAGTATGGAGGTTTTATGAAGAGATCAGAAACCTTTTTCCTTCATTCGAATTTCACTACAGCGAAGGATTGGCGGTTGTTTGCACTGGAAAAAACATTCATCCGTTTCTGCATCCAATGCTGGAAAACGAATCAAAGCATAACAGCCGGTTTTTAACTCTTCTGGAAACACTGGGTGAAAATATCCGGATCAAAAGAGAAATGGAATTACTAAGAAAAGACAGAAGTAAATCGAGAAAGAAAACAGCACAACTCAATATAGAACTGCTTAACGCTAAAAAACAAATCAAAAAAATGCAAAAAACAGGCAAGTAAATCCTAACGACCCGCGCCTCACTAATCTACCAACTATTTTTTTTCAATTTGGAAGATAGTTGCACCCCAAAAAGGTTATACACAAAAGAGTTTTTGCAAAAAAGATACATGTTAAATACAAACACCCAAGCGAGAGGATTTCAACCACTTGCTCAGGTGTTATTTTCTTTTTAGTATTATTGAGTCTGGTCTGAAAACTTGTTTTTAGACGTTAATGCTCATCTTTACGCTGCCATGAATCTATATATCAGATCATTAAGCAAATAATCATTCATGTAATTAGTGGGCAATAACTTTTTTATACCGGACTCATTATCTCAAACGATTATCAAATCATTATTTATCTGGTTTTGCTTCATTTGAATCTAAACCGGAAACCGCATTCCGAAATTCGTCTATTAATTCCTGAAAAACTTCTTTCACCGAAATGATGCGTGTAGCAAGGTATGCATTGCTTCCGGCAAACGCAAAACCGCTGTTCATATTTCCCTTGTATGCACTATACAGTGCATTGATGATACAATATGGGCTGTTTGAAATATCGCAGGATTTAATGCAGTGAAAAGGGCATTTAATAGGGGTTTTCAATCCATCTTTTACCTTATTAATAAAATTATTTTTTACCGCACGACCCGGCATTCCTACAGGACTATTAATAATTTCCACATCTTCCTGTGCTGCATCAATGTAGGATTGCTTAAAAGCATCTGACGCATCGCATTCGGTGGTGGTTACAAAGCGGGTGCCCAATTGTACAGCACTAGCTCCTTTGCTCATAATGTTGTAAATATCTTTTCCGTTATAAATACCACCAGCGGCAATAACAGGGATTTTACATCCATACTTATCTTCAAAAACTTTTACTGTTGACACTACCTGGGGAACCAATTCTTCCAAACTGTATTGCTGATCATCTATCTGATTCTTTTTAAAACCCAGATGACCTCCTGCTTTGGGTCCTTCCACAACAATGGCATCGGGCAAATAATCAAAAAGCGATTTCCATTTTTCGCAAATGATCTTGGCTGCTCTCCCTGACGAAACAATAGGAGCCAGTTTGGTAACACTATCCGGAAGCAAAAATTTTGGCAGATCCAGAGGCAATCCTGCACCTGAAAAAATAATATCTGCTTTTTCAGCAATCGAAGTACGGACAAGATCAGCAAAATTCGTCATGACCATCATTATATTCACACCAATAACACCCTGGGTTTTTTCTTTCGCTTTTCTGATCTCCTTTCTTAGTCCTTCCATATTGGCATCGAGATAACTAAGAGTAGTGTTGCGATGTACCAAACCTAATCCGGCTGCAGATATAACGCCTACGCCACCCTGATTGGCCACTGAAGCAGCCAAACCAGACATTGATATCCCTACACCCATACCTCCCTGTATAATCGGAACGGGGATGGTTAATCCTCCGATCTTTAATTCCTTAAAACTCATAATGTGTAATACTTTAAATATAATACATAAAAACATCCTATAACCTCAACGATCGCTTGCTTACAGAGAAAATAAAAGCTTTTACAAACAAAAAAAATGTTTTAAACAAGCGTAAAATTCAGAAGGTAAAGGTAGGAAAACAAATGGTGCAAACAACATAAAAACACAAGAGTCACAGAATCAAAAACCAATTAACAACCTGCTTTTTTTTAAGAATCAAAAAAAAGAAATTTCCTTCATATATTTAAATCGATTTTAAAGGTATAAAGGCAAAAACAGTTGACAACTTTTTATTTCATTTCTTCCTTACAGAAATCTTTTTTTTAATTTTAACATTTATAAACTATAAAATATTTTTTTCATCCTTTAGACCGGGATGCATTTACAGTTTTACATCTATTTTCCTACTTTTGCTCTCACAAGAAACAGAATAAACTAAATGTATATGATTGATAAAATAAAATCACTTTCCGAAGAATTATTTGAAGAGATACGTCATGTAAGACGCCATTTGCATAAATACCCCGAACTTTCGCTCAAAGAATACAAAACTTCTGAATACATATGTAAGATATTGAGAGAGGAAGGCATAGCTTATACTTCCGGAATGGCACAAACGGGTGTGGTGGCAGTTTTGGAAGGACAACTACCTTCAGACAAAGTGTTGGCACTTAGAGCAGATATGGATGCTTTGCCAATACAGGAAGAGAACGATATAGATTTTAAATCGGTTCATAAGGGTGTGATGCATGCCTGCGGGCATGATATGCACATGGCATCGCTTTTGGGCGCAGCAAAAATTTTGCACAGATTGAAAAACAAATGGGGCGGAAAAATAAAGTTGATTTTTCAACCTTCAGAAGAAAGTTATCCGGGTGGTGCCAGTATGCTGATCAAAGAAGGTGTTTTAAAGAATCCCGAACCGCATGGGATTTTCGGACAACATGTAGCGCCTCAAATCGAAACAGGTAAGGTAGGGATCAGAAATGGCATGTATATGGCATCTTCAGACGAAATCTATTTAAAAGTTAAAGGTGCAGGCGGACATGCTGCCACCCCTCATCTGGTCAACGACACAGTTCTCATTGCCTCGCATATTGTAGTTGCGCTGCAGCAGATTGTAAGCAGAAATGCAAAACCCTGGACCCCTTCCGTACTTTCTTTCGGCAGAATGATCGCCAACGGCAGAATGAATGTAATTCCTTCTGAAGTGACCATTGATGGTACATTCCGTACTTTTGACGAACAATGGAGAGAGGAAGTACACCATAAGATCAGATCCATAGCATCAGGCACAGCAGAAGGTATGGGGGCAAAGTGTGAAGTAAGAATTGAAAAAGGTTATCCTTTCCTGAGTAATAACGAGGAACTGGCAGGACATTTTCGCCAATGTGCTCAGCAATACCTGGGCACTGAAAATATTGTAGAACTGGATTTATCCATGACAGCCGAAGATTTTGCCTTTTATTCGCATGTAATCCCGGCATGTTTTTACCGCCTTGGCGTTTACAGCAGCAATACCAAAACTACCAATGTGCACACATCTACTTTTCATCCCGACGAAAATGCACTTAAAACAGGCATGGGAGTTATGTCCTGGGTAGCGTTGAAAAGGTTAAATCCTGATTTTTAATCCATTTAAATCAATTTTTTATCCGGTTTTCTACTATCTTTTTCTTAAATTTACGCATTCAACAAAAGGGCACCGCTCAAACGAATCCTCGTTCTAAAAAGCGTGCTTTCAAACAGTTTGTTTACTTAAAAAGCAAGTATTATGAAAAGGAAAATCATCATCTGCCTGTTGATTGGAATGTTATTTCCTATGATGAATTTTGCACAGGATACCAGTTTTGAAGAATATAAAAAACAACAGGAACAAGCCTTCAAAAATTTTGTGAACGAGCGCGACAGCGTAATGCAGGCCATGAAAAAAGATTTTGAAGATTATGTTGAACAACGCAATCGTGAATATGCCCGGTACCTGAAACAAGAATGGGAAAGAAGGCAGACAAAAGATGGCGCCCGGCCCGAAACAGACACAAAACCTGAGGTAATCCCGGATTACAATCAAACAGAACCTGAAGAAAGAGGAAATATTGCCATTGGACGCATTACGCCTTCTGCAGCATCTATACCGGCAAAAGAAAAATTCAGTGCTCCCATCACCATCCTGCCCAAAGAATCTGCCAAACAAAATATACCACAAATGAATGTCTACTTCTATGGTCGCAACTTCAGAGTTGATACAGACAGATCGCTACCTGGTGTGAGAAGCAAAGGCATTACAGAGGAGGAAATTTCTCAGTGGTTTACAAGTGTAGCAGAAAAAAACTACACCCCCACACTTATCAGCCTTCTTGAAATCGCTGAAGAAACCGGCATGAACGATTGGGCATTATACGTACTTACACACAATTTGTCTGCTCAGTTGGCCAAAGACAGGAAACAGGAAACAAAACTGTACACATGGTTTTTGCTTTTACAAGCGGGATATGATATACGTTTAGCAAGGCAGGACGACCAACTGGTTTTGCTCATGCCATTCAGCAACATCGTTTATAACACACCCCGTATCGATCTTAACCAAAAAACATATTACATGATCGGGGGAAACGGCAACGAACAGGTATACACCTACTCCGAAAGCATGAAGGGTGCTTTTAAAGATTTCGACATGAATTTTTACAAAACCCCTGATTTTGCCTTGCAAGGTAAAGAAAAAACAATCGGTTTTGCTTTTGGTGAGGATGATTATGAGTTGACCTTGGAATACGACCCCATACTGATAGAGGTACTCGCCGACCAACCCCAGGCACACATGAATATTTATCTTGACGCTGATGCCTCCAATACTTTTGTGCAGTCATGTGAAAATGTACTTACACCTCTTATCGAAAACATGAACGATACCCAGAAAGTAAACTTCCTGCTGCGGATGGTGCAAACATCGTTTGAATACCAAACCGATATTGAGCATTTTGGCGGGCAAAGGTATATGTTGCCCGATGAAGTGATACATTACGCATATTCTGATTGCGATGACAGGGCGGTATTATTTGCCTGGCTGGTAAGAAATTTTGCCAACAAACAAGTGGCTGCACTTTTATATCCAGAACATCTGGCTACCGCTGTACATTTTGAAAACGGAAATCCCCCGGGAGATTATGTGATGATAGACGGTAAAGAATTTGTTGTGGCAGACCCCACATTCATCAATGCACCCATTGGCATCACCATGCCTGATTATGCCCATTTTACGCCCTCCTCATGGATCGTTGATGCCGACAAATACTTCTACGAATTATCTGATAAAGTATGGAATAAAGTATTTGAATACGGCGGATACCGAGGGAACAACTATAAAGACATGGCATCTGATGCTTCAGGAAATATTTACATTACCGGTTATTTTACCAATGAATTTGGAGATGGCAATACACGTCTTACCTCCAATAGCGAAAACAGACAAGGATTTGTTGCAGCCCTTAACAATGACATGGAGATCCTCTGGGCACATCATCTTAGGTCAACAGACAATGCCATGGGATTCTCTCTCGTCATAGATGCAAGAAATCAGCTGGTGGTAGCAGGTACTTTTGCAGAAGACCTAACCATACAGGGAAGAAATATTAAAAATGAAAACAACAAAAAGGATGTTTTTGTAGCTGCTTTTCGTCCACAGGGAAGACTGATATGGGCAGAAAAGGCCAACTTTGACGCATCAAATACTGACAATGCAGTTGCCTACGCATTACATATGAATCTTGATGGAAAAACCACCAGCTTGCAGTTCTACAACGACCCCCGGCAAAGATTAAGCGGCCTTTACAATGACGGAGACCACGGAGTAGTGCTCACAGGAACATTTGGAAATACCAGCGGACTTTCGGTGGAAAGTGCTCCACAGACTGCCAGTGGAGGGTCATTGAATTATGCCGATATGCTGATCAAAAAAAACCGGGAAATGATCAATCAAAATGTGGAATCTTCTATTGCAGGCCTGTATGCCGCTATCAACCTTACCAAAGCAGATGGAACCGTGATTCCCGGAACCGCAGCTCAGGAAGCCATTAAAAAAAGTAACCCGTCGTTTTCGCGAAACTTCCCTGAAACTTTTAAAAACATCGGTAAGATTTATTTCCTGAAAAATAAATCAGGCGTAATTGAGATCAGAACAGAAAACGGAGATGATGTATATTTCGACAAACTCCGAATCAAAGATAAATCAACCATACGCATTAATACCCTGGCAAACAATGATGAGCAAATAGACATTATATCCAGAATAGAAGTAGGCAAAATGGTTGTTTGGTATCCGTTGAATTACATCAGGTTATACAGGAGAACAGGTGATCTGTTGTTCGACTACAGAAGCAACAACACCAAAGTAACACTAAACATGAAAAAAGATATTCTCAGGTAATAAAAATATACATTGTTAGACTACCGTTCTTTATTAATGGAAAAAATAAACCAAAAACCAACAGTTTACTAAAATGCATTTAAATATTGCAACCACGCGTCATATTACAGTTTTTCTTTTTCTCTTTTTCTTTCTGAATAATTTTGCCGAAGCCCAACCCCCCTCAGTAAGGCTGCAGGATGGTGACCTAATGGGTCAGGGACCCTACAGTGAAGGGATGAAAAATGGTTTCTGGGAATATTACGACCAGGATATGACTTTGCGTCAACAGGGGAACTACGATATGGGAGAAAGAACCGGAACCTGGACATTTTTTAGCGGCGACAGTATTAAAACTCATGAAGTTAACCTCGATGAAGGCATTTATACCGGCTTTCATGATGATGGCAGCGTAAGTGCCACCGGAGGCTGGGATAAAAATGGAAAAACTGGTCAATGGATTTACCTCCACCCAAATGGCGAAAAAAGAGCAGAAGGTGTTTATGAAAACAACAATAGATCGGGGATTTGGAAATTCTTTGATAACAAAGGGATAATTACCCAAAACCAGGATTATGACACCGGAGAATTCAATGCCTTCTACCCTGACGGCAACATGAAGGAAGAGGGTTATAGAGAAAATAATGCAAAAAATGGAGAATACAAGTATTATTACAACTCCGGACAATTATGGTCTTGCGGATGGTACGAATTTGATGAAAAAGTTGGTCTTTGGCAATTTTGGTACGAAGATGGACAAAAATGGGCAGAAATACAACACAATAAAGGGATAAGCAAAACATGGTACCCTGGCGGAAAACTGGAAATGCAAGGACCCGTAAGAATGGGAATGAAACAAGGCGAATGGGAATATTATTACCAGAACGGACAAGCAAAAGAAATTTCAAATTACCATCTTGACAAAAAACATGGAAGCAGCCATGAATTCTTTGAAAACGGCAATGAAAAATTTAAAGGCTCATACAAAAACAATAAACTGCATGGATACGCAACCTGGTGGATTGAAAACGGAAACAAAGAAATGGAAGGAAAAACTATTGAAGACCTGCAGGATAGTACATGGGTGTATTATTTCCCCAACGGCATAGTTTCCAGCAAAGGAGACTTCGAAAAAGGTATTCAGCATGGAGATTGGACCTACTTTTACACTACAGGCGAAAAATTAAGATATGGACAAATAGAACAAGGAAAGAGAAACGGACTGTGGACTACGCTCTATGAAAGCGGAAGAAAAAGTCATGAAGGACCTTTTAAAAATGATCTGGAACATGGACTGTGGTCCAGCTGGTTCGAAAACGGACAGATGAAAGACAAGGGATGGTTTTATGAAGCGCAAATGGATAGCTTGTGGGAAGGATGGCACCAGAACGGCCAAAAAAGATATGAAGTGCACTATAAGAATGGATTACGGGAAGGAAAATCTGTAAACTGGTTGGAAAACGGAAACTTACAAAGGGTTGCACACTACAGCGATGGGATGCTAAACGGCAGTTTCTCAAACTACTACACCAATGGAAACATCATGGAAGAAGGCACCTATGCCAACGATATGAAAACCGGTAGGTGGTATTTCTATGACGAAAGAGGTCAAAAACTCAGACAGATGGAGTTTAAAAACAACAGAATGCACGGTGAGTTCACATCTTTTTACCAAAATGGAGAGATAAGAGAAAATGGTAATTACCAGGAAGGTGTTAAGCAAGGAAGATGGAATATCTACAATCAGCAAGGGAAACGCATCAGGAGAGTTGACTTTGAAAACGGAAATATTACCAATATGAAAACATACGATTAATGTTTTTAACCTGGAAACCAAAAAGAATTTTCAGAGTAGTTTGTTGACTAAAATTGTTTATTTTTGTTTTGAAAAATTTTTCAGAACCTTACTTTTCCCATAATTCAACAAACTTATTAGTGATGAAAATCTTAAAAATAACAGTTTTTTGTTTCGTTGTATTTACCATGATCTATCCATTGCACGCCCACGTAAAAACAGGCATTGAAGTGCTGCGCGAAAAAAAATTCGAACCCCTCTCAGGGAAACGTGTCGGACTGATCACCAATCCTACGGGTGTAGACCGCAACCTGAAATCTACGATTGATATTTTGGCAGAGGCAGACAATTTCGAACTGATCGCTTTATATGGACCAGAGCATGGCGTGCGGGGCAACTACAACGCAGGTGACCTGGTTGGTAATGACTATGATACCAAAACCGGTATTCCCATGTTCAGCCTTTACGGGAGCGCCCGGAAACCAACCCCCGAAATGCTTGAAGATATTGACGTGTTAATCTATGACATCCAGGATATTGGATCCAGATCGTACACATACATCAGCACAATGGGATTAGCCATGGAAGCCGCTGCGGAAAATGATATTGAGTTTATGGTACTGGACAGACCTAATCCACTGGGTGGCTATAAATTTGAAGGACCTCTGGTTGAAGAAGGATTTCTGTCTTTTGTCAGCCAATTCCCAATCCCTTATGTTCATGGTTTTACAGTGGGCGAACTGGCAACCTTTCTCAACAATGAAGGACTGCTCGCAGATAGGGTTAAAGCAAACCTGACCGTAATCAACATGAAAGGATGGGAACGACGAATGGCATTTGAAGACACTGGATTGCCCTGGGTAATGTCTTCACCCCACATCCCGCAATACCAGTCTGCTTATTTTTATCCCGTCTCCGGTATTCTCGGAGAACTCTATACCATCAACATCGGAGTAGGATATACTCTCCCCTTTCAGGTATTTGGCGCACCCTGGATTGAAGATCCCGAAACACTTGCAGAAAATCTTAATCAACTAAAACTTCCCGGAGTACAGTTCCGCCCAATCCATTACCGTCCTTATTACACGGAACTGAAAGGGCAAGACCTTGGAGGAGTGCAGGTACACATTCCTTATATGGTCAAATCCGATCTTTCTATTATTCAGTTTTATGTGATGCAGGAAATATATAAGTTATACCCTGAATATAACGTTTTTGAAATGGCTCCCGAACGACTGGATATGTTTGACAAAGTGTGTGGGACAGATAAGATCAGAAAAACTTTTGAACAAAGATTCCTGGTTGAAGATATTCTGGACATGTGGACCGAAGAATCAGAAAGGTTTGCTAAAAAAGCAAGTGAATATTTTGTTTATTAGAAACTGATAACAGAATTTTTTGCTATATTACAAGTCGTTTCTAAAACCCTTTGAGTAGTCGAAGACCCTCGAAGTGGTTGCCAATTATTAGTTAGTTAGCAATAGTAGAATCTAATATTTTAGCTTTTAAACTGTACTCATAATATAAATCCGCAAAGTGCCTTTTGTGTATTATAAGTTTATTATTATTTTCCCTCAAAAAAATAAAACATATGCAAATCAACAGAAGATCTTTTATTCAGAAAGCAGCAATGGGAGCTGCAGGTGCCGGGATGTTCACCATCCTTCCCGGTAAGGTTTGGAGTGCTTCCACAGCACCCTCCGATACAATCAATGTAGCACTTATTGGTTGCCGAAACCACGGTTTCAAAATACTGAAAGACCATTTGAGATACGATGATGCCAATTGTGTGGCACTTTGCGATGTAGATGAAAACATCCTTCAGGAAAGAGCAACCACGATTATACAGGATTACAACCAACATCCAGAGTTGTACAAAGACTTCCGGAAAATGCTGGAACAAAAAGACATTGATGCGGTAATCATTGGAACCCCCGACCATTGGCATTGTCTTAATTTTGTTTATGCAGCCCAGGAAGGCAAAGATATTTATGTGGAAAAACCGCTGGCAAATACCATTGCCGAGTGCGATATCATGGTTAGAGCCGCCAACAGATACAACATTGTTGTGCAGGTTGGTCAGCAGCAGCGCAGCAATGTTGCTTTTGGGGAACCTGTTGAAATGATTAAAAATGGGCACATCGGTAATCTGAGAAAGGTAAATATTTGGGCCAATTTTAATTACGGTTTGGGCACCTCTTTTGCCGAAGATGCCCCCGCACCCCGGGGTGTTGATTACGATATGTGGCTCGGCCCTGCTCCGGAGAGACCTTTTAACAGAGCCCGCTTCCATGGATCATGGAGGCATTTCTGGGACTATGGCGGAGGATTATTCTCCGATTGGGGTGTGCATTTGATCGATATGGGATTATGGACTAAAGACATGATCAAGGCTCCTGATACAACCATGGTTTATGCCACCAATAACTCCGCACAGAAACGTATGAAAGAAACCTTTGATAACATGAATGTAGTATACCCCAAAAAAGACTTTGTCATCAATTTCGATATGACCGCGGGGGTTCAAAATGGTCCCTGGGATCAACTCTTTGGGGTAAGCTTTGTGGGCGACAAAGCAACCATTGTTACCAACCGCAACGGATATAAAGTATTGCCCGAATACGACAGCGAAAAAAGCGCTTTTAAAACACACAGTCAAACCCTTACGGAGGCCCGGGAATCACACCCTGTCCATGTACGAAATTTCCTTGATTGTATCAAAACAAGGAAAACACCTGATTGTACTCCTGAAATAGGCAGAGCTGCTGCTCTACATGCCCACATTGGCAACATTGCGGCACGAACCGGCGAAAACATCCTGATGTGGGATGACCAGAAAAGTCGCTTTACCAATAGTGATAAAGCCAATGAATACATCACACCTGAATACAGAAAACCCTGGGTGCTGCCAAAAATTTAATCCTTCATAAAAAATTCCTGAAAGATGCAAACACGAAGAAAGTTTATAAAATCCATGATCGCAGGTTCTGCCGGTTTATATGCTGCCGGAGCATTGCAATCCTGCAACATGTTTACGCAAAACAAACTAAATAATATTGGATACATTACAGGCATTCTGGGAAAAAATCTCGGAGAAAAAGACTGGAAAAGTATACTCTCGCAAACAGCCGCTTTTGGATATACCGAAATTGAAACCGGTAACTTCCTGGGAGAATCAGCAAAAAGTTTCCTCAATTTCTGCAATGATACCGGACTAAAGCCCATTGCCGGTGGTATAGGCATGACCGATGATACCGATGAACTGAATCGTGGACTCGACAAACTCAATGAACTTGAATTGCAGTATGCCATAAACTATTGGCCATGGTTCGTGGGTTCCCCTTTTTCTCTCGACGACTGCAAAAAAAGCGTGGAAACACTCAACAAAAATGGTGAAATCTGCAAATCACGCGGATTAACACTCTGCTGGCACAATCACGACCATGAGTTTGTTCCTATGGAAACAGGATTGCCTTTCGATTATATGATGGACAATACCGATTCTGAGCTGGTAAAATGTGAACTGGACATCTACTGGACACAAAAAGGGGGAGCAGATCCGGTACAAACGCTCAAAAAGTACCCTGGCAGATATCCCATACTGCACGTTAAAGATATGGCTCCGGGTGAAGAACAGGATTTTGAATGCCCCGGAAAGGGTATTATCGAGTGGGAGTCTGTTTTTGCCGAATCTACAAAACAAAACATACAACACTATTTTGTTGAAAAAGATGGCGCAGTTGATGGTTTGGGATGCCTGGAAAGCGCTGCAGAATTCCTGAAAAACATTCGTTTTTAAAGTGCATGTATCAGGCTTTCATCCATTTCCCCAAATTCAACACAGAAAACTATTTTTTGCTGGTTTTATATAAAAGGGTGAACTGAACCAGGATAATAACATAATAACATTGATGCAAACGAAGACTGAGGTTTGTATATAGCCGGTGGTGGATTAAAACAAACCCCAATGATGACCATCAGCATAAAAGGAACGCTGACAACACAGATGCTTACAGCAATCGCTGATGATCCGGGTTTTTTATCTGCGAAAATGAGCGTTGCCTGCATCTGCGATGAACATTTTTCGCAAAAAAAGCAACCAGATAAAATAATATCTTTCTCCAAACCCTGCAGTACAGAAAACAAAAAACCCGGTAAAAAAATAATACCGGGTTTTTTATTTTGAATCAGCACAATAAAAAATTATCCTTTGCTGATAATCTTCTCATAATCTTCTACTGAACCACCATCAAGGCATGTTTCAATGATTCGTTTACCCATATCCGATAAACCAGGTACAATATACTGAGGTAACTCTTTTTTAAAGAAATCATACAGCATTTCTGCCCCTTTATCATATCCTTCAAACCCTACTTCAGGTTGCTTGTAAACCTTCAGGAAACGTGAAGGGATCTTCGCATTTTCAATGGTAAGATAATTGAGTTCGTATCCCAAAAGCGGACATCTGGCTGCCTGATACTGATCAGCCCTGAATCTGGAATTTCCTCTGTGGGTAAGGTATTCGCGCATCAGAAGTTGCGGCATAAAACCTACTTTCCAAATGCCTACATGTTGGTTGGGAGCGATTACATAACGTGTGATGGTATTCTCCACAATCTGATCAAGTAGCAGGTTTGAGTGTGTTACCTTTTCTCCGGTTGCAAATGGCCAGTAAGAGCCTACACCTTCACTCTGCATGCCGCCCTGATCAACAATGCTGGGGTTGGCATGCCCGCGGGGCGACACCAATCTCCAGACCCATGCAAGAGCAGGGGGAAGAAGATGGAACAGTCCAAAAATTCCAAAACCTGGATTTTCCGCTGTCGTTGGGGGAGTGCGTACACCAAAGCTACGTACATCAATAGATACAGGTTCATTCACAACATTAGGAAAAGAATCGCGGGGTACTACCACCCTGGGGTTGGGGCAACGTTTGCCGGGCGCATCTTCAATATGGTTCCAGATCAAAGCAGTGCCGCCAGGATTGGTATCAATATTCAGAAACAATAATGGTTTTTTGCTGTTGATCGTTATTTTTTCCAGATTAGGATCAGAACCATATTCAAGAATATTATCTGTTCGCACAAACCATGCATTTTCAGCATCCTGTATCCGGAGTCTTTTGCTTCCGGTCTGAAATGTTGGGTGAACCATGCCCATATCATCGCAAATAGGTCGGGTTTCACAAAATCGTGGTACGGTTATACTCCTTATTTCATTAGTTTGAAGATTTTTACCAATGAGCACTTCTCCGGTAGGTAGTCTTAATATGTGCTGTAGCATTTCGGTTTTACCTCCACCGCTGGCACCCTCGTGCATAAAACGGGTAATATTGTCGTAAGGACTGATAGATTCAACACCAGAACAATGTGCTGTAGACCATCCTTCATCTTCACCCATACTAAGAATGACTCCATAAATCCCTTTTTTAGCACTGGGACCAGGATATAAATTATAAGAAAATATCTCATATACCTCGGTGCAACGATTATGTACAACTACCTGTTTTCCGTCAAGATGCGTATGACGGAACGGAGGAGCAATATACATCACCGCCTTGATGACTTTTCCTTCAGGAATGGTATCTTTGGGAACTATTTTTTGTAGCATGGCCAATCCCATGGCAAAAAATCCTGCATTATCCGGAACAATAGCCAAACCATATTCCGGTTTATCCAGGTTTCCTATCTGAAAATAAAATGCTGCCAGATTTTGTTTTTCCATCCACACAAAAGTTTCTTTGCGGAGTTTGTCAAAAGAATACCCAAACCGGTCTTTAAACCTTGGCTGATCAGAGGGTTTACAATCGCCTATGGCCATGGTATTAGGATCGCGACGGCGCATGTAAGGATCAACATAATTAGCAGAAATACCATTGGTTACCCTGTGAACGATGGCTTCTGTTATTTCACCTTTGCCTTCTACATTGTACTTCACTTCAAAATAGTTACTGTCGGGTCCGTTTACAGCAGCATCTGCCAATTGCTCTACTGTATCAAAAACCTTAAAAGAAGGGGCATTGGAAATTAAATGATCGGCCTCCGGGGGCAGAACTAACCTTTTTTTCGTGTCCATAAAATAATGATTTGTGAATAATATAATTAAATAAGTAGTTTATTTTAATAAATCTTAGAATAAAAATCAGCAACTAAGCACATGTGTTTCAGGTGTGGGCAAAAGATTGGTTTCCGCGCATAAACTCATCAATTCAACAAATATCCTGAAATCTTTTGAATAGTTTACATAGTTATCTCGGGTCATGAAATTTTTTTATGCATCTTAAAATTATGTGGGGAAAGACAAATTCTTTACCTTTCATAATTCAACAGCCTTCGACCGATGGTGTAAAAAAAGGGGAAAATTAATTTCCAGTAAAAAAACCTGTCGTAAATCATTGCTTGTCAAAAACTTAGAGAAACGTTTTAAGGAAAACGTAACTTATAACATGGCAAAGATAGTTATTATTCTGAATTTTTCTAATCAGGATAAACAATCCTGGATAAAAGAATATATTGAAATATACAATTCATAGACCACAGGACTGAAATTGTTTACCAAACAAATAAACATCCGAAAAAACAACGAACACATTGTATCCATCTTACTTTTCCCGGATTGAAAGGCACGATTGCCTGAGCGCAGGGCATTGGCCCACGGAATATAGGTAACATGAATTTAACCTTGCCTTTTGCAACGCATCCTGCAACCTTACATAAAGTTCAACAGGATTTTATCGTTGGGGTGCATTAAGTTGGGAGCTTCGCCCGGCAATCTGTTTCTCTTATTTTTGCATGGCATCATCGAAAGCGATACCAGAGGGTTCAAAATCAATATTTTTGGTAAAAGTACACGACTCTGTCGCGCCGGCTTCTCTGTCCATACCACTGTCTTCCCACTCAATGGAAAGAGGCCCCTGGTAACCAATATCATTCAATGCTCTGATTATCCTTTCAAAATCAATTTTACCGCGCCCTATGCTGCGAAAGTCCCAAAATCGGCGGTGATCTCCAAATTGGGTGTGTCCTCCAAAAACACCAACATCTTTGGGTACATCACTCCAGTGAACATCCTTCATATGTACATGAAAAATACGATCGGCAAAATCATAGATAAATTTCACGTAATCTACACCCTGATAACCAAGATGACTGGGATCGTAGTTAAAACCAAAGGCAGGATGGTCATCAAGCACTTTCAATGCACTTTGGGCTGATGCAATATCGAAAGCAATCTCAGTAGGATGCACCTCAAGGGCAAACTTTACACCCATTTTCTCATAAGCATCCAAAATCGGTTTCCATCGGGTGGCAAATTCTTCAAATCCCCTGTCAATCATTATTTGTGGTGTTGGCGGAAAAGAATACAGCAAATGCCAGATTGGGCTGCCTGTAAAACCTACAACGGTATCCAGTCCCAGTCTTTTAGCAACTTTTCCTGTTTCAATAACCTCTTCAGCAGCCCGCTGCCTTACCCCTTCCGGATCTCCGTCGCCCCAAATGTATTCGGGTAAAATTCCTTTATGGCGTTCATCTATCGGATCACATACGCACTGTCCTACAAGGTGGGTAGAAATGGTAAAAAGTTGTAATCCGTATTTTTGCAATAATTCTTTTCTTTGATCACAGTAGTTTTGGTCGGCTTTATCAATTTCCATATGATCGCCCCAGGTGCATAATTCCACTCCGTCGTAGCCAAAGGTTTTGGCTTTTTCGCACATGGTCTCTATGGGCAGATCTGCCCATTGTCCGGTGAATAAGGTTACGGGTCTCGACATAATTTTTCCTTTTTTAGTGAATATTAGATTCAGGTTTGTAATCTTTTTTTAAACAAAGCAAATATATAGTCAAATTTGGCATTCTGCAAATCAATTAAACTTTTAAATGGGTATATTTTTACAATTCTTGCAGCATTTTTGTAACTTCATTCGTATACAATGATAATTGTCTCTTACAAAAATTACCAGAAAGTTTCACCCTTTTAAAACCAATTTTATTTATCTCAAAACCCTTAAAAATGAAAGACATATCGATTATTACTATATTTATGATTTCTGTACTTTTCCTGTCTTCCTGCGAGAAAAGAAATGAAAAGCCTGTAAATGATCCCAAAACTCTGACGCTGACAACCAAAGCAGAAGAGGTGATAAAAAGCAGCAATCAATTTGGTATTGATTTCTTTACCCATGTTGCCAAAGATGAAAACAGCAATATGATGGTCTCCCCGCTGAGCGCAAGCATTGCGCTTACCATGCTGTTAAATGGTGCCGACAATGAAACTTACAACCAAATTAAGGAAATGCTTGATTATGATGAAAATATGACTATAGAGGAGATCAATGAGGCATATATGAGCCTTGTTCCTCAATTGATCAATGCCGACGAAAAGGTAACCACCACGATTGCCAATGCGGTTTTTTACCGCATGAATTTCAGTTTCCGGCAATCTTTTCTTGATCAACTCATCAATAATTTTGATGCCCATGCAGAAAGCCTCGACTTTAACAACCCAGAGGCAGTAAATACCATTAACGAATGGGCTGGTGATCAGACAAACGGAAAAATTGACAAAGTAATTGAAGCTATTGACCCTTTAACAGTCATGTTTATAATGAATGCTCTCTACTTTAAAGGTGACTGGACCAATCAGTTTGATGCCTCCAGTACTACCTCCCTTCCTTTCTACTTCGATAACAACACGCAGGAAGATGTGGAAACCATGACCGGAGAAATTCCTGCAAAAACTTTCGGAACCAATGAGTTTAGTGCTTTAGAACTACCCTACGGACGTAAAAATTTCTCAATGGTGCTCATCAAACCCCAGCATACGCTCAATGAATTCTACAACAACTTTGATGACCAAATATGGCAAGAAATAACTGAATCCTTTCAAAATCAGGAAAACTGGGTTCCGGTGCAAGTTCAATTGCCCAAATTCAGTTTCGAATATGAAAAAACACTGAACAAAATTTTAGAAGAAATGGGCATGGTAGATGCCTTCAGCGAAGCATTGGCGGACCTTTCAGGTATTTCTGAGGAAGAACTTTATGTAAGTTTTGTGAAACAAAACACGTTTATAGATGTGAACGAAGAGGGTACGGAGGCAGCAGCAGTAACAACCATTGGGATCAATACAGAAAGTGTAGGTCCGGTATTTTTTGCCAACAAACCTTTCATTTTTGCAATTCGCGAACGAACCACCAATACACTACTTTTTATGGGTAGTGTAGAAAATCCTAATGATTAGTTATGAAGCACATCCTTTAAAAATCCTATTTCACAGATATTTTCACAATTCTCCTGAAAACATTTTCTGTACATTCATCCACTCACCTGCCATTTTTTTGGCGTATCTTTGAAAAAAGAAACTCAAAAAATCATTATTCATGCAGGAAAAGAAGAAATTGTTTTTATTAGATGCCATGGCGCTCATCTACAGGGCTTATTTTGCCCTGAACCGAAACCCCAGAATCAACTCAAAAGGATTGAACACTTCGGCAGTTCTGGGTTTCGCCAATACATTGCTTGAAGTGCTCAAAAAAGAGAACCCCAGTCATATTGCTGTCGCATTTGATGCATTTGCCCCCACACAAAGAAAAACTGATTTCACACAATACAAAGCCAACCGTGAAGATACTCCTGAAGATATCGTGCTGGCGATCCCTTACATTAAAAAGCTTATTGAAGGATTTCATATTCCTGTGCTTGAAGTTCCCGGATATGAGGCCGATGATATTGTAGGTACCCTGGCGAAAAAAGCAGAAAAAGAAAATTTCACTGTTTTCATGATGACTTCCGATAAAGATTTCGGACAATTGGTATCCGAAAATATTTTTATGTACAAACCTGCACGCATGGGGAATGGGGCAGAAGTTTGGGGAGTAAAGGAGGTATGTGAAAAATTCGCCATCAACGAACCTGATCAGCTCATTGACATTCTTGGGTTATGGGGCGATGCATCAGATAATATACCAGGAGTGCCGGGAATTGGCGAAAAAAAGGCAAAAAAACTCATTGGTGAATTCGGTTCTATTGAGAATATTCTGGAAAATTTAGATAAAGTTGCAGAAAAACGCAGTCGCGAAAGTTTGAAAGAAAATGCTCAGCAGGCACTCATGTCAAAAAGCCTTGCCACCATTATTTTGGATGTACCTGTAGAATGGGACGAGGAAAAACTCAAAAGAAAAGATCCTGACCCCAACGTATTGATACCTCTGTTCGATGAACTTGAATTCAGAACCTATGCCAAACGGGTCTTTGAACATATCAGCGAAGAAGCACCCCAGGCAATGCCTTCCAAAGAAAAAGCCTCTGCGCAGATGGATATGTTTGCAGGAACAGATGCTTTTGAAGACCCCAAAGTGTTGGTGAAAAACAAAGCAGAAAAATTGATGAAGGATCATGATTTTCAACTGGCAGACACAACAGAAAAGATTAACAACCTGCTTGACCAGTTAAACCAAAACAATTCCTTTTGCTTTGACACTGAAACTACAGGACTTACAAGTAACAACACACAACTTGTTGGCATTGCCTTTTCTGTGAAACCACAACAGGCATGGTATGTACCTTTTCCCGAAGACCAAAAGAAAGCAAAAGAATTAGCGGAAAAATTCAAACAGGTCTTTGAAGATCCTGATATTGAAAAAACCGGGCAAAACCTAAAGTTTGATATAGGGGTACTTAAAAATTATGAGATACATGTACAGGGAAAATTATTTGATACCATGATTGCCCACTACTTGCTGCAACCAGATATGCGCCACAATATGGATGTTCTTTCCGAAACATACCTGAACCATCAACCCATGAGCATTGAACTGCTCATTGGTAAAAAGGGTAAAAATCAGAAAAGCATGCGCGATGTACCCATCGATATCATTACAGCTTATGCATGCGAAGATGCAGATATAACCTTAAAACTCAGAAAAGTATTCGAACCCCAGCTCAGAGAATATAAACTGGAGAAATTATTTTATGAAATGGAAACCCCATTGATATATGTACTTTCTGATATGGAATCAAACGGTGTAAAACTGGATACAGATGCTTTGGCAGAATATTCACAGAAACTGCAAAAAGACATAGAAAACATTGAAAAAGAAATTTATGACATTGCCGGAATTCAGTTTAATATTGGATCCCCCAAACAGTTGGGAGAAATATTATTTGATAAGCTCAAAATTGTGGAAAAGGCAAAAAAGACCAAAACCAAACAATACAGTACCAGTGAAGATGTACTTTCTAAACTGGCTCATAAACATCCCATCGTTGAAAAAATTCTGAACTACCGGTCGCTCACCAAACTCAAATCAACGTATGTGGATGCTTTCCCAAAGCTGATCAGTAAAAAAACCGGTCGCCTCCATGCCCAGTTTAATCAAACAGTGGCAGCCACAGGGCGCTTATCATCCAATAACCCAAATTTACAGAACATTCCTATACGCACTGAACAAGGTCGTGAAATACGCAAGTCTTTTGTGCCCACTTCCGAAAACCATGTCATCCTGGCAGCAGATTATTCACAGATCGAACTCAGAATTATTGCTGCCCTTAGCAAGGATGAATCGATGCTGGAAGCGTTTAAAAACAATCTTGATATTCATGCTGCTACAGCAGCAAAAGTTTTTGGCGTTGATATTGAAGACGTTACAAAAGAAATGCGGCGAAAGGCCAAAACTGTCAACTTTGGAATTGTTTACGGTATCTCTGCCTTTGGTTTGGCCGACAGACTCAACATACCAAGAGGTGAAGCTGCTGAGATTATCAACAACTATTTTGAACAATATCCAGGTATAAAAAAGTATATGGAGCAAACCATCGCGTTTGCCCGTGAAAAAGGATATGTAGAAACCATTATGAACCGGAGGCGCTATTTGCCAGACATAAACAGTTCTAACGGAGCAGTAAGAGGATATGCAGAAAGAAACGCTATCAACTCTCCGATCCAGGGATCAGCAGCAGACATGATCAAAATAGCCATGATCAGCATTTACAATGAAATGAAAAAGAAGAATTTTCAGTCGGCAATGATTCTGCAGGTGCATGATGAATTGGTCTTTGATGCCGCCAAAGATGAAATTGAAGAATTGAAGAAACTCGTAAAAAAACATATGACAAACGCCATGGAATTCGAAGTGGAACTCGTTACCGACATGAACACCGGAAATAACTGGTTGGAAGCTCACTAAACCAAATACACTGACAAGGCAGGATCATGAACAAAAAAAGAGGCAAACCAAACATTTGCCTCTTCTTCGGAAAATTATTATTTATGCTGCCTTGAGTTATCCTTCGTCAACAATGTTTTTATAATGCTCGAAACGCTCCAGAATCTCAGTAACATAATGATAAGGTTCAGAACCTCTAGCATATCCGTGTTTCACCAAAGGGTCAAGGTAATATTTAGGTTTTGATTTGTTGAGCACATAATAATCTACGTTATCTTTCCATACATTCGGGTTCTTTCCGTACTTCTCTGCAAGTCGTCTGGCATCAAGTACATGACCAATACCTACATTGTAACTCGCTAAAACGAATTTAATTCTTTCTTGGTCATCATCAATAATTTTAACCATCCTGTCTTCAATCCATCTGAGATATTTTATGCCAGCCACTATATTATCTACAGGCGAAGAATTGTAATTCACGTTATACATGGAAGCAGTATTGGGCATTAACTGCATGATACCAAAAGCTCCTGCCCATGAAACAGCATCGGTTCTGAATCGTGACTCCTGAAAAGCCAAAGAAGCGATCAGTCGCCAATCCCATCCTATGATCTCGGCAAAACGCTTGAAGTGATCATCGAAAACGGATATTTTACCTCCTCCCTGAGAATGGTAATCGCTGCGTGCCATGTATGAACTGCGGGGGTTTTTAAAGTACTTGGCATACAGATTGGCATATTGGCGGGTTTGCTTAAATTTACGCATCCACTCATCAATTGCTTCTTTAAGCAATGGGGTGTCATGCCTTACCGCCCATGAGAGGTTTTGCGAAAAACTAAGGGGGGTCTGAATGTCAATATTAGGATAATACGTTTGATTTACCATGGCCACGTGTTCATCACTTACAGTGTATTCAATTTCACCGTTGGCAACCCTTTCAATTAATTGCTCAGTTTCTTCTTCAACTTCTACTATATAAATGGTATCACCAATTTCGTCCATAAGGTTGTTGAGTCTTACCATAAAAGAAGTATTCTTTTGCACGTGTATGGTTTTGCGGGCAAGATCCAGTTGACTTCTAACAAGTTGATCCTCAATTTCAGTAGAGCGCATACTATACCAATCTTCCGGACGGCGTTGAATAAGTACCTGTCTTGTTTGACTATGCGGCTCGGTAAAATCAAGCAGATTTCGTCTTTGCCGCGTAACCGTCAAGTCCATAGCAATCAGATCGCATTCGTCCTGTGCCATCAAACAGGCAAAATTCTCCTGCAAATCATTGCTAACAAACAATTCAAGGTCTACGCCGATGTGCTGGGTAAATAATTTCAGCATTTCCAGATGGAAACCCATTGGCTGACCACGATAAACAAAATAATTGGTGGAATTATAATCTGTTGTTGCCTTCAAGACCCCCCTTTCAAGAATGACTGGTAAATCGTATGGTACCTCTACCTCTTCAACTACAATCTCCTCAACAACAGTTTCTGTTTGGTTAAACACAATCAAACCTGCAAAAATGATGAGGGGAATAGCAACAACCAGAAGAAGTTTAAATACATTTCGTTGCTTCATTAGTGGATTTTTTAATTTCTACTTGTCGAATCAAAAATTAAACCTGAACCGTATTTTTGTTCATAGATCGTCAGATTTTTTTCAATTGACTTGAAATTTTCTTTTTAGCAAAAAAGAGTGCAAAAGTACAATTTTTTTATTTACAAAACAGACTTTCGATATTTTTTTGCCAGAAAATGCAAAGGTAACTATAAAACACACTAAAAAATATCTTAACCCCTGTTTTTTACCAACAGAGGATACACTGACCGAAACAAAAGTATAGGGAAATCAATTCTTTTGAAGGAAAAAACGATGTTGAAAACTTTTCAATTAGAAAAAAAATGCATTTCTAAAAGTTCCAAATTCGCTTCAATTTTAACTATTTTTAATATTTTATTGGCGACGATTTCACCCCTTAGTTAAAAAAACACCACATGAGTGGATAATATTCCACAATCATTCTATTCTTGTTATTGACCCGTTTCAAAAATTGTGTGTAATTTTATCCATGAACAGAACCATAACAATAATATTGACACACGCGGATGATTATTGCCCTAATGAAAAAGCGAATGCAATTATTGACAAAGCGCGTAGCACTGACATTATCGGTTTCTCATTAAAATCATAAACACCTCATAAACAGAAAACTGGAAATTATAAACTGATAAAAAGTAAACAGAGAAATTACTATGTTTTTTAAAGATATACTGGGACAAGAGATTGTAAAACAAAAACTTATTGAAAATGCCAGGAAAAACCGGGTAAGCCATGCGCAACTATTTTTGGGCAGTGAGGGAAGCGGTAAAATGGGTCTTGCTCTTGCCTATGCGCGCTTTCTCTCCTGCAAAAATCCAGGAAGTGAGGATGCCTGTGGCAAATGTAGTTCGTGCATCAAATTTAATAAACTGGCGCACCCCGATGTTAATTTTTTCTATCCCATACCTTCTAAAAAACAAGGGGATAGATCATTGATAAGCAAAGATTTTATCAGTCAATGGAGAGAATACCTAACCATGTCTCCTTATGTAAGCTTAAACAACTGGTACAATTTCATCGGAATGGAAAACAAACAGGGTATCATCAATTCCGACGACTGCAACGAGATCATCAGGGTACTGGGATATAAATCCTATGAATCTAAATATAAGATCATCATTATTTGGATGATTGAACGTCTTTACCATGCTGCTGCCCCAAAGCTGCTGAAAATCCTGGAAGAACCACCGGTAAACACCATTTTTCTGATCGTTTCCGAAAATCAGGATTTGATCCTGAACACCATCCTGTCAAGAACTCAACTCATCAAAATTCCTCGTCTGCAGGATGATGCTATTGAACAAGGATTGATACAACAATACAAATGCGAACCTGAGCAAGCCAGACAGATCGCATTTCTGGCAGAAGGAAATTTTGTAAGAGCACAGCAGATGCTAAAAAACAGTGAAATAAATGAAAACAACACAAATTTACTGAGAGACTGGCTTAGGGCATGCTACAAACCAGATATTGAAGCACTTGTGTCTTTTATAGAGACATTCGCAAAACTGGGCAGAGAAAAACAAAAAACGTTTCTGACTTTTGCCATAGAAATATTCAGACAATGTACGCTTCTAAACTTTAATGCAGAAAAACTTTTGAGAACCACCTCATCCAATGAAGATTTCATCAGAAAATTTTCAACGGTTTTAAAACCAGAAATAGCGCCACCACTTACCCAGGAGTTTTCTCAGGCAGTTTTTCATATTGAGAGGAATGCCAATCCTAAGATCCTTTTCACGGATCTTTCTTTAAAAACCAATCGCATCCTGCGTTCGGTTAATTAGTCTTTGCAAGAAACCACCAAATTATTCATATATTGTTTTTTTAATAGGTATTCATGAGATCGCTTCGCTAAGTTCTGGGTTGTTCTCGTTTTTGAACCGAGCCACTTCAATATTATTGACATCCGGGTGTACGATAATTTCAACCAGAAATTATTTTTACGTGTCAGACATTATTGGCGAGCTCCCCCATAAGAAAAGAACGGGGCAGGCATCTGACCGAATTAATCAAATTACAAACAGATGAACCAGTCATTTACCATAAGTAAACTCCTTATATTCAAAAACTTCGAAAGACTTGCCTTTAACATTTTCTTACCAAAGACGCAGAATAGGGTAGTTTTCTAGCAAACACTAATTAAGGATTCAAAACATTGTGGTTTCAGAAAAAAGGTTTTGCCGCCGCAAAACACAATTATTGTCATCATGAAACACAAAAAAAAGTTTTTCTGCTGACCATCAAATAACAGATGATCAGGGGTAAAACACATTTTCTCATAGAAAAATATGAAGTGAACACCTGATGAACATCATTGAAAACCCTTAAGGGTATAGAACAAAATCATTAATTTCATTAAATTTGCAAGGATTTAAAAAAAAACGTAAATTTTGAAAAACAACAATTATATATCAAGAGGATTCAGAGATAAACCTGAATCAACAGACACTTGCCAGAAAAAAGTACATGCACACTCTTGCACAAAACTCAATGTTTTTAACTGGATTGGGAACATTAAACCGCCCAAAATATATCCGGGGAATGAATTGGCAGAAGTAAGATTTAAAAATAGTCGGAAAGACTTTTTTATGGTTCCAGACGATCTGCAACTCGAAGAAGGCGATATAGTTGCCGTAGAAGCCTCTCCGGGGCACGACATCGGTATCGTAACGCTTACCGGTGAACTGGTAGACTTGCAGATCAAGAAAAAAAAGATTGATAAGCAGAAGACCGAGTTTAAAAAAGTGTACAGGAAAGCAAAACTTTCTGACATTGAAAAATATGTAAATGCCGTTGACCTGGAGCATAAAACGATGCATGGATCACGCACCGCTGCCTCCGATCTTCATCTGCAAATGAAAATAAGCGATGTGGAATATCAGGGTGATAAAACAAAGGCAATTTTTTATTATACTGCCGATGAAAGAGTCGATTTCAGGCAATTGATAAAGGTTTTGGCTGAGATGTTTAATGTACGCATAGAAATGCGGCAAATAGGCATGAGGCAGGAAGCAAGCAGGCTGGGAGGCATTGGGTCCTGCGGCAGAGAACTCTGTTGCTCTACATGGCTTACAAATTTTCAATCTGTTTCAACCAATGCTGCCCGCACACAGCAACTTTCACTAAACCCGCAAAAACTAGCCGGACAATGCTCTAAACTAAAATGTTGTATAAACTATGAGAACGACTGCTATCTGGATACCTTAAAGGATCAACCCGATACCAATGTTTTATTAAAAACAAAAAAAGGTTCGGCCAGATTCATGAAATCCGATATACTCAGAAACCTTATGTGGTATACTTATCTCGATGCACCTAATAATTTCATCTGCCTTACCAACCAAAGGGTTAAAGAGATCATGGAAATGAATCAAAAAAACATCCTGCCCGAAGATCTTAAAGATGAGAATGCTTTTGAAAACAACAAGGCTGATGAAACATTTAAAAATGATACCGGATACGAAGAAGACAGTCTCACACGTTTTGACAAAGCTCCCAAAAACCAGAACAAAAGAAAAACAAAAAGAAAAAAATCAAGAAGAAAAAGACCAGACAAAAGAAACTAACCATACAAACCAGTCTGATATTGATGCGGGATTTTTTTGTATATTTATTCCATATTTACACCGTATATGAACAAAAGTAAGCCTATTGTTTTGTTGCTAGCCCTCGGGGCCTTAGTAAGCATGATTTTACTAAATGCCTGCAACGATAAGGTGGTTTTTGAAAGAAATGAAAAAACTGATCCGCAAGGTTGGCACTACCTGAAAAAAGTAGATTTTGAATTTGAATCGCAAGATACATCTGCACTGTACAATGTTTACCTGAATGTTAGAAACAACCGGGAATATCCTTACCGGAATTTTATTGTTTTTTTTCAGACACACTTTCCAGATGGAAGAATTTTTACAGATACCATCGAAGCCAACCTGGCAATGCCTTCAGGCGAATGGACAGGTGAAGGTTTTGGCAATATTAAATCCAATAGTTTTCATTTCAGACGCAATGTATGGTTTCCGGTAGAGGGGAAGTACAAATTTTTTATTCAACACGCCATGCGCAACGAATACCTGCCAGGCATTACCCATATTGGAATCAGGATTGAGGAAAAATAAACCTGTTGAAGTTTCGTTATAAAACAGCAAATACCGATTTTTATGAGCAAAAAAAAACCACAAAACTTCCGAAAATACCTGAAAGTTTTCTGGATAATCATATTGATACCTGTTGTAGTAACAGTACTTATTTTTTCTACCATTTCTCTGGGATTGTGGGGTTATATGCCCTCCTTTGAAGAACTGGAGAATCCGAAAAGTAATTTGGCAAGCGAGATATACTCAGCTGATCAAAAATTGCTGGGAACTTATGCCATACAAAACAGATCCAATATCACTTATGATGAAATTTCGACCAACCTCATTGAGGCACTTATTGCCACCGAGGATATCAGGTTTTATGATCACTCAGGTGTGGATATCAGAAGTGTAATGAGGGTAATTTTCAGAAGCATACTTATGGGGCAGAGAAGTTCTGGCGGTGGCAGCACACTGAGCCAACAGCTGGCAAAAAACCTTTTTCCAAGGCAGCAAAACCCCTCCACTTTTCAAATGATCATTATCAAACTTAAAGAATGGGTAGTTGCCAGCAAACTGGAGCGAAACTACACCAAAGAAGAAATTATTGCCATGTATTTAAACACGGTAGACTTTGGCAGCCACGCATTTGGAATTAAATTGGCTTCCAAAACCTATTACAATACTTCACCCGACTCTTTGAAGGTGGAGCAAGCAGCAATGCTCGTAGGATTATTGAAAGCCCCCACATGGTTCCATCCCGTTCGCAACCCCGAAAGAGCTTTTCTGAGAAGAGAAGTGGTTTTAAACCAAATGGCAAGATACGGATACCTGGAAGAACAAGAATATGATTCACTCCGCACAATTCCACTTGACATGTCGGAATTTCAGATACAAGATCAAAATACCGGAACAGCAACTTACTTTCGCGAATACCTCAGAGGTGAACTCAATGAATGGGCAAGCAATAAGATGAAACCCGATGGATCAAACTACAATATTTACAAAGATGGGTTGAAAATTTATACTACCATAGATAGCAGAATGCAGGAGCATGCAGAAGCGGCTGTAGCTGAACACATGGGAGAAGACCTACAGAAAGAATTTTTTAATCATTGGGAAGGATTTTCAAATGCTCCTTTTGGTTCAGACCTGGAACCCGAAGACATTAAACGACTCATGGATAACTCCATGCAAAGGAGCGAAAGGTACAGAAAATTGAGGGTAGCCAATGTTGCTCAGGATTCCATCCGTAAGATCTTTAACACCCCTGTTGAAATGAGTATTTTTACCTGGGACGGAGAAATTGATACTTTGATGACCCCCATGGACTCCATCAGGTATTATAAATTTTTCCTCAATACTGGTGTGATGTCCGTGGAACCACAAACCGGTTTTGTAAGAGCATATGTTGGAGGCATTGACTATAAGCATTTTAAGTATGATCATGTAATCCAAAGTAAAAGGCAGGTAGGATCTACTTTTAAACCATTTCTTTACACACTTGCTATGAGAGAGGGTGAATTCGGCCCCTGCTCCGAAATCCCAAACACACCTGTTTCATTTGAATTACCTGACGGGGATGTTTGGACCCCAAAAAATTCTACCGATAAGAAAGAAGGTGAAATGGTAACACTCAAATGGGCTCTGGCCAACTCGGTGAATTATATATCTGCTTTTTTGATCAAAAGATACTCTCCTCATGCTTTGATTGACCTGGTAAGAAAACTGGGAATTACAAGTCCTCTCGATCCTGTTCCGGCAATTTCTCTGGGAACCCCCGACATATCGGTATATGAAATGGTTGGTGCAATGTCATCCTATGCCAACAAAGGTGTGTACATACAACCCAGCTTCGTTACCCATATTGAAGATAGTAATGGCAACCTCATCGAATCATTCAATCCGGTACAAAACGAAGCCATGAACGAACAGACCGCCTACCTCATGCTCGAACTCATGAAAGGTGTGGTGCAGAGTGGCACAGGGGTCAGACTGAGATATAAATACGAACTCACCAACCCTATTGCAGGAAAAACAGGTACCACACAAAATAACTCCGATGGATGGTTTATCGGTCTCACTCCTGATCTGGTTACGGGTGTTTGGGTGGGTGCTGAAGACCGCGGAATCAGATTCAGAACCATTACACTGGGGCAAGGAGCCAATATGGCATTACCGATATGGGCTCTTTATATGAAAAGATTGTATAATGATAAATCTATTGAGATATCCCGGGAAGATTTTGCCCCCCCACTCAATCCATTAAATATAGAAACTGATTGCGATAACTTTGAACCCGAACAAACATCGCCCAGAGGTATTTTCGATCAGGATATTTTTTAAATGCCGCCTTCACACACGTGAGAAAGAATATTTGTATGCTTAGCAATCCTGATCTATTAAGAAACAACGCAAAAAACCGGAAAAAAGAGTTCGAGGTTCTCATCAGGAAACTGAAAAAACTTAAATCCAGGAAAATTGATTTGCTTTTTCATTCTCTTCACGAAGAGGCTTTTACAGAGATACATTGCCTGGAATGTGCAAATTGTTGTCGTGGCTTAGGTCCCGGGATCACTTCATCTGATATAACAAGATTGTCTGCTTTTTTAAAGATCAAAGAAGCAGATCTGATGAAAAAGTATATTATTACCGATGAAGATGGAGATTATGTTTTCCGTGAGAGCCCATGCCCTTTTTTGATGGAAGACAATTACTGCTCGGTATACGCATCGCGCCCTAAAGCCTGTCGGGAATATCCGCATACCAACCAGAAAAATATAAAATCAATCCTTACTGTTTGTCTGGAGAACACCAAAACATGTCCGGCGGTTTATTACATATTTCAGGAGATTCCAAAACATTTGTAGTGCCTGGAAGCAAAGATAAGAGAAATTAGTGTGCCTGGTGATTTTATGCAATTGCATTACATTTTTCTGTTTCGCCGACTTGATGCAGTTGGTTATTCGTGGCGGGGTAGTTCAAACCAAAAAACACTCCCCTTACCTAATTTACTGTCGAAACCCAAACTGCCATTATTTTTCATCACAAAATCCTTTACAAGCACCAACCCAAGTCCACTACCTTTTTCATTCTGGGTTCCGGGTGTCGATTGTGTATTCAAATCATTCTCGCGAAGTTTCTCCATTTGCTCAGGGCGCATTCCCATGCCAAAATCCTTTACTTCCAGTCTCACAAAGTCCTTGTTTTGGTCAACAGTTATTTCTATCCTGGATTCTGCCTTCGAATATTTAATAGCATTTGACAAAAGATTTCGTAATACAGTTTTGGTCATTTCTATATCGGCAAAGGCACCATAATAATCTTTTGATGCATGGATGACGACCTCAATACTTTTCTTTGAAGCATTGGGTTTAAGCAAACTCACAACCTGTTTTACCAGCATCAGTATTTCCACCTGTACGGGTTTAAATTTAATATTTTGCATTTGCGAACGCGACCAGTCGAGCAGGTTTTGTAACAGATCATAGGCCCTCTTAGCAGAATCATTGATCATACCTGCCATTTGAGATATATCCTCCTGTTTGAAAAAACCAATTTCCTTCTCGAGAGATTCTGTGCCAAACAGAATGTTGTTAAACAGATTTTTCATGTCGTGAGATATCACTGAGAACAATTGATTTTTCACCTCGTTCAATCGCTTAAGTTCAATATTTTGCTGTTTAATGATATCGCGGCTATGTTTCAGCTCAAGGTGATTAAAAACTCTGCTTATCAGCTCTTTGGCGTTAAAGGGTTTGGTTACATAATCTACAGCACCCTTTTCCAGACCATTGATAACATCCTGCTGATCTACTTTTGCAGTAAGAAATATTACCGGTATGTCTGTAGTAAGATCATCTTCCTTTAGCTTTTCGCATACCTGAAATCCATCCATGCCCGGCATGGAGACATCAAGCAGGATAAGATCGGGCAAATTGTTTTTGATCGCCTTCAAAGCTTTTTGTCCACTGTCGGCAAAATTTACTTTTAAGCCTTTTTCGCTCAGCAAATGAGCCAGTACCTGAATATTTTCAGGAACATCATCTACAATAAGTACCTTAAAATCCTTTGTATCCTGAAGATTATTTTTTGTCATAATTTTTCAGTATTTGTGTGCATTTATCCACCCACTATTGTCTTAATGTTTCAAACGCAGAAAGCATCCGGTTTATTTCTATTACATTGTACCCCTTTGCCTGCTTTTGAAGTTTTTGAGCAAATATTTTCAGGTTGACAAGGTGGTGTTCCTCTGCAAGAATAATCAAATCACTGGCAAAAGAGAAAATCTCATCAAACCCCAGAATATCAGAAATCTTATCGAATTCAAACCATATCTTCTCTTGCATGAAAGATTGGGCGTTTTGTTCCGAACCTTTTTGTATGATTACCTCATCATACAGTTTTTTAATGAGTTGCATATCATTTAAAGGTGCAAAAGATTCTCCGGTATCTGTTTCAGAAATAGAAACTTTTTTTGTCCTTTTTTCGGAAAAGGCATAATGATCTCTTACAACCGAAACACCAGGTATTTGAATCAGAAAGCGAGTTCCGTGATTTATCTCCGATTCAACAGCGATTTCTCCATTCATCATTTCCACAAATCTTTTGGAAATAGATAATCCTAAGCCTGTACCTTCCTGCTTAAGAAATCCTGGCGGATTTTTCTGATAAAAAGGATCAAATATGGTTTTCAGGTTCCTTTGGTCAATACCAATGCCGGTATCAGCAACCTGAATCTGCAGATCAACAAGGCTTTTGTTCTTAAAATTTGTATTGCAATTTATTTCAATGGAAATGCTGCCCCGGTGTGTAAATTTCACGGCATTTCCAACCAGGTTAAATAAGATTTGTCGTATCCTGGTCTCATCCAATATCAGCCACTGGGGCACATACTCAGAAACGTTAGTAACAATCTCTATCCCTTTTTCAGCGGCTTTTAGCGAAAAGATCTGCTTTACGTCATTGATCATATCCCTGATATTGAAATTAGAAGGTTTCAGAACCATTTTTCCGGCTTCAATGCGCGAAAGATCCAGTATATCATTGATCAAACTAATGAGCGCCTTACTGCTTTTCTCTATTCCTTTCAGGTGCGATTTAAACTTCACATCTGAAAGAGGGTACTCTTTCAGAATTTCGGTAAAACCCATAATTGCATTAATGGGGGTGCGTATCTCGTGACTGATATTGGCCAAAAACAAACTTTTTGCCTGACTGGCTTCTTCGGCTTTTTGTTTGGCAATTTTAAGCATGATCTCGGTTTGTTTTGTTTCAGTTATATCTCTGGCAACCATACCCAAAAGATATCCATAAGAGGACCTTACCGGAAAAATAATCGACTGAATGGTTTTCACATTGCCCTGTTTATCAATAATATCCGCTTCAGATAAATTTTTAAACCATTCACTCCTACCCCCTACCAGCGCTTGTTTTATTTTTTTCTTTAGTGTTTCTGATTGTTTTTTTAAAGGAGAATCTGGTGAAAGAACATTTTGCAAAAACAACCATAACTTTTGCCCCATCGCCTCTTTTCGGGCAGTATCGAAAATGATCTCACAACCTTTATTCCATTCAATAATAGATCCTTTAGGATTAACAATGATGATGGCATCGGTGGAACTCCTGACAATATTTTTAAACTTCTCCTCTGTCTCCTCCTGTGCTTTCACACGCTGGGTAATATCCGAATACACCACAGCAACACCAAGATCAGGCAAAGGAACGGGTGCAGCACTAACATTTAACCAGGTAATGTTTTCATCTGATTTTACAACCCCCATTTCTATGTTTTCAACCATCTTATTCTTTTGCAATGCCAGCACACTGGCATATTCACTTTGAGAAAGAGGTGTCAGGTCTTTTTTTACGACTTTCCAGTTGTTGCCTGGAATATCCTTAAAAATATCATCATTTTTCCGTATTCCGAGCAATTGCTCCGATGCTTTGTTCAGGTCAATTATTTGTCCTTGCTTGTTGGTGATGGTTACCCCCACAGGTAAAATTTTAAAAACCGTTTTCAACATTTGATCGCTTTTCAGGCGGTCTGCTTCCGCTTGTTTCTGACCTGTAACATCCTCAAAAATGAGTGCTACATACCCTTTTTCTGGTATGTAAGAGTAAATATTGACAACATTTCCTGTTTTCAACGGAATGTTTTCAATCTTTTGATTCTTATTTTCCAAATAGGTACTGAACAACATGGGCAGAATCAGATATCCTTCATCCGGAAAAATATACATAAAAGGGACTGACTCCATCGATTGGGTAGAAACACCTGTAAGTTGTTGAAAAACAGAGTTGGCTCTAAAGAACTTAAAATCGTGTAATTCATTATCAACAACATAGGGTTTAAGAACAAGCAATCCGTTGATCATATTCTGAAAAAGCATTCTGTACCGCCTTTCGCTGTCACGAAGGGTTTCTGCCTCCTTCATGGCTGATATATCGGTAAGTGAGACCCTCACAAGTTGCTTTCCGGTGTCGGTATCTTTATAGGGAATACTATTGATCAGAAAATATTTTACCTGCTGGTTTTCTGTTTTGATCCGTATGTCTGTACTTTGCGGTTTCTCTGTTTCTTTTAGGGCAAGCCAATGAAAATAAAACCTATCCTGGGAAGCAGGATGAATATATTGGTGAAACGGGGTATGATGAAGTTGATCCTGATTTTTCTGTAAAATGCTTATCCCTGTTTGGTTTACCTCCAGAATATACCCACCATTATCAAGTATCAGATATCCAATGGGTGCATGATCGAAAAGTTGTTCCAGTTTTTGATTCTGTTTCTCCAAAACCTGGTTGGTTCTGAGCAGTTCATCGTGCTGCAGCTCAAGTTCAATTTTATGTATGTTATAATCCTCAAGAAGTTTTTCAATATTTTCTATTACATCTGTAATATCCTCCTTGCTTTTGCTACTGAGGATATCCTTCGCCTTTTTTCGCAAACTCTCAATATTGTAATTCACGTATATTCTGTATTTTAAGGAAATGAAAAAGTAAAAGGCACCGGACAAATTGCCTCATATAAAAATAGCAAAACATTACCTTCCCGGCACACACATTATTACAACAAGAAAACCTGCTCCGGGAAAGCAATGAATATCCGAAAGATCTTACAGAAGAAATGCATGGATTGCTCGTGTGCATTTAACGACAGTAAAATTACTTGCATTTAAAATACAAAAATAATGGTTTATATCATTCGGGGGTTGCTGGTTGAAGTAAATTGCGAAGCAATTTGCTGTATACCAATACGAAAATTGATGATCTTATCCTTGAAAAACGATAAATGAGTGTAGTTTAAAAAGATAGGAGGCTAAATTATACTACTGCCAAAATACTGATATTCAGCAACAAACCCAAGGGTCTTCGACCGCTCAAAGGGTTTTTAGACCCGACAAACAAATAATTCTAATCCTATGAGATTATTCATCCATTTGAATTCACTGTTCAACGCTGAAGGAATTAGAACATGTAAAGCACAAAAAAAAAACCTCAGTTTTAACACTGAAGGGATCATACAATGAGTAAAGATTATGTGAAAAATCAGATTCCACTTACCGGATTACCAAAAAAATGAACAAGTGATATATTTAACATTTTTCCAGTTATATCTTAGAAAGTTATCAATTTTATGAATCAATGGTCTTACAGATTAAACCCTTCACCCATATAAAATTCCATGATTTTTTGTTTGAAAACATAATCATATTTTGCCTGAAGGGCCTCTCGCTGAGCTTTGGCAAGACGCATTTGCGATTCATTAAATTCAACAGAACTCACCATTCCCAGGTCAAAACGCTGTTGCGTATATTTAAATGACTCTTCGAAAGAGTCAAGAGACTTTATAGTTGCCTGGTATTTTTGCCATGCCGCTATTGCATCTGCGTGAGCCTGACCGATGGTTTTATTCAGGTTGTTGCGATTCTGCTCATAACTATTTTTAGCACGTTGAAGTTCTATTTTTGATTGTTGTATCCGGTTACGTACTTCCATACGGTTAAATAGAGGTATACGAAGATTCAACCCAATATACTGACTAAAGTTATCTCTTATCTGATCAGCATAAGGTTTGGTTTCAAACGAATTTATAATTTTATCGGCAAATACAGGTGTGTTGTCTTCGAGATAACCAATTTGTGCAGGTCCCATATTTTCCTGGCCGGCAAACTGCTGTGCTGCCTGGGAGTATCCGGTTCCGAGATTCCCGATCAAAGATAAGCTGGGGCTTAATCTTCCTTTTTCCAGATCAATCACTTTTTCGGCAACCCGGATGCTCTCTTCTGCCCATTTTACAGAGGGTTCCACCTGTACCGCTTTTTCAAAAACCTGTTCATGGCTATCCATGATAAGATCATCGTTTATATCGATTACAGGCTGTTCAATGTCAAAATCCTCTCCAGTATCCAGATCAAGCAAATGTACCAATTCCAGGTAGGATAAACGCAGATTGTTTTCGGCAGTGATAAGATTGAGTTTTTCCTCTGATAAGCGTGCTTCCAGTTCCAGAACACTACCCTTTGCTACTGTACCACCTTCAAACAAAATACGCGTTCTTTCCAATTGTTGTTCTATGATCTCAACCTGTTCGCGGGCAGTTTCCACAAAATCTTCGTTGAAGAGTATCTGCATATAAGCAGCTCCGATGCTTAAAATGATGTCATTGCTTACTCTTTCCGTATCATAACGCATGGCAGTATTACGATGCATATTCATCCGCAAGTAGTTTACATTCTGAAAACCTGCAAAAAGCACAAAACTTCCGGTAGCACTTCCATTCTGCCGCATGATGCGTTCGGTAGAAAAATCGTTGGTGAAAGGGTCTACTGACCTGCCATAGCTATATCCATGAGAAACATCAGCATTAAGGGAAGGTAAAAAATTGGCATAACTTTGAGAAAGATCTTTTTCGGATGAATTTTCATTCAATACACGCTGTTTGATCTCAATATTATTTGCTATAGCATAATCAATACACTCCTGAAGACTCCATACTTTTGTGCCGAAAGCAGAAAGTGAAGTAAATAATAAAACCGCTATGAATAAAAGATTTCTCCTGTTTATGATTATCATGACCAATTATTTTTTGTTTCACATTTTTGATTTATAATTTTGGGATCAATTTCGTACTTTAAAAAGGTAGGGTGCGTTCCCTACCTTTTTGCACTTAACCAATTAACCAATAAACTTACATTTCCGGAATACCTAAAAACATGCCATCAAAATTATTTTACTGTCTTTTAGTTTATTACAATTCAATTGTAAGAAACCAGCAGGCATTAGGTGTTCGAAACCATGACAACAATCGTCCGATTCCGTACATGCAAAAAGCAGAAGGGAATTCATGGAAGAAAAAAACAAATCCTTTTACAAGGGTAAGGCAAATAGCAACAATTTATTTGCATCCGTTATTTGCATCCAAAAAAATTGTGTAAATTCGGTCTGAGAAATATCCATGTTTGCTTTTTTCAAAAGCATTCGGTATTCAATTTGCAAACATGTTTAGTTTGTTTTTATTTTCGACCCCTGAAGACCAGTTGAACCGAGCCATGACAATACTATTGACACACACGGATGATTAGATTTCGCAGCATGTCCAAAAATACAAAACCTGAGTTTTGGCAATCTGCCCCGTAAGAAAAGAACGGGGCAGGCATCTGAACTATTGAATCAAATTATAAACAGATGAACTACCCTGATCAGTAAGACTTACTTCACATCATAAGATTTACATGTTTTCTGAAATCTCTTCACGAACATTCCATAACCGTATTTTAATATACATATCAAGTTTAATTAAAAACCTTTTCAAAAATGAAAAACCAGAAAAGAAGCACTTTAGGAATTCATGGGTTCATCTCTGTATTCATTCTACTGGCAGCGTTTTCCTGCCAATCGCCCGTGAATACCAATAACTCATCTGATCGGCAGGATCAGGAGTGGATATCTTTATTTAACGGAAAAAATCTCGAAGATTGGGATATGAAGATACGGGGATACGAGTTAAATGAAAACTTTGGAAATACATTCAGGGTAGAAGATGGCATCCTGAAAGCATCCTATGATGAGTACGATACCTTTAATGATCGGTTTGGACATATTTTTTACAAGGATGTTTTTTCGCACTATAAATTAAGGGTAGAATATCGTTTTACCGGAGAGCAGGCAGAAGGAGGTGCAGGATGGGCTTATCGGAATAATGGCGTCATGTTTCATGCTCAGTCTCCCGAATCTATGGAAAAAGACCAGTCGTTTCCCGTTTCCATAGAGGCACAGATGCTGGGAGGAGACAATACGGGAGAAAGACCTACAGGCAGCGTCTGTACACCCGGCACATACATTGAGATGAATGGACAAAGAATTGACGACCATTGCATTGAGTCAAATTCAAAGACCTACCATGGCGATCAATGGGTGACCATGGAGCTTGTGGTATTGGGTGATTCACTGGTACATCATATTGTGGAAGGAGATACAGTAATCAGCTACAATAACCTCAGAAAAGAAAAGAACGACGAACCCCTCTCTGAGGGTTACATCGCCTTGCAGGCAGAAAGTCATCCTACTGAATTCAGGAAAATTGAAATACTTAAACTTCCTCATTAACCCCCGGAGACTTTTTGCCATGACTTTAAAAATCTGCTGATCAGGACAGGCTTGCCCATGTTCTCAAATTTTTCATAATCAATCCACTGAACACCTGGGGGCATTGCACCAACGGTTGAGCTTAGGGGTATTTTATAAAAGAAGGCTTCAATAACCTGATGGGTAAGAACATGTTTAAACCTCGAACCAGAACCCTCAATAAGAATTTTTTCACCATTTTCTGAAAGCGCCTTTAAGTAAATATTTTCTTTAGGCATATCATTGTCCGGAGTTTCAATAAGAGGAAACTGATAAAGGTTTTTCCAGATGTCATTTCCTGTTCTTTTCTCTACACAAATAGCCAACTGATTCTCTGTTTTATGATAGAAAAAGAAAAAATGAAAAAACCTCTTTTTTACTTTTACCTTTTTCTCTTTGAATGGAATTTTGGACTGTAATCCGTTTTTTTGGGCAATACATTCCCCTATAAAAGGGCATATTTGACACGAAGGAGTTTGAGGTTTGCAAACGGTTGCCCCCAGATCCATCATTGCCTGGTTAAAAGCAGAAGGATGATCAGGATCGATCAATTCATTGGCTATTCCTTCAATCTCCTTTGCAACCGATGGGCGATCTATGGGTTTTTCTATGCCAAAATAACGGCAAATAAGACGAAGCACATTGCCATCTACCACTGCAACAGACCTGTTGAAGGCAATGGACGCAATGGCAGCAGCAGTATATTTTCCCAAACCTTTGAGTTTCAGCAATTCATCATAGGTAGAGGGAAATTGCCCCTGATAATTCTCAACAATATCTTTTGCTGTATGATGCAGGTTGCGTGCCCTTGAATAATACCCAAGTCCCTGCCATGTTGCAAGCACCTGATCTTCTGATGCTCCGGCCAGTTGATAAATATCCGGAAACTTTTCGAGAAATTTGTTGTAGTAAGCAATGCCTTGCGCAATGCGGGTTTGCTGGAGAATAATCTCCGATAACCATACCTTATAAGGGTCATGGGTACTTCGCCAGGGCAACTCACGTTGATTTTTTTTATACCAAACCAGTATTTTTTCAGAAAAATTCATTTACATTTGGGGATTCAAAAACATTAAAAATATTCCATAATTCGTTGGCATAAAATTACATAAATTGTTTTCTATAATAAAGAAAACAATT
>CAZPVB010000003.1:0-59483 GCA_964589855.1 uncultured Bacteroidales bacterium
CGTCGCCTCCCAGGTAAAATCGTTCAAAGGGCGATACACCAATATCTTTGTTGTAGAAACCCAGAAAACCCATACGTGTTCTTGCACTTAGCACCAGGTTTCCTGCCAGTGCAGTGTACCAGCTGGTGTTGAATTTCCATTTGTGGTATTCCAGCCAGTTATACTTTTCCCTGTCTGTCATGTCGGGATCAGCAAAATCTTTGTTGTTAAAGTAGGAATAAGGAGGTGTTATTTGCAAACCCAAAGAAACTTCTGATCCGTTTCTTGGATAAAGAGGGGCATCCACTGAGTTTCGTCCAAATTCAATACCATAACTAAGATTATTGGCATTTCCCTCATCGATAATAAACCTGATGGGGCTGTTTAAAATATCATAACGCTGATAAGTAAGTGTTTGCCGCAAATAGAAAAAGTCATCGGGTACTCTCAGTCGTTTTGCAAGACCTACAGATGTACCAATAATGCTATAATACCCGTATAACTCCGATTCCGTTGGATACTGGTTGCGGTGGGTTGTTTGATAAACAGAAAAACTGAATGAATTTGGTTTTTTACCACCCAACCACGGTTCTACAAAAGACATACTGTAAGAAACATACCCTCTTCCGTAGGTTTGCCCTCTGAGGCTAAGTGTTTGACCATCACCTGATGGTAAAGGTCGCCATGCATCTTTATCAAAAATATTTCTGGTAGAGAAGTTGTTGAAGGAAAGCCCCAATGTGCCAATAATACGATTGGCACCCCATCCGCCAGATAGTTCAATCTGGTCAGAAGAGGTTTCCTCTACCACATACTCCAGGTCAACTGTTCCGTCTGTTGCATTGGGTGTAGGGATTACATCAATGGTTTCCTGATCGAAGTAACCCAGTTGAATAATATCGCGTTGACTTCTGATGATGTCGCTTCGGCTGAAAAGCATACCAGGGCGGGTTCTTACTTCCCGCAATATAACATGATCATTGGTTTTGGTATTTCCTCTTACCGATACCCGACTGATTTCTGCCTGCTGTCCTTCATAGATGCGTAGTTCAAGATCGATGGAGTCATTGGCAACATTTACCTCTATGGGAGAAACATTAAAAAACAGGTAACCATCGTCCAGATATAGCGAACTTACGTCAATGCCTTCCATATTCATAAAAAGGTTTTTTTCCAAAAGAGTTTGGTTGTAAACATCTCCTTTTGAAAGTCCCAATACTTCACTAAGAACCTCATCCGGGTAAACAGTGTTTCCTACCCAGTCAATATCCCGGAAGTAATAGGTATTGCCTTCATCGATGTGCAATTCAAGAACAATGCGGTCTTCTTCCACAAAATAAATACTGTCTTTGGTTATTTGAGCATCTCTTTTTCCGAGTTCGTTGTATCTTTCAAGTACTTTTTGTTTGTCTTCGGCAAAATCTTCCTGAATAAATTTGGAAGAGTTGAAGAGAAACCGGAGGCTTTTCTCCCGGGTATTCTTCATTAATTTTTTAATTTGCCGGTCGTTGAGTTCTTCATTGCCTTTGATCACAACCTCGTCAATCTTTGTGCGTTCACCCCTGTCTATATTAAATTCGAGTATGATGCTGTTGGTACGGGAAGTATCGGCTACCTGCTCAACCATCACCTCGGGTTTCAGAAATCCTTTATCGATGTAATAATCTCTGATAATATTACTGGATTGCATCAGGAGGTTTTCGGTTACCACATCTCCACGAACAAGGTTGAGTTCATCGGTGAGTTTGGTGATGTCAGATTTTTTAATTCCTTTAAATTCAAATTGAGAGATACGTGGTCTTTCCTTTAGAGCAATATCAAGAAAAACCCTGTTGCCCTGTATGGAGGTAATACCGATAGATACATCGGTAAAAAGGTTTTGTTTCCAAATATTGTCAATGGCTTTGGCAATATCTTCTCCCGGAATGGTGATGTTTTGACCTATGGTTAGTCCGCTAACCATGACAATCACGTTTTCATCCATATAATTGATCCCTGAAACGGATATACCACCAATAATGTAATCTCGTGGACTATTGTAATTAACTTCGATCTGATCGCCCTTAAGAACATTTTGTGAAGTGCTGTAAAAAGGGAAAGAAATCAAAAGATGAAGAATAATAACGGATTGGATAATTTTTATCATTATGAAGTTAATTTTCTGATCGTCGGTTTATAGTTTATTGATTTATAACGAAAAAGGATGCTTTATAGTATTAAGTTTTTCCAAATCTTCTTTCTCTTCTTTGGTAATCTATAATTGCCTGAAAGAAGTGTTTTTTAGTAAAATCGGGCCAAAAAACGGGAGTAAAATAAAGTTCGGCATAAGCGATTTGCCAAAGCAGAAAATTGCTGATTCTGAGTTCCCCACTTGTTCTGATCAAAAGATCAGGATCAGGAATATCATGTGTTTGCAGATGGTTTTGAAACAATGATTTATCGATATCATCAGGATCGATTTCGTGATTTTTTACCTTTTGAGCAATTGTTTTCACTGCATCTACAATTTCCCACTGCGAGCTATAACTCAATGCAATGACCACATTTACACGATCGTTGTGTCTGGTGTCATACATTGCCTGCTCCAGTTGTTCTTTGCATTTTTCGGGCAGAGAGTTTAAATCTCCAATGGCCAAAAGACGTGCTCCTTTTTCAAGCAGTTTGGGCGTTTCGTTTTTAATGGCTCCTACCAGGAGTTCCATCAGCGTATCAACCTCTATCTGTGGCCGGCACCAGTTTTCAGTAGAAAACGCATAAAAAGTCAGATATTTTACACCTATTTCACCTGCTGCTTCTATTGTATCTCTTACAGACTGAATTCCATTTTCATGCCCGAATACTCTCTCTTTACCTCTCTGCTTTGCCCATCTTCCGTTACCATCCATGATTATTGCGATATGCCGGGGCAGCTTGTTTTTATTAATGTTTTGCTTGAAATCCATTTTGGTTTGTAAAATCACATGACCATCTGAAAAAATAGGCACAAATTTCTATATAAGTTTCTTTAAATGAAAGAAAAGGTTCAAAGTTTATGAAAAATTAATTGTAAGCCGGGCATTTGGCCCGGGTTAAGTCTTTTATCCTGAATGTAAGCACAATACCTGCAAAAGAATACCAATCATTATTGTTAGGGTTTCCTCTGGAAAACCCTGCCTTTTGTCCGCGGTTTGTCAAACTTCTGTCATATAGTTCAAGTGTTCGTATATCATTGGCAACTGCAGCAGGATGAGGATAGGTTGTACTTACATCATCCAGGTAATCAGTGCCTGTACGTCGCATACCCCATTCAAAAGCGCCGGTGAGTTGCCTGGTGATGTTAAACTTAAAACCAATCCCAAATAAAAAGTTGTAAGAGATCGTAGAATAGGGTTTTCTTTCAGGATACATATCAGACCCCTGTCCTTCGGTATTTAATCCCTGCAAGTTATACATTACTCCATCAATATCTGCCTGAGGATTGAAACTGAAAACGCCACCGCCTCCAAAAATGTAGGGCGTATAAGGTGTTTCAACATCTCCGGGAATGTAATAAAGAAAATTTACTTCTCCTTGCAATGATAATTCACTAATGGGCGACTGAAACCGTAAGTTGCGATTGGTATTATATCCAACAATGGCATCATCGGATGCCACACGACCAAACATACCGTTGAGGCGCAACGCAACATTTTCATTAATGTTGAACCTGTATAGGGCACCTGCTGCGATCTGGGGCATTGAAAATGGTATCTCCGGATTAAGGTCTCCCATGTAGTAAGATGTTCCGAAAAAAAAACCTATTTCGCTTTTTTGGGCATGTGTATTAAATGGGAAAATATGAATAAAGATCATTAAAATAAGGATATACTTACCATATAATTTTCCAGAGAAAATATGTTCGGCCATGACAAGGAGTTTTTTCAAAAGTTTAGCATCTTCAAAATAAACAACATATACCAGAATAATTCTGCTTTTGAAAAACGCAATTGGATAGGCTTTATTTTATGTCGATTTTTGATTGCTATGAAAACCACAATTCTTTTAGAAACGTGGCACACCATAAGGTCTTCTGAGATCAGGGAATTTATAATATAAAGTTATAAAACTAAACATATAAACATCCGTATTGTATGGGTTTCCTCTTTGTTGTCCGGGGGCAGTAACACTTTTTTCAAGGCTATTAACAGAGGGGTTGGAAAAATATTCAGCCAATGCTCTTCTTCCCGGGTTGTCGGGAAAAATTTCCTGAAAGATATCTTGATTTACATAAGTAGTACTTACATCATCCATGTAGTCCGTAAAAGTTTTGCGATAACCGTACTCGATGCCCACGGAAATATTTCTGTTAATATGAATCATGGCTCCAATGCCAAAGGGGATGGAAACAGAAACAGGCAAATAGGTTTTCCTGGTAGGGAAATAACCCTGGCCTTCCGTATGAAGGTTTCTCAGATAGTACCATCCATCCTGAGGGAGGTCTTCCTGATTAACACTACCACCAGCGTAATTAGATGATTCAAAATAACCCTGCGGATTGAAATAAAAACCTGCAATGCCACCAAATGCATAAGCGGAGAAACTAAAACTACCCCTTACACCCCTGGACCCTGTAATCCTGCGATGCCTGGCTCCTTGTCTTTCCATATCAAAAAAGTAATACTGCCCTTTCACTGCCAGTTCGATAACAGTTGAGCGAAAATTGATATTGCGGTTGCTTCTGAAAGGCTCGGAAGTGTTTTTATCATCGCCGGATATAAAACCCGTAGAAAGGGTACCTGCCAGACCAACATCTTTTAAAAGCATGTAGCGGTATCCTGCCATGAAAGAGGGTCTTACCGATTCGATGTCGAAATCTTTTATTCCATTGCTTCCAATGTCATCGGCCCCGCCCAGTTCACCCATAAAACCGGCAGCGCCTGTCCCAAAGATCAAATGGTGTCTTTCTCTTTTCCATCTTTGTGCATCTGCGTTGGAATGCACGAAAAGGAAAAAGAGGCAGAATAAAAAATAAAATGCAGGACTACGCATTCCAGAATGATTTTTTATTTAAAAGTATTGGTATACAAAAGTAAAAAAAAAATTGCCAAAAGATTGAATTAATTAGTTTCGGCAAGAAAACTCGTCATTTTCACATGTACTTGATAAAGAAAACGTCAGGTACAAGGCGGGCTATGGATGAAAAACAGGAGTTTACTTTTCGTAAATGACTGTTTTGAAGACAAGCCCAACGCAGCAATTGGCGTTTTCTTGCAAGCACGAATTAAGGTTTAAATAACTTGCATGCTTTATTTTAAAACTTCTGAATCTCGAACAACCTCTTTAATTTCTTTTATCAAACCCCCATGCCAATTTGTTTCGTATGGTTGTAAAAAAATCCTTCTGTCCTGTATTAATGAGATTGATCTTGTAATCTGCTTTTTTTATAAACAGATCCATGGATTTTTCCAGAGGAAGGGTTCGTGAGTCCATTACGATCAAATGACTTTGTATACGTCCTTCCACCCTGAATTTTATCAGTGAATTATCTTTGATAACGATGGGGCGAACGGTAAGATTGTGAGAAGCGATAGGAGTGATGATAAAATTCTCGGAATCGGGAGAAATAATGGGGCCACCACAACTTAGAGAGTATCCTGTAGATCCGGTGGGTGTTGCTACCATAAGCCCATCTGCCCAGTAGGTGTTCAGATATTTTCCGTTTACGAAAGCACTGATGGCGATCATGGTTGTATTGTCGCGTTTAATAAGAGTAACTTCATTGAGGGCATAGGGAAAGGCATCAAAAAGTTTCGCCGGTCCGCTATCCAGGTAAAGCAACGATCGTTGTTCGACCTGGTATTTTTTCTCCAGAAGTTCTTTTACAGAAGATTCCATCTCATCTGTTGAAACAGAAGAAAGGAATCCCAGGCGCCCTGTGTTGATTCCCAGTACCGGAATACCAGAATTTCTTATCAGAGGTAAGGTGTCCAGAAGAGTTCCGTCGCCTCCAAGGCTAATCATGCACGAAACAGAAGATGAGAGTTGGTGGTGGTTTTCAAAAACTTTTATATCATTTTGAAAGCGGATATTGCCCTTCAAAAACTCAAAAAACTTATCATAAATCAGGAAACCCACCTTATGATTTTCCATGGTGGTAACCATGTTTTGAATGACCGGGAAAAATTCAGGATTGAACCCTCTTCCAAACAATGCGATGTGCATATATTTTGTATTTTACATTAATTCAAGTCTTTTTGAATCTAGTTTTAAAAAGGTAAACAGAAAAATAGTGAACGACCACAGTGAGGAGCCTCCATAACTGATAAATGGCAATGGAATGCCAATAACAGGCATAAGCCCTATGGTCATACCTATATTGATCATAAAATGAAAGAACAAAACAGACACCAGAGAATAACCGAAAATGCGGCTAAAAGATGATTTTTGCCTTTCAGCTAACATTGTTAGTCTGACAAGTAATGAAAGAAATAAAGAAATGAGTACAAAACTACCCAAAAAACCCCATTCTTCGCCTACGGTACAAAAAATAAAATCGGTACTTTGTTCGGGTACAAAGTTAAATTTGGTTTGTGTCCCTTCCAAAAATCCCTTACCCCATAGCCCACCCGAACCAATGGCTATTTTCGATTGATGAAGGTTATAACCTGCCCCACGGGTATCAACTGTTTCATCAATCAAAACGGCAATTCGGTTTTTCTGGTGAGGTTGCAAAACTTCATCATAAACATAACTGACAAAGAATACATATGCATTCATGACGATCAGAATCAGAATTATTTGTCTTATTGCACCCTGCTTTTTTCTCATTAAGATGCCAGTAATGATTCCCGAAATGGAAATAAATGCCATCACATAATATTCATTGAATATGAGGGTAAGTATAAACAAACCTGCCGAAATAATTCCCAGAATAAGAATGATACCGGGAAGATATCCTTCACGGTAGAGAACAATTATAAAAGCAAAAAACACCAAAGTAGTACCCGTATCGTTTTGAAGAAAGATAAGAGATATGGGTAATAGCATGATAGCCAATGGCTTTATGAGTGCTCTCATATTGCGTGTGCGGCTTCGGTTATCATATATGATACGTGCCATGGCCAATGCTGTGGTAAACTTGGTAAACTCTGCCGGTTGTATGGCAATACCTCCTATTTGAAACCAGGATTTTGAGGCATTGATCTCGGTGCCGAAAAATAGAACCCCTATGAGCAAGATAATGGAGACTCCGAAAAGCACATAAGCAAAGGCAAAAAAGAACTTAGCATCAATTGTTAAAACAATTATCGCCAATACGATTGCTGTTACAATCCAGATAAATTGTTTGCCATAGCTTTGACTGAAGTTAAGGATGCTGGTGTAGTTTTCGTTATATTCAGCGGCATAAATGTTGATCCAACCTATAACAACTAGAAGAAGATAGATAAATATGGTGGGTTTATCCAGGCGCGAAAAAAAGTCGAATTGTGTTTTCATATAACCTGTTTAATCAAATTAAAAGCAAATAAAAAACGGAAATCCTATTCGTTATCACTGTTGGTTCCGAAAGTTAAAAATTTGGCATCAAGAATCCGTTGTTCAAACCATGATCTTTTTATTTCACCGGTCAGATATTTTTCTGTCATTAAGCTGGCAATGGGCGCTGCCCATGCTGATCCACCACCTGCATTTTCTATAATAACGGCAATGGCAATTTTGGGATTATCGAAAGGGGCAAAAGATACAAATGCGGAATGATTTTCACCATGAGGGTTTTGAACTGTTCCTGTTTTTCCTGCCATAAGTATGTCAGGAATTCTGGAGAATCGACCTGTTCCTGTCTCAACAGTTTCCAGCATTGCTTCAGCAAGTGTTTCAAAATGAACAGAGTCAATGGTTGTTTGTATAGGATCAAGATATTTGGCATTGAGTTTTAAAATATTTTCTGTAGCTTTCACAATATGGGGGGTAAAGTAGTATCCTCTATTGGCCACAATGGCTGCCAGGTTTGCCAGCTGAAGAGGAGTGGTACCGATCTCGCCTTGTCCTATTGCTAAGGAAATGACTGTAAGCGCTCTCCATCCATTAGAGCCATAAATTTGATCATAATAACCGGAACTGCCAAGTTGCCCACTGAGTTCATAAGGCAAATCACTGTTAAAGGTTCGCCCAAAACCCAGACTTTCCATGTGATCGTGCCATGTGGTGAGTGCTTGCTGAATAGATTCGAACTTGTTTAATTCCAGTAGGTTGCGGAACTGTATGCAGGAGAACGTATTGCAACTGTGTTTGACGGCACTTTTTACATCTACCGGAGAAGGATGCGACCTGCATTTTACTGTTATGCCACCGCTGTAATAGTAACCAGGGCAGGAATATTTTGAATGTTCTGTAATGGCTCCTTCCTGTAACCCTGCGAGGAAATTGGCAATTTTAAAAACAGAACCGGGAGGATAACTGGCCATCAGTGCCCGGTTAAATAAAGGTTTTACAGTATCTTGCTGCAGATGGCGATAATTTCTGGATCTGACCCTGCCTACCAGCAGGTTAGGGTCGTAACCTGGTGAAGTAACCAGGGCAAGTATTTCACCTGAAGAGGGTTCAATGGCTACAATGCTGCCCCTTTTGTTTTGTAGCAGTTTTTCGCCGTACATTTGCAATTGAAGGTCGAGAGAAGTATAAATATCTGTACCTGCCACCGCCATTGTATCATACCTTCCATCCTGGAAAGAACTTATATCGCGGTTGTAAGCATCTACCAGAACCACCCTGCTGCCTTTTTTACCTCGAAGAATTTCTTCATAATGTTTTTCTATACCCGAAATGCCAATGTAATCGCTCATTCTGTAGTAGGGGTCTCTTTCGATGGTGGTTTTCCCCACTTCACCCACATATCCAAACGTATGTGCTGCAATATTATGGGGGTACTTTCTTAATGTGCGGGGTTGGACATAAAATCCCGGGAATTTGAATAGTTTTTCCTGAATGACGGCGTATTGGTCTTTGGGTATCTGTTTTTCGAAAAGAGTGGGTTTATAGGGGCTATATTGCCTTGCAGCGATCATTCTTTTCTCATATTGTTCATGGGTGATATCAAGAAGAGTAATAAACTCCGTGGTGTCTATGTCGCCTACCTGCCCTGGGATAACCATCAAGTCATAATAGGGATCGTTGTAAACAAGTAATTCGCCGTTGCGATCATAAATAAGCCCCCGGGCGGCATAATCTGTAATAACTCTTTGAACATTACTGCTGGCAAAAATCTTATACCTATGGTCGACTACCTGAATGTAAAATAATCGTGACAGATATATAAGACCAATGAGTACCATAAAGAAAATAACGGAAATTTTCCGTCGGGAAAAAACATCGGATGAGGAGTTGTGTAATTGCATAAAAATTTGATGGGCTGAAGCGCAAAAATATCATTCTCTGCAACAAAATTAAACCTTTTCCCTTATTTTTTCCTCCTTATTAATGAAGTGATATCAATTTAATCAGATGAGTGTTCCCGTAGATTGGAAAACAACAGACTGAAAGCATAAATCCTGCAGCTAATGACACTTTGCTGAAGATTTATTTTTTTCTAACCGGGATATTTTTATTCATTTTCACCCTTTAAAAAATCTAATGTTATGAGTAAAATTTTAGTTCTTGGAGCAGGAATGGTCGGAAAAGCAATTGCCATCGATCTTTCTGCCCGCCATGATGTTACCGCCGCCGACATTGATGAAAAGTCGTTGAACTTCCTTAAGGAGAATTATCCTGTAAAGGTATCACCCGTCAACCTTATGAATGAAGACATGATCACAGAACTTGTATCTGATTTCGAACTGGTTGTTTCGGCAGTACCAGGTTTTATGGGTTATGATCTGGTAAAAAACGTGATAGAAGCCGGCAAAAACATTGTGGATATTTCATTTATGCCCGAAGATTATATGGATCTGAATACCCTGGCTGCTAAAAAAGGGGTTACTGCCATAACCGATTGTGGTGTGGCACCCGGTATGCCAAATCTCATTGCGGGTTATTTGAACGAAAAAATGGATATCCATAGTTTTGAATATGTTGTGGGGGGGTTACCGAAAATAAAGATTTATCCGTTTAATTATAAAGCACCCTTCTCTCCTGTAGATGTTGTGGAGGAATACACGCGCCCTGCGCGTTACACAGAAAAAGGCAGATTGATGACCAAACCAGCCATGAGTGAGCCAGAGTTGATGTTTTTTGACAATGTAGGAACACTCGAAGCTTTTTATACCGATGGATTGCGTTCGCTGTTGAAAAACTTATCGCATATTCCGAACATGAAAGAAAAAACATTGCGCTATCCGGGGCATATACAACTGATACAGGCTTTAAAAACAGCAGGATTTTTTGATAAAGAACCCATCTCTATTAAAAATACCTCCATACGGCCTATTGATTTTACCAGCAGAATATTGATCAACGATTGGCAATTGAACCCCAATGAAAAAGAGTTTACCGTTATGCGAATTACAGCGCAGGGAGAAATAGATGGGAAAGAAGAATCTATTATTTTTGATTTATACGACGAGTATGATGAAAAGTCTAAACTTACATCCATGGCGCGTACAACGGGGTTTACCGCAACTGCTCATGCGGAGTTGATCCTTCAGAATAAGTTTTCAGGCAAAGGTGTATTTCCTCCCGAACTCATTGGTATGGACAGCGATAATTTCCATTTTGTAATGGATTACCTGAAAGAGAGAAATGTTATTTATCAGCAAAAATAAAATGGCATCTAAAGGAGAAAAGATTAGGTTTTTTATGAATGGAAAAATTAATCAGAAGATCTTTTTCCAGTCAAAATTTTTGTCGCCCAGCGCAATAAAGTAGGGGTTTTTGACAGATTCCTTATTGTAGGTGAGCGGTTGCCCTGATTCATCCATTACGATTCCTCCGGCAGCTTCTACAACAGCTTGTGCGGCGGCGGTGTCCCATTCCATGGTCGGAAGGTCGCGGTAGTAAATATCCGCTTCACCCATTGCCACAAGGCAAAATTTTAATGAGCTTCCCATGCTTTTCAGGGTAGCCTGTGGGTTTTTATCCAAAAGAGCTTCTAACCCAGGACCCGCATGATCGCGGCTACCGGCAATAATAAGATGCTCTGTGTTGGTTTTGCGTGTTTTTATTGGTTCTTTTCTGCTTATATCATCACCTTTTAGCATGTATGCTTTTTGATTTTCGGCAAAATAAGAAAGACCTTGTGTGGGAACATGAACAATCCCTGATACAGGTTTACCTTGTCTGATAAGAGCAATGTTTACAGTAAACTCACCTGATCTTTTAATAAATTCCTTGGTTCCGTCGAGGGGATCGACCAGCCAAAACTCGTCCCATTTTTTTCTTTCATCGTAATGAGGTATGTTACCTTCTTCCGAAAGGACAGGTATTTCCGGGTAATTTTCTTTCAACCGCCTATGGATGATCTTATGGGCATTGCGGTCTGCCTGTGTTAGTGGAGAATCGTCTGCTTTATAGTTAATATGGGTTTCATTGTTTCTGTAAATATCAAGAATTGCTTCGGAGGCTTCCAGGGCGATGGAAAGAATTGTTTTCATAAGTTGGGTTTTTTTATTTGGGAATGTGATCTTGTGTATTCTGAAAGACCTTTTTTGCATTTAATTTTCAGTAAGCGAAGTTAATGGATTTTTCAAACCTGAGTAGTCTGTAATTTCCATTCTCAGACTTCCCACAATAATTTCAGTTTTAGCGGCAATCAGAATTTTATTTTTATCATCAGAGACCCATAGGGTCATAGGGTATTCCTGACTGAATACATCACCAATAAGCACTTCGGGTCTGAAGCGCAGTGTATGAAAGCTGCCTTTTTTGGTTTTAATTTTTTCACGCCCTTCAAACAGGATGCGTGATACGTGTACGCTATCGTTGAGCAGGAATTGAATGTTGTATACATCGCCTACCTTTGCCGTATCAAAGTTGTAGGTACGCATAAAATAAAGGGAAGAGATAATATCCTGAACATTTTCAGTTGTTTTTACGATCTCATTATCTACAATAGCATAATTATTTTCCTGGTTGAAATAGATGGTTTGATTTTTCCTGTATTTTGCCTCGCGCAGGTTTTGCCTGAAAAGGATCGGTACAATTGCCTGTTCATCAATAAAAGTTTCATAACGATTCATCACCTTGAAAAAGAAACTGAATGCACCTCGTGTATTTCCTTCGGCTTTGATGTGCATTGTTTTGCGGTTTCTTACCATCTCGGGTTTACTTTTTATGCTTAGGGAAGCATCTCCGGCTTTTACGTTGCCGGTTAGCATGCTGTTGTAAAAAACGCGGTAATGCATTTTCTCACCTTTTTGAAACGCATTGTTTTCCCACTGGCGATAATCCTGCGCCGAAAGGGGTAAGGATAAAAGGAGAAATAGGGGAAGGGTTGAAACTTTATTCCATCCAACCTTCAAAACAAATAATGAGATGTTTTTCATAGTTTTATGATATAAACGAAAAAATCAGGGTTTCATTTTTCGTTGTTTTCAATCATAAAACAAAAAATATTCCAAAGGTTTGTTCAAACTATTTTCCGGGATTGAGAAAAAATATTGATATACTCAAACAACCACGTTTACAATCCTTCCGGGTACTACAATTACTTTTTTAGGGGTTTTGCCCTGCAACCACTTTTCTGCTTCCTTCATGGTTAATACGGTTTTTTCTATTTCTTTTGGTGATGCATCTGCAGGCAAATCAACTTTGAAACGTGTTTTGCCATTAAATGAAACCGGATATTGAATGGTGTTTTCTGCAATGTATTCCTCTTTCCAGGCAGGAAAAGAGGCATTGACAACGCTTGATGTATTTCCCAACAGATGCCATAATTCTTCTGCAAGGTGTGGTGCAAAGGATGAGATGAGGATGGCAAGGGGGGAGAGTATACTCCGTTTGTTGCACCTCATGTCCGACAAATCATTTACACAGATCATAAATGAACTTACCCCGGTATTAAATGAAAAGCGTTCGATATCTTCCTCTACCTTTTTGATGGTTTTATGCAGTACTTTCAACTCTTCCGGAGTGGGTTTCTGATCAGATATATCGGGTTCATTTTGCTCGTTATGGAAAAGGCGCCAGAGTTTTCTGATGAATCTGAAAACTCCTTCGATACCCTTTGTATCCCAGGGTTTGGCGTATTCCAGAGGGCCGAGAAACATTTCATAAAGGCGGAGTGTGTCGGCGCCATATTTTTCAATCAGATCGTCGGGGTTTACTACATTATGGAATGATTTCGACATTTTCTCCACTTCCCATCCACAAATATATTTCCCCTCTTCGAGCATAAATTCAGCATCTTTGTATTCGGGGTTCCATTTTTTGAAAGCATCGATATCCAGAAGGTCATTGTCTACAATATTTACATCTACATGAATGGGCATAGTATCATATTCTTTTCTCAGATTGTAAGAAACGAATTTTTGTGTTCCTTTGATTCGGTAAACAAAATTAGACCTTCCTTGTATCATCCCCTGGTTGATGAGTTTTTTAAAGGGTTCTTGTTTTTTGCTTACTCCGATGTCACAGAGGAATTTGTTCCAGAACCTTGAATAGATAAGGTGTCCTGTGGCATGTTCTGCACCTCCGATATAAAGATCAACATCCTGCCAGTAGTTGATTGCTTTTTCAGAAACGAGTTGTGTCTGGTTATGAGGGTCCATATACCTGATGTAATAGGCACTTGATCCGGCAAAACCTGGCATGGTGTTGGTTTCCAGCGGATATCCCTGTTCTGTTTGCCAGTTTTTTGCCCTGGCCAGCGGGGGTTCGCCTGATTCTGTGGGCAGATATTTATCTACCTCCGGTAGTTCCAGGGGTAACTTTTCTTCCGGCAACATATAGGGTACTCCCTCTTTGTAATAAACCGGAAATGGTTCACCCCAGTATCTTTGTCTGCTGAAAATGGCATCGCGCAGGCGGAAATTTATTTTCTTTTCTCCAATGCCTTTCTCTTCCAGTTTGGCGATGGCAGTCTGAATGGCATGAGGAACATCCAGGGAGTTTAAAAAGTCAGAATTGATCAGTTTACCTTCTTTGGCATCATAAGATTCTTCCTCAATATTTCCACCTTCTACCACTTCAACGATGGGTAGGTTAAAATGCCTGGCAAAATTATAGTCGCGGCTATCGTGCGCCGGCACTGCCATAATGGCTCCGGTTCCATATCCGGCAAGTACATAATCTGCAATAAAAACAGGTATTGATTCACCAGAGAACGGGTGTTCACAATACCCTCCGGTAAACTGCCCGCTCACGGTTTTCACTTCTGCCATGCGTTCGCGTTCCGATTTGGTTTTGGCCATTTTTATGTACTCATTTACTTTATCTCTGAATGGCTCAGTGGTAATTTTATCAACGGCTTCGTGCTCCGGGGCAATAACCATAAAAGTAGCGCCAAAAATGGTGTCGGGGCGTGTAGTAAAAACTTCCAGGGATCCTTCATGATCTTTCAGGGAGAAAAAGATTGTAGCGCCTTCAGACCTTCCGATCCAGTTTTTTTGAATTTCTTTCAATGATTCACTCCAGTCAACGCTATCCAGCCCTTGTAAAAGTCTTTCGGCATAGGCGGTGATGCGCAAAAACCATTGTTTCATTTTTTTTCTTTCTACCGGATGTCCCCCTCTCACCGAAAAACCTTCTTTCACCTCGTCGTTTGCCAGCACTGTACCGAGTGCGGGGCACCAATTTACCATAGTATCTGCGAGATATGCCAGCCGGTAGTTCATCAATATCTGCTGTTGTTGTTTTTCGTTCATTTTTTGCCAGTCGCTGGCAGAAAAAGGGTTTGTTTGGTCGCATGCCACATCCAGGCCTTTATTTCCTTGTTTTTCGAACGTTGATATCAGTTCGGCAATGGGTTTTGCTTTCTGGGTGGTGTTGTCGAAATAATGGGTAAAGAGTTGAATAAATGTCCACTGTGTCCATTTATAGTATTTCGGATCACAAGTGCGGACCTCGCGGCTCCAATCGAAAGAGAACCCGATTTTGTCTAATTGTTCGCGGTATCTTTTGATGTTTTTTTCGGTAGTAATGGCTGGGTGTTGTCCTGTTTGAATGGCATATTGTTCGGCAGGAAGACCATAGGCATCATAACCCATTGGATGCAACACGTTAAAACCTTTTTGCCTTTTGTACCGGGTGTAGATATCAGAGGCGATGTACCCCAGAGGATGACCTACATGAAGGCCGGCGCCAGAGGGATAAGGAAACATATCCAGCACATAGTATTTTGGGCGAGATGGGTCTGTTTCTGTTTTATACGTTTGATTTTCGATCCAGTATTTTTGCCACTTGGGCTCAATTTCGTTAAAATTATATTCCATTTTGCAGATTTGATATTTGATTTTTCGATTTGCGAAATTAGTAAATGTATGGCAGATAACCTTCAACAGAGCGTATGTTTATAAAATATAAATAGTGTCAGCAAGAAAACGCTTACTTTTTGTGTCTTTGATAAGAAATCGTCAAAGACAAAGCTTTCGAATTTTAAAAGGTAGTTCTGTAGCATGAAGGATATTTGGGCGTAGATTTTATGTTTGGGTATTAAAAAATTATGTTTACAAATAAATTTTTGTTAGGTTTGCCTTTGCAATAGTGCAAAAGAAAAGAAAAATAGTTTTTTATGATCAATGCAGAAATACATACCGAAAAAGGTTTGATGAAAGTAAATTTTTATGAAAAAGATGCACCTAAAACGGTAAAGAACTTTGTAGACCTGTCGCGAAAAGGGTTTTACGATGGATTGACATTTCATCGTGTGATTCCGGATTTTGTTGTTCAGGGTGGATGTCCTTACGGAACAGGTTCTGGTGGTCCGGGTTACACAATTCCCTGTGAGCTAGAAGGAGGCAATCAATACCACGACCGGGGTGTTCTTTCTATGGCCCATGCCGGAAGAGACACAGGTGGTTCACAGTTTTTTATTTGCCACAGCCGGCAAAACACACAACACCTTGACCGCAAACACACCTGCTTTGGTAAGGTATATGAAGGGTTGGAAGTGATTGATCAGATTGAGCAGGGAGATAAAATTGAGAAGATCATCATTACAGAAAATGAGGATTAAATTATGCAGCAGATCAGATTTCCTTTGAATGGTGATTTTATAGAATTATTTAAACTGCTTAAAATTCTCAACATAAGCAGTACAGGAGGCGAGGCAAAAATAATGATAGATCAGGGTTTAATAAAAGTAAATGATAAAGTCGACACCCGTAAAAGGGCAAAAATAAAACCCGGTGATATTGTTATAGCTGGAGATACGCAAATATATGTGGAACCTTGAATGATATTTGGGTGCAATCAAAGAACACCTGTTTTTGCTCAGATGTTTGAATGATTTGGGCAGGATGCTTCATAAAATATCCCCTTCGGATAAAATAAAAATTTGGAATCATAAAAAAACCCGGTGCATAAGCAACCGGGTTTTTTCTTTGAGAGAAATATGATGTTCGGTAAGATGGGTTTTTACATCATTCCGCCCATTCCGCCCATTCCACCCATTCCGGGGTTCATAGGTGCTTCTGGTTTATCTTCTTTTATTTCTGCCAGTACGCATTCGGTAGTAAGCAACATACCAGCGATAGAGGCTGCATTTTCCAATGCTACGCGGGTTACTTTGGTGGGGTCTATTACACCACTTTGGTAAAGGTTTTCATAGGTTTCGGTGCGGGCATTGAAACCGAAATCCTCTTTTCCTTCTCTTACTTTTTGTACGATGATGGAACCTTCAATACCAGCATTGGAAACAATCAGTCGGAGAGGTTCTTCGAGTGCTTTTTTCACAATATTGATACCAGTTGTTTCGTCCTGGTTGTCACCTTCAAGTGTAGTAATCGCTTCCAGACATCTGAGGTAAGCAATACCACCACCGGGAACAATACCTTCTTCAACAGCTGCCCGGGTAGCATGCAAAGCATCATCAAAGCGGTCTTTTTTCTCTTTCATTTCCACTTCGCTGGCAGCACCCACATACAATACAGCAACACCTCCGGCAAGTTTTGCAAGTCTTTCCTGCAGTTTTTCTTTATCATAGTCGCTGGTAGTGTTGTCGATCTGAGATTTGATCTGGTTTACACGTGCTTTGATAAGTTCAGGATCGCCTTTACCACTTACAATGGTTGTATTATCCTTGTCGATGGTTATTTTTTCTGCTCTACCCAATTGAGAAAGGTCAGTTTGTTCCAGTTTATACCCTTGTTCTTCACTGATAACAGTACCTCCGGTAAGAATAGCAATATCTTCGAGCATTGCTTTTCTGCGGTCACCAAAACCGGGTGCTTTCACAGCAGCAATTTTCAAAGAGCCACGAAGTTTGTTTACTACCAAAGTAGCCAAAGCTTCGCCATCAACATCTTCTGAAATGATCAACAGCGGTTTACCGCTTTGAACGGCTTTTTCAAGGATGGGCAGAAAATCCTTCATGGTGCTGATCTTTTTGTCGTGGATCAGGATATAGGGATCTTCAAAAACGGTTTCCATTTTTTCGGTATCAGTAACGAAGTAAGGAGATATGTATCCGCGGTCGAACTGCATACCTTCCACAATTTTCACTTCTGTTTCTGTACCTTTTGCTTCTTCAATGGTAATGACACCTTCTTTTTTGACTTTCCCCATTGCTTCGGCAATAAGTTTACCAATGCTGGCGTCGTTGTTGGCAGAGATGGTAGCCACCTGCTCAATTTTGTCTATACTGTCACCAACTTCTTTGCTTTGGGTTCTGAGGTTTTCGATCACTTTTTCTACGGCCTTGTCGATACCTCTTTTCAAATCCATAGGATTGGCACCTGCGGTAACGTTTTTCAATCCAGTATTGAAAATAGATTGTGCCAAAACGGTGGCGGTAGTAGTACCATCACCTGCTACATCAGCAGTTTTGCTGGCAACTTCTTTTACCATTTGCGCGCCCATATTTTCAACAGCATCTTCCAGTTCAATTTCTTTGGCTACTGTTACACCATCTTTGGTAATGGTAGGAGCACCAAATTTTTTGTCAATGATCACATTTCTTCCTTTGGGTCCAAGGGTTACTTTTACCGCGTTAGAAAGCTTGTCAACACCACTTTTCAGTGCTGTTCTTGCTTCAATATTAAAAATTATATCTTTTGCCATAACTAATTTTTATTTAAATATTAATAATTGTTTTGTTCTTTTGTTTTGATTTATCCCAAAATGGCGTAAATATCTGATTCACGCATGATGAGATAGTCGTTTCCGTCAATGTTGATCTCAGTACCAGAATATTTTCCATACAATACCGAGTTACCTTCTTTTACCTGGAGGGGTTCGTCTTTGGTTCCCGGACCCACTGCCACAACAGTTCCTTTTTGTGGTTTTTCTTTGGCAGTGTCAGGAATAATAATCCCACCGGATGTTTTTTCTTCTGCGGGAGCAGGCTCTACCAATACGCGATCTGCTAAAGGTTTAATACTTATGTTTGCCATTTTACTCAATTTTAATTTGTTAAACAATAATTTTAAAGATTAAAGAAAGTATATTATTTTTCTTTGTTTTTTCAAACCACCTGGCATTAGTCATTTTTTGTGCCAAAGCGAAAAAAAACCTTTTCCATGTCATTTTTGTAGTTTATGGCATGGCTATAAAAAAAAAGTGTCAGACTGAATGACAATCTGACACTGGTGATATAGTTTTCCAAAAGTAGGCGAGGAAAAGAAAAAGAAGCGATTTACTGCTCTTCTTCCAGATCGGGAATTTCGGGTACTTCTTCCGATTGTGGTTGCTGTGTCTCTGGTGCGTCGCCAAAGTCGGGAGCCGGAGTCATGGGTATTCTGTCTCTTACTTCGCTTTGGGGTGTTTCTGCAACCTGTCCTCTGGGTATTACAAAAGTAGAGGTAAGGGTTAAAAACAAAAGTACAATGGCTAGTGTCCAGGTAGCTTTTTCTAAAAAGTCAGTTGTTTTTCTTACGCCCATAATTTGATTGTTAGAGGCGAAATTGGATGCCAGTCCGCCACCTTTAGAGTTCTGAACCAGTACAATAAGTACTAATAAAATACAGGTTATCAGGATCAGAACAGATAATAATACATATAATCCCATTATTTTTTCTATTTTAAGAATTTAGTTCGTTTTTTATTTCAATGATTTTTTTTGCAAAGTAACTGCTTTTTTGCGGAAATTTCAAACATAATTTTTCATATATATCCAGCGCCTTTTTTTTATTTCCTTGTTTCAGGTATACATTCGCGAGGGTTTCTGTGGCTAGTTGAGGATCTTCACTGGTACTGGGGGCAGAAAGATCTTCTTGCCCGTCGGGGAGATCTTTCTGCACTTTAATCCTTGGTTCTTCTTTTAAAAACTTGTCGATGAGTTCATTAATGTCAGGTTTTTTTCTGTGTAAACCTTTCACCCGTTCAAATGATGTTTCCGGGGAATGTATTTTCTTCTCAACAGTTTCTTTGTGAATATCTTGTTCAATTGTCTGATCAATTTCTGTTGTTTTTATCTCTTTGTTTGATTCTTCTGTATCGATTTCAGTTTTCTTGTTCTCTTTTTTTTGTTTTTCAATTTCGTTGAAAGATTCTGGAGTACCTTCTTTTATAAAATCATGATCGGTTTTTTCTTTCGTATCTTCAGGTTCGCCAATATGTTGTTCTTTAGACTTCTCTTGAGAAACTTCCGGAGATGTATTATTCTCTCCAGGAAGTTCTGTTGTTTCTTTTTTAGCATCAGGTGAGGCCTGGGTTGTCTCTTCTCTGACTACATTTGTTTGTTCTTCTTTCTTTTGGGCAATTCCTTGTTCAGGGGATTCCGAAAATTCCTGCAGGTCATCAGTTTTTTTCTCTTCTTTTGTGTTTTCAGCAAACGCTCGCTGGTATTTTTTATATCTTTCAGGAGCAAAAGAGAAAGGTTTATCACTTTGTTGAAGTTGATCCCAGTCAACCTCAAAAGTTAATTCATTTGCTGGAATGTTCTCCCTTCTCCCTATATTCTCTGTTTTATCGGGTATATCCGTTAAAGGGGTTTCTTGTTTTTGTTCTGTGAGATCATTAAACACCCCTTTTTCGTTTTGTTTTGGTTCTTTGGGTTCGGTTTGTTTTCTTTCGCTAATGTCTCTTAATCGTTTTCTTACAATTTCCAGCAGCGATTGCTTGTGCTCTTTTCCTATGTTTTCAGGTTTGGTCTGTTTTTTTTGATCCTGGTCGGCAACTTGCGAAAGAATTAGATTTTCAGCGATTTTAGCAGATTGGTTCTTGTCTTTTTCGGAGATGTAGCGTTGGAATTTTCTTCTATCAATACTATAAGCAGAGGCTTTGTTTACTTGTTTTTCGAATTCTAATTTGTCAAATTCCTGAATATTTTTTGCCAACAAAACCTGAACACTTTGGGAATAAGGATATTGATCACTGATTTTTTGTAAAAAATCCAGTGTGTTTTTATCCAGTTGGTAAGGATTTGTAATAATTTCCAGAAACTTTTGTTGATCCTGCATAAGAAATTAGGTTACCAGTTTACCACCGCTTTGTTAAAAATATCTTCTACCAAAGCTTCTGTAATATCTTCAATGGCTTGTGCTTCTACTTCGGCAAGGCTTCGTTGGCTATCATAGTCGTAAAACCGGGAAAAAGATTGTTCGAAATTACTTTCGGGTTCGTATTCGTTATAAAAATTTACTCTCACCGTTATGGTGAGTCTGTTTTGTGCAGCCTGGTCATCTGCACCAATTGACTGAGGTCTTACATTGTATCCGGTAATGCTGCCTTCAAAATGAAGATCGCCTGTTGTATTGTCAAGTTGTAGGTTAGTTTGTCGTGAAAGTTGATCTTTAAGTGCATCAGTAATGATTTGGCTGAGAGTGGGTTGAACCAGGGGTGCGTTGTTTTGAAAATAATCTACAGAAAAAGTTTCGGCTTCCACAGGTATGGAAGCGCCGGTAAAGGAGTATACCCCACATCGGGAAAGCAGGAAAAGAGAGAGAATGCTGAAAATCAGCAATGTTATTTTTGGCATTTTTGTTTTATCTTTTCTAACTATAAAAACAGGATTGTTATTGCTCTGCAAATAGGAACTTATCACTATAAAAATTTCTTTCAGGTTTTTCTATTCACAAAAAATATACCTTGATACAAAGAAAAATATGGATTGCCTGTTATTTGTCTTACGAAAAACCACCGTTAAGGTTGGGTCCATTTGTTTTTTCTGAAATATTTTTTCATCAATAGCGAATATCATATTCTTTTATTTTTCTGTAAAGTGTTCTTTCGCTGATTCCTAATTCTTGTGCTGCCCTTTTTCTTCTTCCGTTGTGCTTTTGTAATGCTTTTACGATCAAATCTCTCTCTTTATGCTGTATACTAAGATTTTCTTCACCTATTGAAGAAGTTTCCTCTTCATAGTTTTCAATGATCTGATGGAGATCGTCCTGCCGGTTTTGTGATTTTTCATTTGTAGGGTTTCTGACAATATTTTCGTTTTGATGATCTTCCAATGTATTATAAAGGCTTTTTATAAGTTGTGGATTTTCTTGTTGAAAGTCTCCGCTGACCAAACCGCTGCGATCGAGTTCTGCGATGATTTTTTTCAGATCGGCAATATCTTTTTTCATGTCGAAAAGGACTTTATAAAGGAGGTCCCGTTCAGAGACAGCGTTTTCGTTTTTTTTCAGATCGCTGACCAAAACCGGGAGGTTGGAGTCAGCGGCATGAGGCAGGTATTTAAGGATGATCTCCGGGCTAATGATCCTGTTGTTTTCAATCACCGAAATTTGTTCTGCCATATTTTTTAATTGTCTGATGTTTCCCGGCCATCTGTAATTAAGCAAAATCCGTTCGGCATCGGGAGTGAGTTGCAGAGGTGGCATCCGGTATTTTTCGGCAAAATCAGAGGAAAACTTTTTAAACAGCATAATAATGTCTTCCTGTCTTTCACGCAGAGGGGGTACGTAAATAGGAACCGTATTCAAACGATAAAAAAGGTCTTCACGAAATTTTCCTGACTGTATGGCTTCCTGCAGATTTACATTGGTAGCGGCTACTACCCTTACATTGGTTTTGAGTGCTTTGGATGATCCCACTTTCATGAATTCGCCACTTTCCAATACTCTTAGCAAACGTACTTGTGTGAGCAAAGGCAGCTCAGCAACTTCATCAAGAAAAATAGTACCGTTATTTACCACTTCAAAATATCCCCTTCGTGCTTCATGTGCTCCTGTGAAAGACCCCTTCTCATGTCCAAAAAGTTCACTGTCTATTGTTCCCTCAGGTATGGCACCACAATTCACAGCAATAAAAGGTCCATGCTTGCGGGCACTAAGTTGATGAATGATTTTAGGAAACACCTCTTTTCCAACACCACTCTCACCCGTTATCAATACGCTTATATCTGTGGGTGCCACCTGCCTTGCTACATCTAAGGCACGGTCAAGAACAGGGGAATGACCTATAATACCAAATCTTTGTTTTATACTTTGTATCTCCATTAAAATCTGAATAATGTGCTTTTGTATGTCAATTTGTCATGCAAAGGTAAGGGTTATTTTTGACAAAGAATTTTAATAAATGTTTATTCCTGAAGATTTTCAAAAGAATTCTCCCCATTTTTTTGTTTAGTTTTCAACAGTCGGTTCCTTGCCCGTCAGATCATTTTTAGTTTCTTGCATTACCTTTTTGATTGATATGATCAAAAATCAAACATTTCGGTTGATTAACGGGCGATTTTGCGTATAAAAATTTACTTTTGTCTTAAAAACAATTACTTTTATAGCTACAATTCAAAACGATGTTAGAATTGCAACCAATCATTTGGCAATATCAATGAAAAGGGAAAACTTGGTGAAAGGATTTTGATTTTCATTGATACAGGAAGAAAATAAAAATGTAATGATTCAGGAAAATAACTAAGAATGTCTTTTGATAACAAAATAGAGCAATTAAGAAGAAAAGCAGAGGAAACTCTCCGTAAGTTGGATGATAAAAAGCAGCTGAATTCCGAAGATCAGGTTTCTGATATTAAGAATCTCCTTCACGAGTTACAAGTTCACCAGATAGAACTTGAGATGCAGAATGAGGAGATGCTAAAAACCCAAACAGAACTAGAGGCTCAAAAAAATAAATACACCGACTTGTTTGACTTTGCACCTGTGGGTTACCTGATCATGGATACCACTGGATTGATCCTGGAGGCGAATCAATCATTTTGCATGATGTTGCAGTTTCCCAAATCGGAAGTTGTAAATAAAAACTTATCTCAGTTTCTGAATTTTCACTCACGCGATTCTTTTTATTTCCATTTACAGGGATTGAATGATAATGAATCCGAAAATCAGGTTAGTCAATTGCGCTTGCGTGTAAGAAATGGCGATGAAACGTGGATTAAACTGGAGAGCAAAACTGTTTTTTCTCATAAAGATAATACTTTGGTAATTCGGGCCACGATAAGCAACATTACCCGAACAAAAAAAACCGAAGAACACCTGTTGCGCTTGTCAAAGGCTTTCGAGCAAAGTTCAAACTCCATAATCATTACGGATACCGAAGGAATAATAGAGTATGTTAATCCACGATTTTATGAAGTTACAGGTTTTGCACCCCATGAAGTGATCGGGCAAAACCCCCGCATTCTTAAGTACGAAAAATCGACAATAGATTATGACAGAATGTGGCAAACTATTTTGTCTGGTAATACCTGGAATGGTGAGTTTTTGAACAGAACCAAGGATGGGAAAATGTTTTGGGAATTGGCCACCATAAGTCCGGTAAAAAACAACGAAGGGCAAATTATTAATTTTCTTGCCATCAAAGAGAACATCACCGAGCGCAAAATCGCCGAAGAAAAACTTCAAAAAGCGCGTGATTTTTATCTGAAGTTGTTGCAAGATTTTCCTGTAATGATTTGGCAATGCGATCAGGAAGGAGAATTTAATTATTTCAACCAAACTTTGTGTCAGTTTACCGGGATGAGTTTTTCGGAGTTGAAAAAAATCGATTTTTCAGAGATTATCCATCCAAAGGATATCCGCATATTTACCGATGCTTTTCAGCGAAGCTTGAAAAGCAAAATTCCTTTTGTTGTTGAATACCGGTTAAAAGACCAGTATTCAAATTACCGCTGGGTGCTTAATCATGCCAGACCTTTTACTGATATTGATGGCAACTATGGTGGATTTATTTCCACCTGTATCGATATTCATGAGCGCAACATGGTTGAACAACGACTGATCGATAGTGAAGAAAAATACCGCAGGATGTTTGAAGATTCTTCTTTGGGCATTTTTAAACTTGACCGGAATTTTTCCTTTGTATCTGCCAATAAGTCTTTCGCCTATATGTTTGGATATGACAACACCGTAGATTTTCTCATGGATATCAATAACCAACCTGAAGCATTCTTTCCTGATTTTAATAAAGAGAAAGGATTTATAAAACAACTTGTAAAAAGTGATAAAGAACGATTTGTAATTGAAAAGGAGCTGCTCAAAAAAGATAAAAGTGCCATTCAAACCGTTATTCATTTGCGCAAAGTTAATGAGAGAAATTCTGAGAAAGACTTTTATATGGAGGGGTTTATTGAAGACATTACCAATCGCAAAATGGTAGAGCGTAATTTGCAAACTTCTGAACAAAAATTCAAAGCACTTTTTGAAAAATCTTACGATCCTATTCTTATCCTCGAAAAAGATACCATCATTGATTGTAATCAGAAAGCTTGCGAACTGCTGGGCATGTCACGTAATAAACTTCTTGAAAAATCTTACCTTGATGTTAGTGCCGATCTCCAGTATAATGGAGAAAAGAGTTCTGCTGTATATAAAAACATCATCAAAAAAGTTCGTGATGGAGATCCACAGAATTTTGACTGGTTGCATTTGCGCAAGGGAGAATCTTTTGACGCAGAAGTTAGTTTTGCCAGGATCTATGTAAACAATAAAAGACGTATACAAGTTATCATTCGCGATGTAAGTGAAAAACGACTTGCTGAAAAACAATTGAAAGAAGCAAAGGAAGAGGCAGAAATGGCTAGAAAAGCGCAATCAGAGTTTCTTTCCCTGATGAGTCATGAGATCAGAACCCCCCTCAATGCTGTGGTTTCCCTTACCGATCTGATGTTGCATGAAGATCTGAATCAGGATCACCTCGAAAATCTGGAAACCGTAAAATTCTCTGCCCGTCATTTGTTGGGGCTGATTGATGACATTCTCGATTACAACAAAATTGAATCTGGCAATATTCAGTTTGAGAATGAAGATTTTGATCTGAGATCTCTTGTTCATGAATTATATAAATCGTTGGAGGTGAAAGCCAATGAAAAAAACATAGAACTCATTACCCACATTGACGAAAATGTTCCCAATATATTACGAACAGATACATTGCGGTTGAAGCAAATTCTATACAACATGCTTTCCAATGCCCTGAAGTTTACTGAAAAAGGGAATGTGTCTCTGAGCATTGAGAAAAACACGGATGATAAAAAAGATAAGCGCATTTTCTTTGAGGTGAAAGATACAGGCATTGGAATCTCTGAAAACAGACTGGATGCTATTTTCGAAAAATTTACACAAGCTGAGGTAGATACCGGAAGAAAATATGGAGGAAGTGGACTGGGTTTGAGCATATGCAAAAAACTGGTAGAGTTGCAGGGAGGAAAAATTGAAGCCAAAAGTCAACCAGGAAAAGGATCGGTATTCAGGTTTTTTATCGAAATGGAAGAGGGGGATTCAAATTTCAGGCATGACAAAACGCTGAAAAAGGTAACGGAAGGGAAAACACTGGAAGGTATGAAAATACTTTTGGTAGAGGATGATAAAATGAATCAGTTTGTTGGCAAAAAAGTAATTCAAAACAAATGGAAAGCTGATTTGCGAATTGTGGGAACAGCAGAAGAAGCACTTGATATTTTGCATAAAGAGGATTTTGATCTGATCCTTATGGATTTGTTGTTGCCGGGTATTGATGGTTACCAGGCCACCAAAACCATCCGGAAGAACAAAGACAAAAAATTCAGAAACGCTTCGGTGCCGATTATTGCCCTTACCGCCGATGCTTTTAAGGAAACACGTAATGAGGCTTTTAAAGCTGGTTTGGATGATTTTATTACCAAACCTTTCGATTATCCACAATTATTTGAAAAAATAATGGAATACAAGCCTCAAAAATCATAATGCCATCAGTGTTTTTAGTTTGATTTCACCGGATTTTCGTTTTTGAGTCCAGTATAAAATAGTTATTGTACACAAATTTCACTCATTAGCACGAATTTAATAAACTAATTTTCAATTTCTTATGATATTACTCGTCAGACGGCTCAAGGTCGTCCGACGAGTTGAATACATATGTTATTGCTTTTTTGCCTCGAATTTTCAACCACTTCAAAAAAATACGCAGATGACCTAATTCTTATGGTATCTTAATAATTTCATCAGAATTCAGGCCTATTTTATAAATTTGCAGATTCTTTATAATTGGTAAATAAAAAACAGAAGAAAAATATTTTATGAGCGATAAAAATCAGGAGGGATTCAAAGACTTTAAAAAATACACCGTAACTTCAGCTTTGCCCTATGCAAACGGCCCTGTTCACATCGGGCATTTGGCAGGTGTATATGTTCCAGCAGACATCTATGTGCGTTATCTGCGTCTGAAGGGACGCGAAGTTTTATTTATAGGAGGAAGTGATGAGCATGGTGTACCCATCACCATAAAAGCACGCAAAGAAAATATTTCACCACAGGATGTGGTAGATAAATATCATAACATGATCAAAAATTCTTTTGAGAAATTTGGTATCTCCTTTGATGTTTACAGTCGTACTTCTGCCCCCATCCACCATGATACAGCTTCAGCATTTTTTAAAACCCTTTACGAAAAAGGAAAACTTACCGAGAAAGAATCTGAACAATATTACGATCAGGCCAATAACCAATTTCTGGCAGACCGCTATATAACCGGTACCTGCCCCCATTGCGATTACGAGAAAGCCTACGGCGACCAGTGCGAAAATTGTGGAACTTCCCTTAGTCCAGCAGATTTGATCAATCCTTCCTCTGTATTAAGTGGGGAGAAACCCGTTATGAAAAAAACCACCCATTGGTATTTGCCTTTGCAGGATTATGAGAAAATGCTCACGCAGTGGATACTGGAAGGACATAAAAACGACTGGAAGTCGAATGTATACGGACAGTGTAAATCCTGGATTGATCAGGGTTTGCAGCCCAGAGCAGTTACACGCGATCTGGATTGGGGTGTAAAAGTTCCTTTAAAAAATGCAGAGGGAAAAGTGCTTTATGTTTGGTTTGATGCACCTATTGGCTATATATCTGCCACCCGCGAGTGGAGTAGTAAAACCGGCAAAAACTGGGAACCCTGGTGGAAAGACAAACAAAGCAAGCTCGTACATTTTATTGGAAAAGATAACATTGTTTTTCATTGTATTATTTTTCCAAGTATGCTGTATGCCGAAGGATCTTACATATTGCCTGAAAATGTGCCAGCCAACGAATTTTTGAATCTTGAAGGGGATAAAATCTCCACCAGTCGCAACTGGGCAGTATGGTTGCATGAATATCTGGAAGAATTTCAGGGGCAGGAAGATGTGCTGAGGTATGTTTTGTGTGCGGCTGCTCCCGAAACAAAGGATAATGATTTTACCTGGAAAGATTTTCAGGCACGCAATAATAACGAATTACTTGCCATATTGGGTAATTTTGTCAACCGCACACTTATACTCACGCAAAAATATTTTAAAGGTAAAGTACCAGCAAAAGGCGAGTTAAGGGCAGAAGACCATGAAGTGCTGGAAAAAATGACAAATTTTCCTGAAACCATTGGAAACAGTTTGGAAGTATATAAGTTCAGAGAAGCACTGAATGAAATGATGAATCTGGCCAGGTTGGGAAACAAATATTTAACGGATCAGGAACCATGGAAAATTTTTAAACAAGATCCGGCAAGGGTGGAAACAATACTCTATATAAGTTTGCGTATTTGTTCCATGCTTGCTGTATTGTCTGAACCCTTTTTGCCATTTACTTCATCCAAAATGCTTCAAATGCTGAATATAAAAAAGACGCTATGGGATGAAGTTGCTTTGGAGGATATAATTTTACCCGGACAACAGATCGGTAAACCTGAGTTTCTCTTCTCAAAAATTGAAGATGAGACCGTTCAAAAGCAGATCGATAAACTTATACAAACAAAAAAAGAGAATACAGAAGCAGAACAAAGCAAACCGGTTGATTTCAAAGCGCCTGTTCATTTTGAAGATTTCGCTAAAATGGACTTACGGATTGCCACCATTAAAAAGGCTGAAAAGGTACCTAAAACCAAAAAACTACTCAAACTAACCCTTGAAACGGGTGTTGAAACACGTGTAGTTGTATCAGGTATTGCCGAATATTACAAACCCGAAGATATTTTAGATAAACAGGTAATTTTGCTGGCAAATCTTCAACCCAAAACAATAAAAGGTATTGATTCACACGGCATGATACTGATGGCAGGAGAAAACAATGGGAAACTATCTTTTGTGCAACCAGATAAGGCTATTCAGGATGGCAGCATAGTTGCTTAGTCTTTCTTTATTAACAATTTAGACAAAAATATAACGAATTTGTATAAAATTAGTTTTTTTAAACTTTGTTTAATTTACTTTGTTTGGTTTGTAATAGTTTGATATTCTGACACATACGGCAGTAAAACAACAAAAGGGTAAAACCACCAATCAATACACGCATTTTCACGGTTTTGGCAAGAAGAAAATTTAGTTATATTTGCGCTCCTTTTGGGCCTCGTAGTTCAATGGATAGAATAGAAGTTTCCTAAACTTTAGATACAGGTTCGATTCCTGTCGAGGCTACAACTCTTTACTTATTAAATATAAACTAAATAAATACCTCCTTTAAGAATCATTGAAAATAAAATAACTCTATTTTCAGTATTCTTAGATTAAAAAAGCAATAAAAAATGAATAAAAAAGAAGAAAGACCCAGTAAAATCTCTTACGAACGCTACCTCAATGAGCTGGGAATTCCTGAATCATTCAAAAAATCTAACAACGGTCATATTCCTGATTACGTAAAATACGGAACATGGTTGCGTGTTAATGATACCGACAAATTTGAAAATGATTACCAGGATTGGAAAGCAAAAGTAAGAGCGGAACAAAATTTATCCTGATTTTAAACCTTTAAACCATGTATAGAAAAATTGATTTTGTTTATATGTGGAAAACAGAAAAGCACTCATAATTCAATATGAGTGCTTTTCTGTTTATAAACTAAATGTTTATAAATGATTTAGAATTATTCTTATGATATAACTTCAAGTTCTTTTCCAACTTTGATAAATGCTGCAATGGCTTTATCGAGGTGCTGTTTTTCGTGAGCAGCAGAAAGTTGAATTCGAATTCTTGCCTGTTCTTTGGGAACTACGGGGTAGTAAAAACCGATCACGTATATACCCTCTTCGAGCATACGGGCAGCAAATTTTTGTGAAAGCGAAGCATCATACAACATTAAAGCCACGATAGCAGAATCAGAAGGTTTGAGATCGAAACCCGCCTGCGATATTTTTTCCTTGAAATAGGCAGTGTTATCCATTAATTTATCACGAAATTGCGTATTGTCGCTTATAAGATCAAAAACTGCCAAAGAAGCCCCAACAATGGCAGGGCTAAGCGAATTAGAGAACAAATAGGGGCGCGACCGTTGTCTCAATAGGTCAATTACCTCTTTTTTACCGGTTGTAAAACCACCTAATCCGCCACCTAACGCTTTTCCGAGTGTACCTGTAATAATATCAACTTTATGCAGAACATGATGGTATTCGGGAGCACCTCTTCCGGTTTTTCCAATAAAACCTGCCGAATGACATTCATCGGTCATTACCATGGCATCATATTTTTCTGCCAATGCAACAATCTCGTTCATTTTTGCAATGTCGCCGTCCATGGAAAAAACACCGTCGGTAACGATAATCCTGTGTCGTTGGTTCTGTGCTTTTTGAAGTTGTTCCTCCAGGTCTTTCATGTCGGCATGTGCAAACCGGTATCTTACAGCTTTGCACAATCTTACGCCATCAATGATAGAGGCATGATTAAGAGCATCGGAGATTATGGCATCATTTTGATCAAACAGGGGTTCAAAAACACCACCATTGGCATCGAAACATGCAGCATACAATATTGTATCCTCCGTGCCAAAATATTCGGCTATTTTTTGTTCGAGTTGTTTGTGTATATCTTGTGTGCCACAAATAAACCTCACCGACGATAGTCCATATCCATGGGAATCGAGTGCTTTTTTTGCACCTTCAATTACCGTGGGATGGTTGGAGAGCCCCAGATAGTTATTAGCACAAAAATTCAGTACATTTTCTCCGGTATCAAGGGTTATTTCTGCACGCTGTGGGGTTGTTATTATTCTTTCTTTTTTAAATAAACCTGCCTCTTTTGTTTGCTGGATTTGATCCTGCAGGTGCTCTTGAATTTTGCCGTACATGTTTTTTCCGATTTAATTAACAATGTGTTTTGATTTGGGTAAACTCAACAATGAATTATTTATTTTACAACTGATATTCTGCTTTTTACTTTTTTGCTTTAGGTGAAATTAAAGAGTTATAAGTTGTTTTATCATTGAAAATTTCAAGGGTTTTTCTTACATCCGGATCATTTTTGAGAGAAGAGACAATACGCCCTTTTTGTTTGTAGTATCTTCCAACAATCTCATTTTTAAGGATCTCTTCGATTTCTTTGCGATGAACGGAAAGGTCATCTTTTTTGGAATCATGGATACTTTGCTGCAAAAGATTTATTTCATCCTCGATAGAGGCATAATATTTTTCTTCTGAAGAAGATTCTATAAGTTTTTCAAGGTAGACCTCACTTTCTGTTTTGTAGCTAAGGTCTTTACCATCTAAAAATGCAATAAATTTATTGTAAATATCGTCTGTTATTTCAAATTCTTCGGGGGGATCAATGGAAGGATTTTCGCGGTAAAACGTGTTGGCAAATTCAAAAAAGTGAAATTTGGTGAGCAGTGCAATGGATATTTGATGTATTTCATCCTGTTCAATTTTCACATCAGGGGTAATACCAGCTCCATCGTATACCACTCTGCCGTTGCGGGTTTCAAAAGGAATTTTAAGAGAGTCGGGCATCTCGGCCACACTTCCGTCTTCGTTGCGGTGCGCATAATCAATAGCTTGTATACATCTTCCGCTCGGAATGTAGTATTTTGCAATGGTCACCTTCAATTGTGTATTGTAGCTCAGGGGGACAACATTTTGCACCAATCCTTTGCCAAAAGTCCGTTGGCCAACAACAATGCCACGGTCAAGATCCTGAATGGCACCAGCAACAATTTCACTGGCAGAGGCACTGCTGTTATCCACCAGTATAGCCAGTGGTATATCCTCATCAATAACACTATTCAGGGTTTTGTGTACCGTGTTTCGCTCTTCAATTTTTCCTTTTGTTTTTACGATTACCTGGTCTTTTTCTACAAAAATATTACTAATATTGACCGCTTCATTCAGCAATCCGCCACCATTTCCTCTGAGGTCAATAATAATATTTTTTATGTCATGTTCTTTTTTTAGTTCCAGAAATGCTTCTTTTACTTCTTTACCTGCATTTTGGGTAAAGCCGGTAAGTTTAATATATCCGGTTGAAGGGTCTGCAAGTCCATAATAAGGTATATTATCAATGGTCACCACTTTGCGGGTAATAATCTTGGTTAAGTTTTTTTCTTCTCCAGCCCTTTTTATTTCTATAGATATTTCCGTTCCCGGTTGCCCTTTTAGCATAGAGCTTACTTCTTCCTGTGTTCTGTTTACAGCAGATTTGCCATCAATACTTAAAATTTTATCACCCGGTAACAAACCAGCATCATCAGCCGGGAACCCTTCATAAGTCTCTGAGACAAAAATAAAGTCACCTCTTCTCATGATCAAAGCACCAATGCCCCCATATTGGCCAGTAGTCATAAACCTGAAATCTTCAATCTCAGATTCAGGAATGTAGTTGGTATAGGGGTCGAGAGAATGAAGCATGGCATCAATGCCGGTTTCCATTAGTTCTGCGGTATTGAAATCGTCTACGTAATTAACAACCAACTCTCTGAACAAGGTGGCGAAGATGTCGAGGTTTTTGGCAATCTCAAAATTTTTATTTACAAATCCGGTGGTTAGGGTGGTTGTAACGATTGCCAGAACTACCATCAGGGTTGCAAGTGATCTTTTGATTATTCTTTTGTGTTTCATATTTTCTATATTTTCAGATAGGCAAATTTAATTTTCAATGTTGGGGTTGTTCTTATAATTTTTTTGGTGTTCATTTTTCATCAGGAACAGGATCGTATCCACTACCACCCCACGGATGGCAGGAAGAAAATCTTTTGATGGTCAGCCACAAGCCAGCGAAAGGCCCATGTTTTTGCAATGCTTCAACACCATATTGAGAACATGTAGGTGTGTATCTGCAAGAGGCCGGAAGGTATGGCGAGATGGCACCCTGGTAAATTCTGATCAAAAGGATAAAGAAAGACTGTATGATGGTTTTTAAAAACTTATATAAACTGCTCAGCATAATGATTTTTTCTATTGAATGGGTATTGAATGCTATTTTAAACTAATCTGCCATTCTTTTTCGGTTATATGTTTTTTTATTTGGAATGATCATCTCTGTATTTGTGTGCTTTTAACCCCTTAATTTGGTTTGTTAGCGATCTGTTTTCTTATTTTTCGTAAAGATACAATGATTTTCGGTTCCAGTTCGTGGTATGAAACTATCTGTTTACCAGTATATATGAAAGCAGCAATGAGAAAAACATTTTGTTGATTTAAAAACGGGTAAAAGTCATCTTTGTTTTGTCTGTAAGCTTCTTTCATTAATCTTTTTATTCTGTTTCTTTTACAAGCAGAGGAGTGTATTTTGGAAGCAGCTCCAAACAGGATCTTAGCCGGAAAATGAAACCATGCATTGGATGGAATTTTTTGGAAAGGGAAAGAGGGATTTTGGATTTTTAAATATTGCGGTGCATCAGATGGCGCAGAATCAGAAGAGAAATGTTGAATACTATTTTTGAAAAAGAAGTTTTCAACACACGGATCTATTGTAATCCAGAAAACTTTTAATGGGTATGTAAATAAAACGTTTCCATGCTTAAAAAGATGTTTTTTGAAAGAGAAATTACAGAGTCTTTCATATTTTGAAAGCTGATGATTCTTTACCGGGTTATTCTTAAAAGCATGCATAAAACGCCATGGTTATTTTTTCTGGTTTTCTGTCAGAAATTGTTCGATTGCCATGGTCATGGAGGGGACACCCGGAGTAGGTGCTTTTATTTGTACAGTAAAACCTTCTTTTTCTATTGCTTTGGCTGTAGCCGAGCCAAAGGCTGCAAAAACTGTATCACCTTGTTTGTAATCGGGGTAATTACTCATGATTGATTCCATGCCAAACGGGCTGAACAGCACAAGCAGATCAAATTTATCTATATCAACATCGTCAATTATGTCTGGTACTGTGTTGTAAATAGGAGCAACAACAAAGTTTATTTTGTTCGATCTGAGTAGTCCGGGTATTTCCGGGGTATGATTTGATGAACAGGGGAAGAAATATTTTTCGGATTTTTGCTTTTTGATGAGTTCCAGGAGTTCAGGAAATTTTTTTTCACCGAAAAATATCTTACGCTTTCGGTATTGCACATATTTTTGAAGATAAAGTGCAATGGCTTCTGTTACGCAGAAATATTTCATGGTTTCCGGTACGGTTATTCTCAAATCTTCGCAAAGGGCAAAAAAATGATCTACTGCATGCCTGCTTGTAAAAATAATAGCCGTGTAATCCAGGATATTAATGCGTAATTTCCGGAATTCTTTGTTATCAACGCTTTCAATCTTGATTAATTTCCGAAAAGTAAGATTGAGATTAAACTTTTTTGCCAGTTCGTAAAAGGGCGACTTATCGCTCTCTGGTTTAGGTTGTGAAATTAAAACATTCTTAATTTTCAAATTTCGTCTCCTTATACTTTTATGTTCATTAATTAATTGCTCATTATTAAGTTCTTGCAAGAATGGGGAAATGATACCTTGTTCTTGTTTTTGAATCGGTCATTTACCAGTGAAAAGCTCCCGGGTCCATTATTATGTTGTTAGTTGACCAAACCTATTCAATGAAGTTTATCATTGAAGATGCGGAATATTTGTTTTCTTAAAGGCATTATTCAACATCAGCGCAAATAATGAATTTTGTTTTGATTACTAAATTGATTGAGATTGAATTATATAGAATATTGATTGTCAGATTTGAAAATAGATCTTCGCAAATTTTGCTGCAAAAAGCAAGGGTATAATTTCAAAGGCGCAAAGATACAAAATTAAATAATAGAGAGAAAATCTGGAATGGTTCAATCCCATGGTTGCCCCTCTTAAAACTTTATAAACACTAATAAGCAGGAAAATACCCCACGCGATCCATAAAACAGCATCAACAGGATTCACTACGTAAACCACTATGATGGGCAAGACCAGGATACCGGTAAATTGATTGGTGATGATTGTATTACGAAAATAGATGCGTGTCTCTTCTGAAGTATTGAAGACATAGGCTACCATTTTCATGAACCAGTATTTGATGATGATAAACAGCGCCAATGCCACCCAGAAAGATGAAAATATAACAAGGACATGCTGCGAAGGATTTACATTTGTTAAACCTGTGTCGAACAGAGTTTTGTACATAAAAACTGCCATTACGTTCAGGTAATTTAAATAGAGGAAAAAATATATCCATTGATCCATCAGACCTGTTTCTTTTTCAAGCATTGAAAAATTCCTGCCATTAAAAACCGATTGCATTGTGGCATTGAAACGCAAAGGGAAAAGAAACCTGGCTAAACCCATAAACAAAACACCAGTCATCAACCAAATAAAAACAATCTGTGTTTGTCTGTTCTCAGTGCGTTCGTGAAATTCAATTTTTTGGGGTGAAGGGAGAAGCTTTTCTCCGATGGCCCTGTCGAGACTGTAAAAACCTGAAGGTTCTGAAGGTTGGGGTGAAGAATTGTTTGAAGAATGGCATGAAACGATTATAAAAAAGGACAAGAAATAAAGTGTAATAAAATAGAATTTCTTGTTTAAAAGTAAGTTCATCTGCTTATTTTATTTGTTTATTCTTTTGCCTGCTTTGGAAAAAAGTATCTATGGGTAAAAGATTCCATAATGATCTATCGCAATCTGACATGAACCGAGCCTTGACAATACTATTGACACACACACGCGGATGATTATAATTTGCAAAACAGATAAAAATACAAAACCGTCTTGTTGGCGAGTTCCATCTGACCGAATTAATCAAATTATAAGCAGATGAACCGGCATGAATTATATTGCTTGCATTTTTTTGCAAAAATAAGACTAAAACCTTTGGCATACAAAACATTTCGCACTCAATGGATAAAAATTGTTTCAGCAGAACATCAGTGTTAACCAATTAACAATTTAATAACGTTCTAAATCGTGCGCTGTTTAAAAAATCAGTACAATACTGTTTGGGCTTAAACAAATAAATTCTAATTTTGCGAAATATTGAATTTCAATCATTTTTCACCCCAAACATTCGCAAAATGGATTTAATCAAGAAAATAAAATCACAGGCCAAAAAGAATCAAAAACGAATTGTACTGCCTGAAGGTACCGAGGAAAGAACTTTAAAAGCGGCAAATATCATCCTTAAAGAAGAGATAGCAAAAATTATTTTGCTCGGAAACACACGACAAATAATGGAAGCTGCTGAAAAAGAAGGGTTAGAGAACATTGATAAATCCATGATTATCGATCCGGTAAATCATGACAAGAAACAATTTTTTGCTGACATGCTTTATGATTTGCGCCAACATAAGGGTTTGAGCAGGGAAGAAAGCATGAAACTTGTGGAGGATCCGTTGTATCTGGCAACCTTGTTAATTAAAAATGGTGATGCGGATGGTGAAGTTGCGGGTGCTGCCAATGCAACAGGAAATGTATTGCGTCCGGCTTTTCAGGTGGTGAAAACCCTGAAGGGAATCAGTGTGGTTTCCGGTGCTTTTATCATGATTTTACCCGATAAGAAATGGGGTGAGGATGGTATGTTTGTTTTTGCCGATTGTGCTGTTCACCCTGATCCAACAGCCGAAGAATTGGCTCAGATCGCTGTTATGACTGCCCGCACTACACGTTCAATTCTCAATATTGAACCTCGTGTAGCCATGTTGAGTTTCTCTACCAAAGGAAGTGCAAAACATCCCATGTGCGACAAAGTGATCGAAGCAACCCAAATAGCCAAGGAAATGGAACCTGATATTCAAATAGATGGTGAACTGCAGGCAGATGCTGCGATCATCGAATCTATTGGAAAAAGCAAAGCACCGGATAGCAAAATTGCAGGCAAAGCCAATGTTTTGGTGTTCCCTACGCTGGAGGTAGGAAATATTGCCTATAAATTGGTACAGCGCCTGGCAAATGCCGAAGCCATTGGTCCTGTCCTTCAGGGTATGGCTGCGCCTATCAATGACCTTTCGAGGGGTTGTTCTGTAAATGATATTGTAAATTTGGTAGCGATCACCGTAAACCAGGCAGCGGGAAAATAATAATCAATTAAAATGTGATTTTATCTTCATTGCTGATCGAAAAGAGCAATTCCGAGGTGTTTTTACAAGGCATAAAATGCAACAGCATAAAGTGACAGGAGATGATTTTTTTTCTAAAAATAAAAGAGGGGTTGCCATAAAGGCAACAATTAAAAATACTAACAATTTGTAAAATAATTTCTTAACAAAAAAGTACAAAATGAAAATATTGGTTTTAAACTGTGGAAGCTCATCCATTAAATACCAGTTGATAAACATGGCCAACAATGCTGAATTATTGGCGAAAGGACTCATAGAAAGGGTTGGATTAAAAGATAGTGAACTCAAACACCAGTCGAAAGGAAAAGATACTTATTTTTTGATTCAGGATATACCCGATCATGAGGTGGGTATTGACCTTTTGTTAAAGGTGCTTTTAGATCAGGATTATGGTGTTTTGAAAAGTGTAAATGACATACTGGCTGTTGGTCACAGGGTTGCACACGGAGGAGAGAATTTTAGTGCCAGTGCACTGATAACAGACGAGGTTAAAAAAAACATACAAGATGTTATAGAATTAGCACCATTGCATAATCCCGCTAATCTCAATGGCATCAACTCCATGGAAAAACTGATGCCACAGGTGCCTCAGGTGGCGGTTTTTGACACTGCTTTTCATCAAACCATTCCACCCCATGCCTATATGTATGCGCTCCCCTATGAGCTTTATGAAAATGATAAGATAAGGCGCTATGGTTTTCATGGAACCAGTCATAAATTTGTATTTCAAACAGCGTGCGATGCTTTATTTATGCGACAGGACAATATCAGAGCCATCACCTGTCATTTGGGAAATGGTGCATCTATTTGCGCCATCAAAAATGGCAAATCTATTGATACCTCAATGGGGCTTACTCCGGTAGAAGGTTTGATCATGGGCACCAGAACTGGTGATCTTGATTTAGGGGCACTTTTGTATATTATGAAGAAAAAAGAACTTGGTATAGAAGACGCCAACAACCTGATCAATAAAAAGAGTGGTATGCTTGGTGTTTCGGGTATATCATCCGATATGCGCGATATAGAGAACGCTGCCTGGAAAGAGGGTGACAAAAGAGCGGACCTGGCTTTGGAGATGTATATTTACCGGATAAAAAAATACATTGGTGCCTATACAGCAGCCATGGGTGGTGTTGATCTGATTGTATTTACCGGCGGTGTGGGAGAGAACGGACCGGAAACACGGGAAGCCATTTGCAAAGGTCTTGATTATCTCGGACTGGCATTTGATGCAGAAAAGAATACCGGATTGAGAGGAAAACTGGATATGATCTCCAAACACGATTCAAAGGTAAAGGTAATGGTTGTGCCCACAAATGAAGAATTGGTGATTGCACATGATACACTCCGCATTGTTTCACACAAAGAGGATAAAGAACCCATATAATTTCTTTTCTTTCAATAACAACAAAAAAGTCAGGATAATATTTGTTTATCCTGACTTTTTTATTGGTCAATCATAATAATAGCAGCGGTTTAAAAATCTACTAATCTGATACCCAGTGTAAAAGGATATAGTTCAGGCCCTTTATCTTCTTTGAACAGGGTATTAAGTGCGTAGGTTGCAAAAAGGTTTATTTTTCCCCATCCTATGCGTGCTGTAGCATCAAAGCGAAAAGGTTGTACATTAAAATCTTCGAAATCTTTCTCTTTGCGTTTCTCTCCGTCATCATTATACACATATTTAGCATGCGTACGAAGGCGTGTACCCAGGATCATTCCACCTGCAATATGAAATTTCTCAATATCTTTATTTCCACCCGTTTGGAATTCGAGCATTAGCGGTATATTCAGATAAGTGAGGGTAAGTTTGTTTTTCTGCATGTTGTTGATGGTATCTTCATAAAAATCAAGGCCGTCTTTGTCATAAACAATTACAGTCTGGTTATCGAAGCGGTAGTTGTTCCATCCAATTCCAAAACCAGTTACCAGGCCCAGTCTGTTTGATACAATAGGAAAGCTTTGTTGAAAAAGATTCAGATTTACCGCCACCGATTTTTCGTAGCGAAGATCAATATATTCTGCATCACCCTGCATGGTGAGGGTATTGTCTGGATTCAGATATCCATTGATACCAAGTTCGAAACCCGACCAGTTGTCGCGGAAAGATTTTTTCTTTTTATGCACCTTCAGGTTTGTATTTTCGTTGTCTTCAACAATAATCAGGTCACGTTTTCCAAGTTTTATTTTAGTTGTATCGCCGTTTTCATCGATGTTATACTCAAATGCGGCATCAGGGTTATCTTTTGTAAGCCCATTGATATTGCCCATTCCGGAGGCGTTGAAGGATTGATTTGCCGGCTGGTTGTCAAAGGAAATTTTTGAAGTACCAGAAGCGTCGGCGATCAGATTTTCATTGGCTAAAACGCGTGCATATGAAGCCCCGGAGGTTTTTATATTGGTTGTTTGTGTTTCAAGATCGGCTGCCCTCAGTTGAGCTGCTCCGCTAAGCTCTGAGAGGTGTTCGGCAGCTTTTCCCGATATCTGAAGATTGGAAGCACCTGAGATTTTAGAGGAGAGATTTTCAGTTTCAATGCTTAACGATGCATTGGTAGCCCCCGAAAGATCAATATTAAATTCGTCGGACGAAACAGTATTCATCGCTTTAAAAGAAGAAGCACCGCTAAGATCAACTCCCGTAAGGGTGGGAGAGGTAATCTTAATTTTCACTTCGCTGTTTTTGGCAGACCCTTTCATATCGATGTTTAATACACCTGCAGAAACTTCTGCATGAATCTTTTCAAGTAGCTCTTGTTCTGTGGTTATTTCAAAAGAATAATTGTCTTGTGTGGCATATTCTATTTTAAAAATACTGCCAGCTTTGATGGAAGAAAATTCATTGATCTCGCGTGTTTGAGATACTTCCTGCGAAAATGCAGGAAAGTTGAATAATAAGAATACTCCTATCAGGTATGTGATCTTTAATTGAGATGTTTTCATTGTTTTTCTTTTTTAAAATTTGTAACTATGGTTGCAAAGGGATTATTTGGGTCTTTACCGCAAGTACGATCGATCGGTTTGCCCTTGTTTTGTCTTTGTGACGAACAACCAAAACAGAAAGTTACAGGCAAAAAGAAAAAAGATGGGAAGATTTTGGAAAACGGTTAGAAAACCCTTGAAGAAAACCTCAATGAGTTCGAAAAAAAGATAAAGAAGAAAAGAAATTTGTCAAGGGCGATCAGTAAAGTTAAGTTTCTGATCTAAATCAGGAATATAGTCAGAACTTTTAATTCACCACCATTCTCACCACAAATGTTCCTGATCTGCCCGATACAGTAACGAGGTATACTCCATCGGGGAGCATGCCCGAAGGTACTATGTAGTGTTGCAATTTGCCGGCTTCATTAGCGGTTAGGTAGTTGTTCCAGAACATACGACCCTGCAGATTGGCGATGCTGATCTCTACATTTTCTCCGGGATTCATTCCGCTGAGGGCGATCTGGAAACTGTTGCCGCGATTAGGATTGGGATATAGATTCAATGACACATCCGCCATCTTTTCATACAAAACACCCACCCAGTCGCTATACTCGTAGCTGCCGTCGAAGTCGGTTTGTTTGAGGCGGTAGTAGCTCATTCCCTTCATGGGTTGGGTATCGAGTGCAGTGTAAGACAGGTTGTGGGTACTGTGTCCGTTTTGTGCCTGCGATGCGATCACTGCCACCACTTCAGCGTCTTTGCCGTTGGGGCTGCGCTCGATGGTAAAGAAATCGTTGTTGGTTTCGGAGGCAGTTACCCACTCCAGCTCCACCATATTTTGTTTTGGTTGCGCGGTGAATGAAATAAGTTCGATGGGGAGCGGAACTTGGTCCGCATCGGTAGAAGCCAGGGTAAGGTATCTGAATGAAGATTTGCTGCTAAATTCTGTGTCAGTCGATGCTTGTACCCATCCCGTCATATCGCCATTGGACTGTGCTGCGGCATTGCCTTTGTCTATCCATTTATCGTTATTCCATTCGGCAACAGTCATGAATTGCTCCAGTTGACTGGGTTCTACTTCCGGTACTGTACTTCCCGGTCCCCAGCTTAATTGTACTTTAGCGCTGCTGCCCGTTGGTGCTTCCATCTTCCAATATTCGGTATCTGATACAATCTCAAGTGGTGATGCTATTTCCCCTGCGTCAGCAATTGGTATCACACCTGTTAGGTATTCTATGGTATAATATCCGGCAGGATTTACATCGTGTAAATATACTTCTCTGATATTTCCATCCTGTCCTACAGGGAATCGATGATCTGAACCGGCAGACAGGTTTCTGCTGAGTTTGCCCTGAATGTAAGAGCCCGTTGAGATGGATTCAAAAGGATTGCTGCTGCTGTTGTCCAGCGTAAGTGTATTTGGCATTTCTACTACAACCCTGCTTGAATGGTAAAGTCCCAAAGAATTCCTGATATTAATATCTCCATTCAAACCTACCTCGGCTCCGTCAAAGATGTATAGATTGTTAAACCTGTTGTTAGGGTTGTTAAAATTCCCTGAAATGCTTTTGTTATGACTGCCGTGTAATTTTAATGTATTGTTTCTTTCGGCATCATAGGTAGCAGTACCTGATTTTGTAATACTTGTGCCATAAAAATCAATATTGTGTCCATCGGAGGTAACAAGTTCAACATTATCTTTCCACTCAATATTTCCTTTTACTTCAATGTGATTTTGGAGTGTAATGGAAACATCTGCTTCGGATATCCAATTGCCGTTAATGGTAAAATCTTTATCGTTCGGCAAAATTCTGTTTCCACTTTCCGTAAGTGTAAAATTGTTGTAAAAATTCCTGCCTGGTAAATTATAGTCTGTATTGCCTCCAAATTCTACAGTACTTGTACTATCGGGGTTGAAGAAGTCGGTGTAATCGCCGGTAGGAAGAGCCCCTCTTTCTGTTGCCAGCGTGCCTGTGCCGGCTACATAACCCAGAATATGGTTCAGGGTTGTTCCAGTTTCGAGGCGGCCATCGATTTGGGTTTGATAGGCTCTGCGGGCGTTGTCTGCGATACGCATGGTATGCCCCTCCAGGACATGTATGCGTTGACCAATGGGACCTCCCGCCGGAACAGCATGCTCGTCGCTTCTGCTCCAGTCTGCAGCATTTGTCCATACGCCATTTTCACTCACGGAAGTGTATGTAGGAACTTCATCCGGGATCCAGCTATCCTCACCGGCTGTATAGTCTCCTGAGATATCATTTACATTGCTGTGGGTAAAGTTGATGTAGTTGTCTTCTTCATTGACAATCACAAGATCATCTATTTCCTGATACTTTTCCCAACTGAGGTCAGATAATAATATGGCACCGAGGAAATTTTCATCATTGTCGGTAATGTTTTCTCCATCAGGATCTAAAACCGGAACTGCATCCTGAGAGTAATAATTGCGTTGTAATGCAGTGAATTCATTAAGACCGCTGCTTCTTACATTCCAGTATTGATGCAAAACCTTTTCTTTTCTATCTTCAACCCCATCATCCAAAGTGGTATGTAAACTGTTGCTGGGTATAATGCGAATGGATCCACCTCCGGTATTTCTGGCAATGAAGAATTCGACCGGTAAAAACCGTTGGTTGCCTCCTCCATCATCTGTACCTATCGGGAAATAAAAAGAATCTACATAATTAGGGTCATCCGGGTTATAGGGATCAAAAGGTTCCTCAATACTGCCATCGGATGGAGACAGTTGTTTTTCTATTCCCTGTGTGAAATCTGCTGCTACCGCAATCATTTTGTTGTTACCAAATGGTTCTGATCCGCCGCTAATAACCTCCGTATTCTGTCCCAGGGTGAGAAGATGAGTGCCCAGAAAAAATATATCACTGGTAAGGGTAAGATTGTTGTTCAGACTCATATTGTCTTGTAGCTCTACCCTGTTGTCAATATCAATACGGCCGAATTGTCCATTGCCATAAATACGCTGTGTTGCTGAGCCTGCAAAGCGAATGCCTCCCTGGTTCGCATCATCGCTTATGTGGCTGCTATGGTTGCGTACATCTTTTTCTACGGTAATGGTGTTGCCTCCGTCGATGAGTTGGCCTGCAACGAGGTTTAACTCTCCCTCAACAGTAATGCCGGAATCATCCAATAATTTTACAGATGTCTCCGCTTCTACCCACAAATGATTTGTTGTAAGAAAACCGCTGACTTCCTGTTGGGAAGAAGAGGGATTGGTATTCACCCCCCTGAAAAAGAGCGTATCTACATTTAACTGATTCTGTGCATTATTGGCATTCGTGAAATGCCCTTTCAGTATAAGGTTGCGTTTGTTTTCTCCGTCTTGTCCGCTGACACCTGCGTTGGAACCTATATGCAGATTGCCATTGAGGGTAAGGTCACGTACTTTCAAAGATAGTATTGTTTCTGATCCCGAAACATTGACATGTGCCAGAGGTATATTGCTGTTTACGTTGAAATTTGTAGAAGCCGGTGTTTGGGCATCGTCACCAAAATTTATGGTTCCGCGCACAGTGCTGATCGCAGGATCCAGCATTAGCGCCGTTTGATTGGCTTGGCTGCTGATAATATGAATGATGCCGCCGGTTTGATAAAATTGACTTCCTGTATTGAGAACTTCAAAAACACCTCTGTCACTGGTTCCTGTAGCGTTTTTGCCTACGGTGAGTGTACCCCCTGTTTGTATGTATCGCAAAATACCGGACGGATTGGTGGTACCTCTTCTTATCTGGGAACCTACCACTACATTGGAATTGTCGTGTATTTCCAGCCGTGCCCTGCCGGAGGCCGAATATTGTATGTAGTTATTGCCGTTTGAAGTATCATCATCCATATCAATAATTCCCTCTGTATCAGCCCTGAGTAATCCATCCAGCAGTATGCCTGTATCGTCACCGCTCACATTTACCTGCCCTTTACTTACCACCAAAGCGGCAGAACCGGGTATTTCAAAGTTGCCGCCACCAGTGCTCAGGTCGATATCAATATGTTCGTTATTAATTTTTAAACGACCCTGGTGAAGGAGAACAGATTTTTCTTCTGACCCTGTATCGGTTTCTCCGCCAATCGTTATTCTTGAATTAATACTTACTTCATCAGTGGTGTTTTCTTTATTTATTACCAGGCGGTAGAGGTCAGGTATGGATGTGTCAGGATGACCTGAATGGTAAATGTCCTCAAATATTGAATTTCCGGATCCGGCAAACTCAAGTATTACGTTGTTCCCATCATTATTATCTGTAAAAAGGTCTATCTCGTTATCGTGTACATCATCTTTATCAATGTCACCCTTTACGATCAACCTGTGTTTAAGATTGTTTTGGGCATCATTTAAAACCCTTATTCTTCTGGTATTTCCGTTCGAATCGCCCACATTAAAATTAATTCCACCTACTTCAACAGTTCTTTCATGTTTAGAAGAAAAGGACAGGGTTCCTTCGTTATAATCGCCGAGCAATAAATTCCCAAGAACTACAAAATCCCCATCTTCTTCATCACTGGTGATAAATTCACCTCCATTATCAATAATAAAATCATTTCTTACAATAAAATCGTAGTTCATTGTTGCAGATCCCTCCTCCAGGCGAAGGTTGGGATATACTCCCCCACTTATATTTGGAATTGTGTGGAAATTGTTGTTACCGGGACGAAAGTGGAATCTGGCAGTATCATTCAAATTAAACTCAGAGAAATCGGCACTGATTGCAGGAAAAGCACCCTCTGCTGTGCTGTAATTATGTACCTGAAAAACACCCGGTCCTTCCACAACACCGGCATCCAAAGTGCCATTACCACCCCCCTGATTGATCACAACTCTTGAGATTCTGGCATCTTCGGGTGGATCGGGGTGAGGCACGAACTTTATTTTGCCCACTTCGACATCATTTTTAATATTTATGGAATGCCATCCACCTCTGTCAGAATGACCACCATAGCCAATTATTGCAATATCTCCTGAACCGGGTACAAGATCATCCGGGTAGTTGGATCTTGATTCTGAAGGATCAAAGGTATGAGGTTCGTCAGACCATACATTGGGATCGTCCCAGGAAAAATAGTACCATTTATCGTCATCAACTTTGGTATAAAAAACCTTGATCTCTCCATCAAAGACTTGTGATTTCCCGGCAGTGAATTCTCCGGTTTCCAAAATACCAATATCGTAAAAATCTAAAATACCTGTTTGTGAGTTTGTGTTTTCCACATTCAATCTACCTGTCTGTGTTCTAACATTTTCCACCACCTTTCCAGGAACAATATTAGACCAATTATTTTGACCTGACACGTCCTCTATGTAACCAAGGAATTGATTCTGTACGTCCGGAATATCTGTAAAATCCTTGTCTCTTATTCTCCAATAATATAAAAGATACTTTCTGTTATTAACATCAGAATCATCGCTCAATGTCGCCAATTTCCTTGGCACCCCATTGATCTGCACCTTTCCGGCATCTGTAACATTGGAAAATGATGGATTCGCCCATGCATACCTGTAAGCATCACCAGCGTTGTTTTTGGTACCTATTGGGAATAGGTAGGTGTCATCGGTTGATATTGTGCGGGTTAATCCGCCATCGCCATGATTACCTGTTGTCCGAAACATTCTGCTGTTTGAATAGTATTCTATCGTATTATCATGAAGGGTACCCTCAACATCCAGATTATGGGTTCTCAGATCAAAGATGCCCCTGGTAAGTGTCATTGTACCTGTTACGGTTTGCTTTGCAGTAAGGAAGGTTATTTCTTCAGAAAGTTCTGAGGGATGCACTTCATCAATTTCCAGGTTTTCAATGATGCCATCACCATCGCCACCCAATTCATGACCAGTTCCTGTAATGGCATGTGCTGTTGCATCTTCAGATGGATTACTATTGCTAAAAGTTACATTTGGTGCAGTGGTGTATCCGCTGCCAGTGTCTGTAATAATAATTTTGCTTATGGGTAGAGGGTTTTCAGCAGATGGTGTACCGTTAAAAACAGCAACTGCTGTTGCTTGTGTGCCATCGCCCGGCGCATCAATGGTAACATCGGGAACAGAAGCATAACTGCCTTCATTGGTCAGCTCTATTGCATATACCCTGCCCCGGTCGGTCAAAAGAACTTTCCCGCTACTGCTGGCAATCGTTCCCGAGTTGGTAATATTTCCACGCACAGTAACTACCCTTGTTCTGGTATCAAAAGTACTTGAGGGGCTGATGCTTAAATTATTGCCCACGAAAATATGACTGGTTTTCAGTGTGCCCGTAAAACCTGGATTATCGATGGTAAGATCATGAAAGTAATGGCTTCCGCTGTTCTCAATATCAATGTCATATCCGGATTGGGTGCCCCTAAAAATGGTGTTATTGCCTCCGGTCAAATACTGTGTATTTTCACCGATATGCAGCCCTTTCCCAATGGTAACATCCAGTCCTTTGGGATTAAAAATGGTATTGTCTTCCAGTGTCAGATCACCTTTGGTGATAAGCGGTAAAGCCATTAACTCTGCCTGATTGGAGGCGTTGGTACCTACAATTCCACTGCTGAGTTCAAAATTTCTTTCTGTGCTGTTGTTGCTTCGCATGCTTACGTTGGGAAAAGGTGCCCTGGATGTGATTTTAAAAGGCCTTCCGTCTTTTTCAATCAAAATAAGATGTGCCAGATGGTTCACATTTTGGTTTTCCGGATCGGAATTGATGAAAATGGCGCCACGATTGTTGGTTCCGTTAATCGTAAGCGTACCACCGGTAAGTTCAAAAACATTGCCTTCATAAGATAATGTGAAGCTGTAATAGTTGCTTTGGGCACCCGAGCCATTGATGTTAACATCTCCACCCGTTTGAATATAACCTCCAATATGTTGATTGCCCAAATTTGAAGTGCGGAACTGACGCATGCTGCTTGTCCCTCCTTTTGATTCAAAGACCCCATTTAACCTGGTGGTAATACCGCTGCCGACATCGGCGCTAAAAATCCCGCCGGTAATTTTTACTTTTCCATAAACTACAACCGCTGTTCCCGAAGATTTGGTTACCGACCCTCCGTCAACCCAAAAAACTGCATTTTCTGATACATTGTAATTTCCGTTATTATTAAGACATGGAATCTCGATATTCTCCCCGATCCTTACCGTTCCAAAAGTTAAACCCAGCGAATTGTTGTTAATGCTTAATTGTGCTTCATCGCTATGGGATTCTCCGGCATAACCCAAAAGTTCGAATTGTCCTGCCTGCCGGGCAAAAATATGCAGTTCGTAAGTGCTGGTAAGTCCTTTTTCAATGGCAATACGATAAAATTTTGAGGGTCCTCTGATGTCCAGAGATTGATTTCTGGCTGCGCTTCTGAAGTTTAAATCTACGATGCCATCTGTGGCCTGAGATGAATAGTTGGATTCAGTTCGGTTGGTAAACTGCACATCGCCTTCGTTCATAAAATCACCATACAGATTCAACTGGTGTTTTGCATCGGCAGATCCGGTTCTGATTTTTCCCGGTTGATAAACAGTCAAATCTTCACGAATAGTCATTGTTCTTGCCGTTTCGGTTGCATTATCACCAAATCTCAAAGATCCGCGGATTATCTTCAAATCTCCATTGAGTGTATAGTTGGTCAACAGGTTTATTTCATCTGAATCATTGTTTAAGTCAATCTCCAAATTGCGGAAAGTGCGTTGGGTGTTTAGTTCATAACCACTTCCTTTATATCTAACGGTACCCCCCGTTTCGGGATGCGCAAACCCGGAGGCATCGCCGGCCGGAAAATTGTCGTTATGCAACTCAATGATACCTTGGGGTTGGCCGGTGATAACAGGAAACAGATGCCCGGTGGTGTTGCCAAAGTCGATTACACCATTTCTCACATCCAAAACCCCAACTTCAATATCATTATTGCTTACTGTAACCATATTGTTCTTTTGGATCACTACTCTATCTGTTGGTCCGGGTGGGCGTTCGGGTGTATCAGGACTATCTGGGTTAAGGCTCCAATGTTCCAGATTATCCCAATCTACATTGCCGTCATAGCTGTAGTAAGTCAGAGATTCCAGATCAGAGCGTGCGATGGTGTAATAACCGGTTTTGAAAAATTCGTCTGATATGGAAAAATGTGCCACCCCATTGCTGATATTGGCATAACCTCCGGATACATGGCTGAATTGACCACTATCATTTTCTCTGTGAAGCAAAACGTAGATCTTGCCCGCGTCAGCCGTAATGCCGGTTTCGTTAAAATCAAAGCTTAGGTTTATGTCTGTAGTGCCGTTGCCCTCAACTCCGTTTTGTCTTCTTTCTATGTAATAAACCCTGTCCCATCGTTGATCAATGGTCAAATCATCAATGGTGGGGAGATCATTGGTATTGGTGCTATGTGTTGTACCGTCGTGTGCGGCAAATACAAATTCATTCTCTTCATCCAGGCTGTTGTTGTTTTCCGATAAAACCAGGCCGCTGCCGATGTTTTGTGTTTGGGTATATTTATGTCCGTTGGCATGACCAATGCCCACAAAATCCTCATCGTATGTAGTGGAGGAGAACCCCGAAACAGTAAGATCAATGCCATATCTGTTGGACAGGTAGGTGTCCACTATAATTCTTTCGGCAAAATTAAGTGCTCTGCTGTAGACAATTACTTCGGACATATCGCCTTTAAAAGAATGTCCGTACTCATCATTAAGTATGCCTATGTATACCTGAGAATTTGTTTCGGGGATGGTTGTGTTATCTCCGGTGTTTTCTGCCCCGGTTTGTATGGCATTTTGAAAAACTCTGGATCGATATGATGGGTCTGAACCATTGAAGAGTGCAGAAAAAATTTGTACATCATTGGTTACTTCTGTATTCCCCTTCATTTCCGAAGGTGTATTAAAATGCAGGCGTTTACTGTTGTGGGTATAGAAGTAATAGGAATTTTCGTCGTCGTGATCGACTCTTTTGGAAATTAGTCCTCTGGGTTCTGTGTCAATACCGTCGGGTTTGGCAACCACAAAAATAGTAAGGCCGGGCATGCCATCCAGTGAAGTATGGTCATCAATCTCCAGGTTAATGTCAGTTCCCCCAAAACTCAGGGATGGTAAATTGTTGATGCCGTTTGCCTTAAACTCTGGGCTTTTGGTTTCTTCGTTTTGAAAAGCATGATTGTTATTACCACTGATATCTTTCCATTCACTTACTTTGTCTCCGCTTTCGGTTATTCCCTGATCTGCCCTTAGCCAAAGCACATTTTCAGATTGATCACCTATGCCTGCCGGAGGGGCTGCCATGGCAAGGCAAGAAGCAAAAAAGAAGACAAAGAAATAAGAAACCCTTCTCATCACCTCATTTGATGCTGATATATTTTTTTTGAAACGCAGTTTTATGTCGAAAAAAGGAAAATTCATATTGTAAATAAGTGAGCATTTCGGCATAGATGGTGTCAACTTTATTTCTCTTCGCTCTTTTTATCTTTTCCGATTTCAGGGAAAGAGGATTGAAGCAAACAACACTGAAAGGTTAAATAATTCAGTTTTTTCTTATGCATCTTACGTTAAATTGATTGAGTTTATCTGAGGTGTTTACATTTCCGTTAGAGAAATTAACACTATAGCCATTTTCTTCATTTATTTCTGAGGAGCTCCAGAATGTTCCTATACCAAAGTTTCCTATTTCTGAGCGATTTTCCCACATTAGCAATAGTTCATCTCTGGCAGGCAAATACCAATCGCTAAAACCATGTGCGGTAAGGTCAGAACAAACTTTTGCCGCATATTCTATTCCTGCATTATCTCCCAATTCACTCACAATGTTCTGCGTATTTTGCATACCATCGCTTAATGAGGTACTGTTCAGGTCAATAAAAAATCCTCCAAATTGAACAGAAAGAGTATGGTTTTGGTCATTAATTATAAGGTTATCACCTTCAAAAGGTATAGAAACCAATCCATTTTCGTCCTCTACTTCAGTAAAATGTGCGGTTGCTGAAACATTATTATCTACAGATACTTCGGTTGTGGTATTGTAAATATTACTGCCATCTATCACCCATTTACCAAATTCCCATCCGTCATCTGCTGTGACAGTAAGTACAACAGTGGTACCTTCCTCATAATCGTATGTTCCGGCAGCGGGGGTGGTGCTTCCGTTGCCTTCAGCAGCGATGGTAAGGGTGTATTGCGCGGGTGTGATAATGATCTCTGTGAAGTGCGCCGTAGCGTTCACATTATTATTCATTGTTATGCTGGTAGAAGCATCCGGAACATCTTCACCATCTATCACCCATTTATCAAATTCCCATCCGTCATCTGCTGTGGCAGTAAGATCAACATTGGTTCCTTCCTCATAATCGTACGTTCCGGCAGCGGGGTTTGTGCTTCCGTTGCCTTCTGTTGTGATGGTAAGTGTGTATTGGGTGGGAGGGATTATGCTCTCTGTGAAATGAGCCGTGGCGTTCACATCATTATTCATTGTTATGCTCGTAGAAGCATCCCAAAAATCTTCACCATCTATCACCCATTTATCAAATTCCCATCCGTCATCTGCAGTGGCAGTAAGATCAACAGTGGTTCCTTCCTCATAATCGTACGTTCCGGCAGCGGGGTTTGTGCTTCCGTTGCCTTCTGTTGTGATGGTAAGGGTGTATTGGATGGGGGGAGGAGGTATGGTGTCGTCAGATTTTATGCATCTTACAGAAAAACCTGCTGCTTTGGGATATGATGTAGTGCTAAGACCTTTGTGGGAGTGCAACATAACCATTGCTGTTGCATGGGTTTCGGAAACACTGCCGGAAGTCCAGAAATAAGCATAGTTTCCCATTTTATGAAAGGAACCATCTGGATTTATGTTTCCGGCAGGCAGCGCTGCAAAACCAAATTGATCTGTTCCAAAGCGATTGTCGTGTTCATCCCAGCGAGGATGTGCATCGGCAGGTGTATCCGGGTGGTTGACCTGCCGGCCGGATTTGAGTTGGGTTCCCAGTGTATTGAGATTGCCTTGAGGTGCAATGAGGCTTTCGGACTCAATCAACTCTCTCCAGATCGTGGGGGAGGGGATTACCCATCCTGCCGGGCAAAGTTTGTTGGTTTGCACTGCATGCCAGTTGTAGAGTTTTCCATAATGTGCTTCAAAGTCTGTAACATCAGGTACCCCATGAGCCCCATCGGTGAGGTTTATCCATGTATCTTCTTCTGTGAAACTTTGAATGGGTGTTCCATCATTATACCTGGAGGTTTTCAGGTTTTCTCCCATCCATTCCTGATCATTGATCTCTATAATGGGATATGTATTTCCGTCAATGTCAGTTACGGTTTGTCCACTGGCGATGGTTGCTATTAACAAATTGATTGCGAGAGTAATGGGGTTTTTCATATCAAAAGGTATCGGAATTATGATCAATGGTTCTTTTTCTTAGATAATACGCAACTAAATTACTTGAAGTTTATAACATATATATACGTGTAATACGGAGTTTTGGAGGGGTTTTTTATGTAAATAAAATACAGAGATTACCCGGCCACTGTCGCTTTTGTTCGTCAACCTGTAATAAGAGTGCCTTCCACCCCGGTTGCATTCCTCCGCTGTCTGTCTGATGTATGTTTGTGGTTTTGTTTCCCGTGAGGATTTTTGTTTCACGCAAAGTCGCAAAGACGATAAATGGAACGCGGATGCCACGGATGCTTTCAGCAATCGCGGATGATCACGGATTTTTTTTATCAGTGATTATCCGAAAAATCAGCGTCATCAGCGTTCTAATGTTTTTGTTTTCCGGGATGATTTTCGTTTCACGCAAAGTCGCAAAGACGATAAATGGAACGCGGATTTCACGGATGCTTTCAGCAGTCGCGGATGATCACGGATAATTTTTATCAGTGATTATCCGAAAAATCAGCGTCATCAGTGTTCTAATGTTTTTGTTTTCCGGGAGGATTTTTGTTTCACGCAAAGTCGCAAAGTTGATTCCAGGAGTAGCGTACTGCAAAATTAAACTTCATCGCCACGGGTTAAAGACAGAACAGGTCTGTTGCGCCCTGCAAAGATAAAGAGCTGTCAGTACTATCAATAAGCGCTCTGAAACTGTTTGAGGAAACGTAGGTCGTTTTCAAAATAAAGGCGCAGATCGTTCACCAGGTATTTGAGCATGGTAATTCTTTCAATGCCCATACCAAAAGCATAACCGGAGTAAATTTGATGATCGATGTTGCAATTTTGCAGTACATTGGGATCAACCATCCCACAACCCATAATTTCCACCCAACCGGTTCCTTTGCAAATGTTGCATCCTTTGCCTTTGCAAAAAGGACATGAAACATCTACTTCGGCACTGGGTTCAGTAAAGGGAAAATAAGAAGGGCGCAGTCGAATGGAGGCATCTGCCCCGAAAAACTCCCTGGCAAAATGGTTGAGCACATGCTTAAGATCAGCAAAAGAAACTCCTTTGTCGATATACAGTCCTTCTACCTGATGAAAAATACAGTGTGCACGTGCAGAAATGGCTTCATTTCGAAAAACCCTGCCCGGCGATATGGTTCTGACAGGAGGTTGTTGTTTGCTCATAACCCTTACCTGCACGGAGGAGGTGTGGGTGCGCAGGGCAATATCAGGATTTTTTTCCACAAAAAAAGTATCTTGCATGTCGCGCGCCGGATGATCTTCTGTAAAGTTGAGTGCAGAAAAGTTGTGCCAGTCATCCTCAATTTCGGGGCCGTCGGAGATAACAAATCCAATTTTCTCAAAAATCTCATTGATCTGGTTTCTTACCACTGATATTGGGTGCCGGCTGCCTGATTCAAGAAAATTAACCGGTAAAGTTAAATCATGATATTTTTGATTGCCGCCTTTACTTGTTGCTTCTTCTGCCTTTTCTTTCAGTGAATTGATTTTTTCAACGGCTTTGTTTTTCAGTACATTTATTTTTTGCCCAACCTCTTTTTTTTTCTCAGAGGGTAATTCTTTAAATTCCTGAAACAATTGGCTGATCTTTCCTTTTTTAGAGATCATTTTTATTCGAAAATCCTCAATATCCTGAAGTTTTTCTGATTGGAAAGATTCCACCTCGTTTATCAGTTCTTCTATTTTGTCATTCATTGCAAGAATTATTTTAGGGTTCTATTATTCAACTGTTTTCATCTCAACGATCACCACATCCTCAAGGGGTCTGTTATTTCCGTCGGTTTCCACGGCAGCAATTTCCTCTATTATATTCATACCGCTTATCACCTTTCCAAAAACAGTATATCCTCCATCCAGATGGGGAGTACCACCAACTGTAGTATAGATTTCTCTTTGTTTGGCAGAAAGTTTTTTTCCCATCCTTTGCTCAAATGTATCAAGTTCTTCATTTGTATAGGTTTGTCCCTGCACAATATAGAATTGCGATCCGGAAGATTCCTTTTCAGGATTGATCTGATCGCCCAGTCGTGCTGCTGACAGTGCACCTTTTTCATGTAAAAGTGTCTCATTGAATTCGGCGGGAATGGTATATCCCGGGCCGCCATTTCCAAGCATCTGACCGGGTGCTGCGTTTTTCGATTCAGGGTCTCCACCTTGTATCATAAACTGGGTGATCACTCTGTGAAAAAGCAACCCGTTGTAAAAACCCTCTTCAACGAGTTTCAAAAAATTATCACGGTGCAGGGGTGTTTCGTTGTATAATTCTACGATCATCTCACCATGGTTGGTATCGATTGATACTTTTTTTCTTTCTTCCTCAAAATCTTCTGTAATGGTGAAAGATTCCTGATCTTGTTTTCCGGAGTTTCCGCTCGAACAGGATGATATGCCTGCAATTACTACCATCAATGATACAAAATAATTTCTCATTTTTATTTTTTTTAATTCCACCTGTTTGTAATCTTTATCGTGTTGTTATTTCATTCGCTTTAGATTCTTTTCCAATAAACCGAAGAACTGGGCGAAGGATGCACAAAAATCTATAAAAACAGCACATATGGACTTTATCCAACCTGTTTTAAACCAAATTGCTTATAGATTAATTTTCTGCGAAATTATTGATTTAATGGAATATATTGTGCAAAAACTTATAAATTGTTCCTTTTTTTACGATTTTTATCGCTGTTTTTGCCCTCCTGTGGGGATGAGAAACTGGTGATTTCTGGTTTTTTTTGCAAGTCTATGAACAATGTAATCCTGAATTCTTTGTTGGTTTAAATCCAGGGAGAGATGTTCGTACTTTTGCGGGGTGTTGATGTTCAGATATATTTGTTGTTCTTGCTTTCGAAAGGTTGGTAAACAAAATTGAAAAACAGGAAAAAATACAGAAAGAATGTAAGACCTGCCTGGTTTTCCAGGGTATCTTCATTGAGCATAGATACAAAGGATATGACTAAAAAAACTGCATGTGGCAGGATATGGATTTTTTTTCTTTTTTTGAGAACATAAAAAAGAATGTAAATAATGACACTTAAACCTATGATTCCAAAGTTGATTGCAAAAGTAAGGAACTGGTTATGAGGTTTATTCCATTGTTCTTTGGGCAAAACAGAATCTGTTTTTTTAAATCCGTAGTGTTGTGCAATTACCAGATCTCCTGTGCCCCATCCGAATAGAGGTTTTGCTTTTATAGCCGACCAGGATGCTTTCCAGAATTCAATCCTTTTTGCCAGGCTATGCTCTGAAGAATCATAACCGTTTTGGTATTTATATATCTCCCAAACGGACTGATGGATTCTTGATATGATGCCCGGCCATTTTGCATAATAGTGGTTAGCTATACCCTTTTCGATGGCTTCTATGTCTTCATCAGTAAGTTTTTCCATACCTTCTTTGTCTTTTTTCAGACCGAGCGAGGTCATATACCGGTAAATCGTGTACCTTAATATTTGTCCATTCAGGTCTTTTCCGTCAAAATCCAGATCACTTCTTTCGTTCCATGCCTCCTTTAGCTCATTGCGCGAAATATACAAATATACCAGGGATCCGTTTTCGGTAAGTTTTTCTGATAGATTGTGTGTGTATGGATTGCCTGAGGATGTATGGGTAGGCAGATTGGTAAGGTCAGTTTTGTCTTTTTCATAGATCATGGTTTGAAATTTTATGATCATGAAAAGCAGAGAACCCACAAATAAAAACAAGAGCGTAATAAATATAAAAGATAGTGCTCTGTTTTTCTTTTGAAAGATAAACACAACTGATAGAAAAAAAACTACAGCGCCAAGGGCTGCCAACCCTGTTAAAACCTGCATTTTTAATACAAAAAACAACATCCACGCACTTGAGATATAAAACAAACTCTTGATGAGATAGTATTTCACAGCGTTTTTTGTGAATGATTTTGGAAAAGGATATTTTTCCGCCATCCAAATAAAGATAAAAATGGAAAATACGATCATCAGGCTCAACCGGATATGAGAAATGAATGGTGACAACTCGCGCAGATTGGTGCTCGCTTCATGATCAAACAATACCCAGCCTATAAAGGTACTAACCAACACCGAAGTTCCGAAAAGTAAAAGTAAGATATTTGATTTTAAGGCATTGAATCCCAGTGGTGCACTTACGATAAGAAAAGTGAGGGTTAGAAACGGGATTTTTTTCCTTAATTCCCTGATCCCATGGTCGATATCTGTACTCCAGAGCATGCCTGTGAGATATAATAAAAAGATAAGGCAAAAAACCACTGCAGTTTTTTGTTTCCAGAAATAAATCACTTTGTCTTTATATTTTCCTTCAATGATCCAGTTGCCTGCCAGTACAAATTGTCCTACACTAATAAAATATACAGAGGTAGGCAAACTGATGGCGATCATAACCATGCCAATAAGGTAAAAACCGTAGTGTATTTTTTGCGGAAACAGGGAGGGTGGATTTATAACAGACATTGAATCCGGTTATTATTTAGTTTAAAATGAATTATCTCTGTATTTTAAAACGTTCACCAATCGCTAATAGTGTGAGACGGCCGTTTTCATCATTTTCTTTATTAATTGTGAGAGAGGTACCTGTAATATTGCTGATGCCCGATATCCCGGCTCCGGCAATATCCCAGAAAGAGAGTTTGTTTTCTCTGATATTTTGTTCTAGTTTTTCTACGTTTAAACCGGTTTTTTGTTCCAGGGTATTGAATGCAGCATTGGCCAATACGTTGTTTGTCAAAATTCCGGATGACTGCGTACCGGTATTTGGCATGATTGATTGCATATTTTCTTCGGGGTCGTTGAAAGGGTCATTATTATTGGCAAAACTAAGCCAGTAAAATTCCGTTTTGGGTTCGATATATTCAGGATAGTTTTTATTGGTGAGGGATTGAATGCGTTTGGGTTCAAGGGATGAAATTCTGATAGACACAGGTATTGTATTGGTGGATACAGTGGTTTGTTTCCTCGGTTGAGGTTGGACGTTTTTCTTAGGTGTGTTGTTTAAAAGGACAGAATCTTTTTTAATGGGTTCTGTTTTCTCCTCATTAATTTTTTCGGTTTCTTTTGGCAAGATGTTTTCATTGCTTTTATCTTCTTTTATTTCGGAGTTTTCTACCGTTTCATGGGTAGCTATTTCGGGTGAATTGTCAAATTTCGGAAATAAAAAGTACATTCCCATTAAAAGGGCTACTGTTGCGGCTGCCACTGCAAAATTTGAAAGGTTGTTATTCCATGCAGGGCTGATAATAAATTTTTTCAGAGAAGATTTTCCAGGGAAAATGATCTGCTCGTCAGCATGTATTTTTGTCTTCTTATATGTTTCAAAATCTTTCTTTTTGTTTTGATTGTTTTGAAGGCTTTTGAGAAATGTAGCTTTATCTGTTTCATTCAAATCATCTTCCAGGGCGGCTATCAGTTCAGAATCGTAATTGCTGAGTGTATGGTCTGATGTTTTTTTTAAGATATGTTTTGCATCAAACTCAGTAGATGAATCTTTTTCAATGGTGATCAATTCAAAACCATCAAGTTCTTTTTTTAAATCCGGATTTACCACAAGAAATGCCTCAAGTGCTTCTTTTTGTTTAGCACTGAGATTTCCTTCGTGATAGTCGAGGAAAAAGGCTTCGTAATTTTCTCGTGTAATTTTCATTATCTTGTTTATTTGGTATTGGCACTTCGTGTTTTTATAAAAATGGTATCAGCAGTATTGACCATTCAGGGTTTTGTTTTTTTATACATGACGTATTGGGTTTGATAAAAGTTACATCATACAACAGCATCCATGCTGCCGATATATTTTTTGAGATAATTGCGTGCACGATAAATATATACTTTTACCTGTGATTCGTTCAACCCGGTAATTTCTCCGATTTCCTGGTAGGAGTATCCTTCATAATCGCGAAGTAAAATCACATGTTTTTGAATATCGGGAAGTTTCTCCAGGGCAAATTGAAGTACCTCTTTCAGATCAGAATAATTGTTATGGGTTGGTTGATCGCTGAAATCATCATCATTGAGGTCGGTTTGTTTGCGGTTTTTCCGGATGGCATCTATCATTGTATGGTAAGCAGTGGTAAAAAGGTATGATTTTGCTTTGGTTGTTTCTATTTCTGCTTTCTTATTCCACATTTTTTCAAAACTATCCTGTACCACATCCTTTGCTTTATACTCATCTTTCATATTTTTGAGTATGAAGCGGTAAACACCATCGGCATATTGATCTACGCAGTGATTGTAATCCTCTGTTGTCATTGCATTATATCGCTTTTGTTGTTTTCGTTCGTTGTTGCTTGAGCATAAGACGAAGTTGACAACCGGAAAGTTACAAATAAAATAAAATACATCCAACCTGTTTTGCAAGTTTCTGAATCACAGTTGAACAGGATTATAGTTTGATGAGATCATATTCCTGGATGAAAACCGGTAAAAGAGAGAAGGCGATAATCTGACAGGGGGGGGTTGGAAATTAAAATTCTTTCCATTTGAATGACTCCATCATAACCGTAATATCTTCTTTTAGAAAATCAATGACAGGTGCAAGAGAATCATTGTTCGGTGTGGTATTAAAATAAAGGCTGGCCCTTAGGAAATGCTTTGTGCTGTCGGTAATAAAGAATTGCATGGGTGAGGCAGCTTCCTTACCCTGGATATCGAAAAGCGTTCCGTATACGTTTTTTTCATCATCCACATAGTTTCTTTCCTGGAAGCTTGTTGCTTTGGGTATGTGTTTGTTAACGAAATTTCTTCCGTCTTCCAGGTATTCCAATAGATCTTCGGGAGTCTCAATATTTTTATAACTAATGTGCACAGCGGCATCAAAGTCATTGAAAACCAAATTTATCCAGAATGGTTCTGCTGAAGGATGTGCATCGCTTATAACTTTCCCATAGACCGGATAATCAAATGCGTAAGGGAATATTGTGTCAAAAGACCGGTATTCTTTTTCGGGCAGTGCTATTCTAACGTATCCTTTTGGTAAGGGTGCAGAGTTATGATGATCACAACTAATAAAAGTGACCAGAAAAAGGGCGGCAAAAATAATGAGAACGGGTTTGAATATCTGGTTTCTGAGCATGGTTCTGTTTATGAGGATTCGTTGAAGAATTGCCATTGAAAGGAATACGAAAAATAAAAGGATTTATTTTTGTTTGGCAACATTCTTTTTTTTATGTAATTGCACTTTAATACTTTTAATTCTTCTGTTATCAACATTTTGTACGATAAAATCAAAATCCCTGAAAGAGATTTTTTCTCCTTTAAAAGGGAGTTCTTGTTTTATTTCAAGGATCAATCCTGCCATGGTATCGGCTTCTCCTTTAATATCATCAAAATCACTATATGCAACAGCAGTTATTTTACAGAAATCTTTCAGGAGCGTTTTCCCTTCAAAAATAAAAGTTTTTTCATCTATTTTGGAGAAAACGGTTTCTTCGATATCAAACTCATCATTAATATCTCCAACAATTTCTTCGAGAATATCTTCAAGTGTTATAATGCCAGAAGTACCGCCATATTCATCCACCACAATTGCCATATGGATTTTTTTCTCCTGAAACTCTTTGAGAAGATCGTTGATCTTTTTGCTTTCCGGAACGAAAAAGCACTGACGAGTAAGCGTTTGCCATTGAAAATTATCTTTACTTTCCAGATAGGGTAGTAGATCTTTTATATAAAGCAATCCGGTAACATTGTCGAAACTATCTTTGAAAACAGGTATTCGACTGTAACCTGCATCAACAATGGTTTTGATCAGTTCATTGAAGGGTGTTTTTTCGTCAACGGCCACCACATCCATTCTGCTTTTCATGATCTCTCTGGCATAAATATTACCGAATTGAACAATGCCATAAAGTAATTTCTTATCTTCATCAGTTCCTTTTTCTTCGTGAGTTATGTCAATAGCATGAGACAATTCATCGGGGCTGATAGATGTTTTTTTTGCTAAAAATCTTTTATCGATAAAATTGGTCGAATTTACCAGCAGTTCGCTAAAAGGATAAAATATCTTTCGCAAAATGAGCATGGGTACCACCATAAAAAGAGCAAATTTCAGACTATTTTGTGTGGCATATACCTTTGGCAAAACCTCCGCAAAAAGCAGCAAAAGAAAAGTAACCACCACAATCTGAAAAACCAATCCAACCATTCTGTGGTTTTCAAAATCAAACACCATAGACATAACAAAAGAGGAAAGAATAATGATGGAGAGATTAACAAAAATGTTTGTAATCAGGATGGTTGCCAAAAGGCGTTTGGGTTTTTCCATCAATTTTACGGTCAATGAAGATCTGTTGTCGTTTTTTTGTTTTACTTCATCAAGTTGTTTTGGGGTAAGAGAAAAAAATGCTAATTCTGAACCGGATATCATGGCTGAGATGATCAATAAGACCAGCATCGCCAGAATCCCTATAGCTGCTTCCGTGTTGATTGTTCTGAATAATGTGAGTATGATTGATAAATAACACGAATAAGGGTCAGGTGAATCTTCCAATTTTAATTTGCTTTGATTTAGTGCAAAATTACAACAAAAAATATCACAAAGTCAAGTTTTCTAAAATAGAGATATTAATTCATGAGTCCACTCCGAAAACAAGTTTTCGGGAAATTCGTGAAAATTCTATGTTTTT
>CAZPVB010000004.1:0-18143 GCA_964589855.1 uncultured Bacteroidales bacterium
AAGAAAATGAACACAGATTTGCCGAAAACAAGTTTTCGGAGTGGACTCATTTATGGGTGCTGTATAAAAACGTAGTTATTCACTAAGTTTACTATTTAGCACGAACTTAATGATTTTATATTCAGTTTGTTGGGGAAGTGAAAAAATTGCACGAACGTCTAAAAACCTGTTTTTATCCCGGAATTAGTTATGCCTCATCAGCAAACTGAAACAATGCTTGCATCAATGTATGCTGGTGTATTCCTGTGGCCAATTAACCTAAACACCTGAATATTTTTATAAATAGAACCTGTAAAAAACCAGCAAACTCCGTTTGATCAAGGTATTAAGAGTCCGTATTATCTTTTACAGTAACATCCTCAAAATAACCTATAGCTCCCATTACTTCATTGTCTTCATCGGTATGAATGAAGTCAATTTTTTTTGTAGTAAGAAATATGGTTTTATCCTTCATTATAATTTTTAGTTTTTGGCAGAGGAATGGTTTGTGTTTATTTTCATAAACGAAACAGGGTTCCGAATTTTTGTTTTTCGCAGAGGAACTTGCAAAACATTTCTTATGTAAGACCTCATCAGCGTTTACGCCTGTGATTTTTTCTGCTTCCTTGTTCCATGATTGAATGCTGCTGTTTAGATCAAGTGTAAAAATGCCCATAGGCATCATCTCCATGAGAGCATTTTGTTGTTTTTTCAGATAATCTGTTTTCTTGATCAACTCCGGATTTTGGTCAATGGAGATGATTACCCCGGAAACATTATTATTAGCATCAAAATCAGGAGATGCAGTAAGGAGAAAAACTTCCTGCCGGTTTTTTGCGGTAAATCCATACTTGATCCCATAGCACGATTTTTTGTTTTTTACAACATAATCGATAATGGAATTTTTACCATTTACAGGTTCAAGGTTTTTGATATTCAGATTGTTGAAATTTAACCCTTTCTCAATCGATTCGGGTTTGATTTTAAAGAACTTGAAAAAAAGTTTATTTCCAAAAGTAATATTGCCTTGTTTGTCGGCCATTATTTTTGCATTGGGGCTGTTTTCCAATATTCTTATCAGCAGCTCATAGTCGCGTTTTAGTTTTTCTTCCAGTCTTCGTTTCTTTGTTATATCAAGCATGGTGCACACAACACCATCAATCTGGTTTTTCTCGTCAAAGATAGGAGAACCGTTTACACTTAATGTAATTACCCTTCCATCGTTCCATTGGATGTTATGTATTATTTCAAAAACTGACATCCTTGTTTTTTTCACCAGGTTGAAAGGGAGTTTTTCTTCAGGAAAGTCTTTACCCTGTTCATCTGTTATTTTCCATTTGGAGGCATTGAATGACCGGTTCATGATCTCCTTTTTACTAATACCCAGAATTTGTTCTGCCATATGATTGGCATAAGTTATCTGGCCATTTTTATCCAATATAGTGCTTGCAACAGGGCTATTATCCAGAACAGTAATGAGAAGTGCGGTTTTTCTTTCAATTTTTTCTTCAAATTCTTTTCGTTCTGTAATATCTACAAATGTAATTACTACTCCGTCAATAGCATTTTCGATGGTTCGATAAGGAAGAATTCGCATGAGGAACCAATTGTTTTTCTTCCCTTTAATTTGTATTTCTTTGGGCACAAGCGTTCTTAGAACATTCTCGATATCTTCAATGAATTTATCATAAAGTGTATTGTGAGAAATATGATGGATGGGCCGCCCGATATCAAGCTCGAGAATATTAATGGCGGAGGTAACCGCAGGGGTGAACTTTCTGATCAATAAATTCCGGTCAAGGAAAACAGTGCCAATATTGGTGTTTTTAAGTAGATTATTGATGTCGTTGTTCAGTTGGGTAAGTTCTTCTATTTTATTCTGGTATTCACTGTTTACCGTATAAAGTTCCTCGTTAACAGACTGAAGTTCCTCGTTGGTAGATTGCAGTTCTTCGTTGGAAGAAATAAGCTCTTCGTTTGTTGCCTGGAGTTCTTCGTTGGAAGTGCCAAGTTCTTCTATGGTAGCCTGCAGGTTTTCCTTTGTATATTTTAATTCAAGTTCCAGGTCTTTGATCTGCTGATTTGAATCATACTCAATAGTTTGGTTGTCAGGTTTTATGTCTGTTTCTTTAAGGTTCTTTTTTTCTTCAAAAACAATTAATATTAACTTTCTGCTTTTATTTTTATCTTTCAAGGGTCTCACCCTGATATTAAAAACATGTATTTCATCCCTTTCCTTGATCCTGAAATCTTTGTAAATAATTTCCTTGTTTTCCTTTACTGATTTATGCACAGCAATATTTATGGCAGTATTAAGTTCTTTTCTTACCAAATGAAGGATGTCAATAGATATTTTGCCAGAGGGAAGTTTCAGGTATTTATTTACATCTTTAAAAATATGAACGATTTGGTAGTTCTCATCAACAATGATAGAGGGTGGAATAAATTCTTCAATAATTGACGAATACACTTCATCATTGATCTCTTTAGGTTTTTGGGTGAGATTTAAAAAGTTATCATTTTTATCAATGGGCGTTTTGGCTTTTTGCAATGAAGGGATGAGAAAGTCATTGACTGTTTCGCCGGCAAGACCTTCTTTGTAAGAATAAATCTTCCATTTACTACTGATGGTTGTAAAGTTTTTAGATAGTTCGCCAAGTGATTCGCTTGAACCCAGGAAAAGAAAACCGTTTTTGTGCAAAGAAAAATGAAAGAGGGATAATACTTTCTTCTGCATTACCGGTTTGAGGTATATTAGCATATTTCTGCAACTGATCAGATCAATTTTCGAAAAAGGTGGATCTTTTATAATGTTATGTGTGGCAAAAATCACCATTTTTCTAATGGTTTCTGATATCTGATATCCCTTTTCTTTTTTCAGAAAGAAGTTTCGTAATCTTTCAACCGAAATATCAGCCACTATACTTTCGGGATAAAATCCCATGCTACCATACTCAATTGATTCTTTATCCAGGTCGGTAGCAAATATTTTTACATCATTGGTAAGGCTGTGTTGTTCCATAAACTCTTTGATGAGGATAGCCAAACTGTAGGCTTCTTCACCGGTACTACAACCAACGCTCCATAACCTAATGCTTTCTTCTTTCTTTTTGTTCTTAAATATTTCGGGGATGATCTGGTTTTTTATGATATCGAAACTTTCCTGATCGCGAAAAAACTTTGTGACACCAATGAGCAGCTCTTTATAAAGGATATTTACTTCTTTAGGTGATTGCTCAAGGAATGTGATGTAATTTTCAAAATTACTGATCTGATTAATGCTGATCCTGCGCTCTAAGCGCCTAATGATGGTATTGGGTTTGTAATATGTAAAATCTACTCCTACCTTGTTTCTGATGATCGACATAATTTTGCCCAAAGTATTTTCATGATGTGTTGGGTCTTGTTTTTCTTCGCCTTTAGAGGTTAGCGGATGTTTTACATATTTGAGCAGTTCTTCGGGCATTTTATCTGACGAAAGTATATAATCTACTAATCCGGTAGCGATAGCACTTTTGGGCATTCCGTCAAACTTAGCACTGTTGTCGTCTTGTGCCATGATCATTCCTCCATTGCCTTTTATTGCTCTGATGCCTAAGGTTCCGTCGCTACCGGTGCCTGATAAGATCACACCAATAGCTTTTTCGCAATAATCCTCGGCCAGAGATCTGAAAAAAATATCAATAGGCAAATTGATGCCATGGTGGTAGTTTTGTTCAGTGAGAAAAAGTTTGCTATGAAAAATGGTCATATTTTTTTTGGGAGGTATCAGATAAACGCAGTTCGGTTTTACCTCCATACCATCTTCTGCTCTGTAAACCTTCATTTGTGTGTGTTTTGAGAGCAACTCAACCATCAGGCTTTTGTAGTCGGGAGAAAGGTGCTGAACAACTATAAACGCCAAACCGCTCTGAGGATTCATGTTTTTGAAGAATTGCTCAAGCGCTTCTAATCCACCGGCAGAGGCACCTATTCCAACACAAAACCTTGGTGATTTATATTGCCCTTCAATTTCTTCCTTTTTTATTGCCAATTCTGTCCTTTCTATTTCACCTTTCGATTTTTCTAAAGGATTTAAGTTATCTGATATGGTCATGGAACTATTTATAATGGAAAATGATTAGAATGTTTTACTTGACAATTTTTTTTGCTAAATGATGCATCGGTAAACGGATATGATTTTTACTGTTCATATGATAATTATATCTTACGTATAGATCAGTATTCGCAGGTTTACTTTATGATCAGGATATCTGTTTGAAAAACGAGTGCTTTTTGTATTATTTCAAAAACGTATGTAATGGATGAAATCATTCATTACATTTGCAATCTTCAAAAGATATCCTTTACTATAACCATTGTAATCAATAAAGATATATAATTTTGACAGAAATTTTTGATCGCAGGAAAAACTTGTTTCTTGAGTTTCTCGCAAAGGCATTTTTGTGATAAATACCAGAGAATAATTTCGTTCTTTTATTTTATTTGAACATATCCTTTTGATATATTTTTTTCAATAAGAATTTGCTCTTGTTACATGCTTTTTTCAATGACTTACATTGTTTTTTCGAGGACAGTCTACGATCATCAAAACAAAATATACGCTCAGAAAAATGGTATGCCCGGTTTGTTTTGCCAAAGATTCAACTAAGTTACTTAAAAATAGTTCAACTACCATATTTTTAAGTTAAAAAATGATTTTAGTACAGGGGTGTGTAAAAAGTATCTGTTAGTGTTTATTTAATTTGAATAATAGAGTGGGGGGTGGGAGAAAAAAAGGCGGATAAATCATATCCGCCTTTTGAAAAAAATCATCTTTTATGATCGATTAAAAAGGTGAGATCCTCTATTGCTTTTTGAAGGGTTTCCATGCAGGTTTCACTCTTAACCAGGTAGTTATACACACCCAGCTCCTGAACCCTTGCAATCACATCAATGTCTTTTTGTGCCGATACTACAATAATTTCAGTTTGAGGACTTTTTTCCTTGATTGTTTGAATGAGTTCTTCGCCGGAAATATCAGGAAGCATCATGTCGGCAATTACAATTTTAGGTAATTCCTCCAGACTGGCGATTAAGTCTTCACCATAGGTAAAATTAGATATGGAAATGTTTTTAATGGATCCCAGGCATAATTTCAGAAGCATTCCTTCTGTTTTATTATCCTCTATAACGAATATTTTTTTCTTTTTGCTGTTGTCCATAGGAGGTATTTTAGTAGTTTTTTCAGCAGTTAAAGATGCTATATGTTCACATTTTTGGTCTGTTATCATCATTATTTGGGGAGTAAACAATGGTTTATAAATAGTGTGTTTTATTAAATAGTAGATTCCTAAAGTACTAAAAAAGGAATAGTAGTTCCACAGGGTTTTACTTAATTTTGAAAAACTTATCAGCAACGAATGCAAAAAAGAAAGTACATGGTTGCCTGATAAATAAAGTTTCTATTATATCTGTTTTCGCCGAATGTTAAGATTTATTCAACAGACGAAACCACACCTACAGCGCAACCTTCCTGGCCATCTTCAAAATAAAAACTAAAAGTATAAATGCCGCTCATACCAACAGGGAAAACAATGGATGGTATGTGTCTTTTTTGCTCTACCAGATATGAGGTAACCACCAGATCGTCGTTATGATTTCTGATACTGATAATTACTTTACCAGGTTTTGTTTCATCATTGCAGGCAAAAATTTTATAAGTATTTCCGCTGGTCAGCGGCATTTTAAAACTAAGTTGAGGTATACTCTCGCCCTTTGATTGGGCAGGCAACTGAATGTTCCAGCTTTTTAAAAATCTGGCATCATCTAGTTTGCCATGGCAAACATCGAGAAGTGCCTCGCCACATTGACTATACCCCCTTGTTACTATTACCAGCAGGAAAAAAAGGATGATTATGATTCGGATATTTTTCATTTTTTGAATATTTTTTTTGAAACCGGACTTTTAATTTTACCTCTTACAACTTTGATTAATGTTTATCTTTCTTGTTTTTTATCAAGATAAAAACATAGGTTGACAAGCTGTATTGTTTAAAGGAAAGCAACTTCATGTGCCAACAAAACTGGGGCATATATGCTGCTTTCAAAGCACTCAGGAAATGATCTTGTTCCTGATCTCTTTCACAATTCTGGAAATATTTGCCAGTGTTTCATCGGAAATTACTACTTCACTTCTCGAATTGTCAACTACTACGATCATGCCATCTACTTCTTCCATAGTCGGTTCTGCATAAACATAGGATATGCTAACATCTTCAAATTCTTTTTTGAGAACCATCAGGTCGTTGATGAGTTCCTGAAAATTAGGATCCTGACGATAGGTATACAACAATAAGAGCATGTTGTCCAGTACCATTTTTTGTTCACCAATTCTCTGGTGTATCACAGAACTTTTGGGTGGAACGGTTTGCACATTGGAGGCAATGTACATGCTTTGAATCCATGTGCCATAAGAAATCAGCACCGAAATATTGCTGCGATCCTGTTTGATGAGATAATCCGACATATTGTCAAACCCTGAATTGGTTATAAACAATACCGAATCTATGCTTTGGCTACTCTCTGAAAGTCTGTTGAGTGTTTGATAATCGAAAAACTGCTCAACTCTGAGATCACTGGCCAGATCGCGGACATTCCCGAGGTATTTCAGTGTAGCGATGGTTCTGTCGTAAATATTCATGTAAACCAGGTCTGTGCCGTAAACCCCCAGATTAAGTGCTTTTTTAAAATTGGTGTTGTAGTTGTTAATATTGGAAACCGGGTTTAGCAGTTCCTGAGAGTAAACGATTCCTGATTTTTGTAGCAGTGATGACATCTCTACAGGATTTGGGATAGATGATATCATTTCTCCTACCATAGAATCATCTAATCTTACAGCCGCTTCAACGAGGGTATCGCTAAGCAGATCGGCGGCTTCTTGTTTTTGACCCTGGTTACAACCTGAAATGAAAAATACAAGAAGTACCGGCAAGAAAAAAAGAATGTTTTTAATTTTCTTCATAATTACTTTTTTTTATTGTTTTACGAGTGTTATATGAAAGTTATTGGTGAATACATCATGCATTGTCCATTGCCTCAAGGTTCTTCTTTATTGTTTTTTTGTAAGGATTTCAGCAGAGGTGGTACCCTTTCCAGGAATTGAAGGAACCGGGTCAATCCATTGTAATACAAGAAGATATAGGCAACGATGGTGAAAAACCATATCATAGCAATATTAAAATAAAATGTAGGAACCAGATTACCCAGAAAATTTTTATTGGGTGCCAGGAAGTGAGCCCTAAAGCTCGCAATACCTCTGTCCTGTGGGTCAAGATAAACCGGATCTATTTTCTGAACCAATTGGTTATTTATCCTTACCAGCGGTAATGGCGCCATGGTATTTTTTGTAAATCGTGCCAGGTAATCATTGTAATAATCATCATACATTTGCTGATATGCTTCCTTTTTTTCAGGTGTATTGATCTGCAGAGAAACTTCATGGTCAATTTTTTCATTGATCATATTGAAATTTTCACGGTAATACTCCTGAAGTTTATTCAGGTAAACAAAAATCTCATTGGACACTTCCAGGTTGAATTTACCAGGTAGTATCTTTTCGGGGTCCTCAAAAATAACTTTATGAAAGGGAGCATACTCCGAGTTGTTTTCTTTTACGATCTCGTTGTGCAGCAGATAAATGTTATCATCTGAAATGGGAACAGAATCTCCGGATAGTACATTTGATTTATAGGTCTCAATGTAACTTTTGAGTTCGGGAATATAGTAAACATTTTTATAATTGAATACACTTTCGAGTTTACGAAGGTTATAAAACTGACTTTCGTATTTGTTGTTTTTAAACTGATTTACCACCAATGCTTCAAAAGCCCATCTGGAGGGCATCATTTCGGCAATTACCGGCACCTTATCTTTCCCACCGCCAATACTACGGTTAATTTTGTCAAAACTAAACATGGCCCCTGTAAGAACCATTTGGGGGATGATCAGAAAAGGTATAAGGATGTAAATGGTAACTGCGGAGTTAAATGCAGAAGAGATGTTTAATCCCAATACATTAGCCAGGGCAGAAAGTGAAAAGAACAATAACCAGTATTCGAAGTACATTCCCTGAATGCCTAAAATTGAATTTCCGACCAGTACAAATAGTATTGCCTGTATGGCAGATATTATGAACAGAATCGTGATCTTGGAGAACAAATAACTGCTTCGGCTCAGGTTTAGAAATGATTCCCTTTTCAGGATTTTACGATCTTTATAGATTTCTTCTGCACTCACAATCAATCCTACAAAAAGTGCTACAATGGTGCACATAAAAAGATAGGGCATGATGTTTTCATTTTCCCTGAAAATATATATGTTCGAAGTAGGATCATCAATGTACCTGATGATGTATGCCAGGAGAAATGCCAGTATAGGTGCTTCAAGCAAATTGAGCATGATGTATTGTGTATTGGCCAATTTGCTGAAAAGATCGCGACTAAAGAAAATTTTGAGTTGGTTAAACCAGTTGGGTTTATTAAAAGATGCAGGTAATGGATCGAAATCCTGGTTTTCATTTGCAGGAGTTGCTTTTTGTTGATAATGTTCTGCCCATTCGGCCGGCATTACTTTTCTGTTTCCTGTAGATCTGCCATACTCATCCACTATTCTCGATTCAATAATACTGAAAATAGTTTCAGGATTCACATTACCACATCGGGGGCATTCACCCACATCGCTGTTGATCTGGTTGTCTGTTTTTTTGAAGTAGATCACCGCTTCTACAGGGTTTCCGTAATAAATAAGATGTCCGCCCTCATCAAGTATGATCACATTATCAAACATCTTGTAAATTTCTGAAGACGGTTGGTGTATGACCACAAAAATGAGTTTTCCCTTTATGGTAAGTTCTCTGAGCAGTTCCATTACGTTTTCAGAATCTCTGGAAGAAAGCCCGGAGGTGGGTTCGTCTACAAAAAGAACAGCAGGCTCTCTGATAAGTTCCAATCCAATATTGAGCCGTTTTCTTTGTCCTCCGCTAATCTTTTTATTGAGTGGGCTGCCTACCTTAAGATCTTTGATGTAATGCAATCCCAGGCTCATGAGTACTTTGTTTACTTTTTCTTCAATTTCTTTTTCGTCCAGGTTTTTATACACCAGCTTTGTGCTGTAGTAGAGGTTTTCGTATACTGTCAGTTCCTCTATCAGCAGATCATCCTGTGGAATGTATCCTATTATGCCTTTTACAGCATCTTTCTGCTGGTGAAGGTCTATACCGTTTATTTCTACTTTACCTTTCGTCGGATCCTGAATGCCTGATAAAACATTGAGCAAGGTCGTTTTTCCTGCTCCACTGCCTCCCATAATGGCAACCATTTTACCCGAATACTCCTCGATGTTAATGTTGCGCAGGCCTACATGACCATTGGGAAATTGGAGTGAAACATCGCGGACATTAAAAACTACATTAATAGAGCTGGAGTCTGATAAAAACTTGGCTGCTACATCTGTATAAAACACCGGTTTGCCTTTGGGTTGTTTTAAAACACTACCGCTGGCAAAAAGATAAATTCTGTTATTGGCGATGGGCAGTCCGTTGAGCAGAATCTCATCAACACCGGTATACCTGAGAAAATACAAATCAACGCTTTTTATTCTCAGAATGATAATACTACCATGCAATTGACCCGATTCAATAAAGTGTGAACCCGATTCGGTATTTTCTTCTGCCTGAATCAAAAGGTTATCCGTAGAATCAATATTTTGTCCATTGGGTGCCGTAACAAAATCAGAAATAGATTTTAGTTCTTCAGGGTCGATATTAAAAACTTCGGCAGTGGTATTGATAATGGCCATTCTTTGCGGAGTGAAGTTTTTGTCGCAATTCACCAGTTCAAAAAGTCTGACCAAAACAACTACTTTTTGCTTTTGGGTAAGTGTTTTGTTGATCTTTTTAGCAATACCCAAAGTTTTCACCGAATCTTTTACCGATGTAAGTTTGGGTCTTTTGGGTTTATCTTCGGAGTTTCTGGTATTGCTTTTTTTTCCTTCAATAAAACCATCGAAAAGCGCAAGGTATTCTACTACAGCACTTTCGTTGAGTTGCTGTTTCAGAAAATTATGCACAAACTCTCTTTCATTGTCAGAAAGACCTACATCTTGCTTGGCAATAATAGCAAAAAGCTGCATCAACGCCTTTAATATCTCTTCACTCATTTAAAAAGATTTGTTAATAGTTTGCAGATATTTAGTAGCTATGCATTTCAAAAGGAATATCCACAATCTCAGAATACTCCTCACCGGCTTCTTCCATATCCTCGTCATCTTCCTGAAAATACCACTGAACAACAATCTCGTGCCCATCGTTCATGATCTCTTCAAATTTTAGCAATATATCGAGCAATATTTTAGAAGAAGCTGTATTGAAGTATTCAAGTCTGAAAATCACTTCGGTTTTCGGATTGGGTGATTTTCCGTATTCTTCAATCCATTGAATAACCGGTGCATAAAAGGTTACAACATCCTCTGGCAGTGATCTTCCGGAAAACTCAATAATGTTGCTTTCTGCGTCCAAAATTACATTGGGTGTATCCTCTGTACCTTTAATTTTTATAACTTCCATGATGATTATGTAATTAATTTTTAATAGTTTTTTACTTGCGTGAAATGATCGTTCTGAGAAGAAAGAACGATGTATTTGAGTCGATCTCTATAAAGTTATATTCGAGTTTTTCGCCTGTTTTGCGGGCAATGTCTATCAATCCTAATCCTGCGCCTCCTTTTTCTGAAAGAGATCCTTCCCGCATCTGTTTTTTGAAAAGTTCTTTTAAACCATCTTTATCCAGTTGATTTATTTTTTCCAGCAATGCTTTCAAATCGCCCACTTTGTTATTTTCTACTGCATTTCCAGTCATAACATGATAGTTGGCGTTATCTTCACCCAGCCTGCCAACAATAAAAATACCGTTGCCCACGAAACCCTTTCCCTCAGCAGATTCATATTCTTCTGCATGTTTGCTGAGGTTTTGCAAACACTCAACCATTACGTGGAAAACCTTTTTTTTCATGGATGCATCTTCGCTGTAGCTATCCATTTTATTTTCTGCCAGTGAAGTGAAAGCTTTGGTAATCTGATGGGTGATTTCACCTTCGTAAACCAGGGTAAATTTATTGTTTAGCATCTCCTGGTGAAACTCATACACAAGCTTCATGTAATCAACATTTTTCATTTTCTTTACGGTTTGTGAACATATTTATTTTTATCGTTTATTGTTTTTTTATCGTTTCCCGCAAACGAGGGTTTGCTGACTTTTCATGTTAGAAGGGTTAAAATCTGATACCAATAAGCAAAACGTCATCTATGGGGGTTCCATCACCCAACCAGGTTGTATAATCATCTTTAAACAGATTATGCAATTGGTTCATGGGCATATCCTTGTTCTCAATGACAGTATTTTTGATTCTTTTCGGGAAGTATTTTCTGCCATCGGGTCCGCCAAACTGATCGGGTAATCCATCAGAGAAAAAGTAAACACAATCACCTTTTTGTATGTTGATGACGTGATTTTCAAATACCGGCTGTGGTTTTCCTTCTTTGGGGATACCACCAATGGCAGATCTTGTGCCTTTAAACTCGGTAAGTTCGCCATCCCTGACCAGGTACAAAGGGCGGTGTGCCCCGGAAAACTGAAGTTCCATTTTTTTCAGGTTGATTTTGCAGAGGGCAACATCCATTCCATCGCGGGCACTTGCCCCCTCTTTATCCTGCCTCAGGGTTACCTGCACACCTCTGTGGAGTTGATTCAATATTTCTCCCGGATTTAATATCTCTGGTTGGCTAAGGATCTGATTCATTGTGAAATAACCGATAAGCGAGAGCATTGCACCGGGCACACCATGTCCGGTACAGTCAATGGCAGCAATATACACATCATCTTCCTTTTCGTAGAGCCACGGGAAATCACCGCTTACAATATCACGGGGTCTGTAAAACATGAAAGAATCTTTAAAGTATTGTTTTACGAGTCCCTGACTGGGCAAAATTGCGTTTTGGAGTCGGAAGGCATAGTTGATGCTGTCGGTGATCTTGGCATTTTTTTCTTTTACCTCTTCTTCGATCTTTTTCAACCCGGTGATGTCATGTAAGATAAAGAGTATGGTTTCCATACGCCCGTCTTCATTGAATTCGGGTATCGCATTCATGTTCATCACCCGCTTTTCGTTATCGTGTGGAAAGTCGATTTCTTTTTGAACCTTTTCTTTTTTCTCTTTTACTTCACTGGCAATAATTTCAATGGTTTCTACAATGGATTCGCTTAAACCGATTTCCTTCAGATGCTTTTTGTTCAGATCTTCTTTTTTATCACCTATGTAAGATTCGATGGATGGGTTGGCATAAAAAACAATACGGTTGAGGTCTATTCTTAAGATAATATCAGGTGAATTATCAGAGAGCGTTTGCATCTGTCCCCTCATGCGTTGTTCTTTTTCTGCTCTTTTCCGCTCTGTTATATCACTGGTGTTCAGGATAAGACCATTGATGGCCGGGTCGTTAAGCAGGTTTTTGCCAGTTGTTTCCAGAAACATGATAGAACCATGTTTATTCAGGTAACTATATTGTACTTTTTGTGGTTCGGCAGGTTTTTCTAAAAGATCCTGAAACAGTTTATTGATGATGATTTGCCCTTTTTTATTGACGCGGTCAAAATCTTTTCCGGCAAACATGTCGTCTTCGGTATATCCAAGAATGTTTTGCACCGAGGGGCTAACATATTTAAGCTCTTTTTTGTCGCTGTAAATCATGATGAGCTCTGAAGCATTTTCCAGAAGTGAGTACAATCGTTTCTGACTTTGATTAACTTCCTGGATCTTTTCTTCGAGGTGGGTATTGGTTTTCTCCAATTCTTCCTGTGTGAGTCGCATTTCCTCGGCATTTTGCCTGAGTTCTTCTTCATTCTCTTTGAGTTCCTGTGTCATCTCCTGCGATTCCCTGAGAAGGTTCTCGGTTTTATCGGTGATTTTGAGGTTGTAAATGGTGCGTGCCACAAATTCGGCAATGCCTTTCACAAACTCAATCTCGTGGGGTTTGAATCCTCTGACTGACGCAAATTCAAACGCTCCCTGAAGTTTTTCTTCCATGAACAAAGGAACAATAAGCAAACTGTCAGGTTTTTTTTCTCCTAATATTCCGCTTGTAATGGTAAGATAGTATTCGGGTATTTCGGTGCGGTGAATAATATCTTTTTCAATGGCTGCCTGCCCAACAAGTCCTTCTCCGATTTTTATTTCATCCTGCAAATATTTCTTCCGGTTATAAGCATAAGAAGCAGAAATTTTCAACAGCGATGAATCGTCGTCGTAAATATAAAAAACACCTTGTACAACATCAATGTATTTTATAATTGCTTCCAGTACTTCATAACTAAGAACATTTACATCATTATGCATTCGCAGGATCTGACCTATTTTGTCTTTCCCGCGCATTTCCCAGTTTTGTAAAGATTCTTTCTGATTGTTGTCGTAAAGTTTATCTCTGAGGTTTTGTATTGTTTTACCCAGCGTATCTGATTCGTCTTCTACTTCAAAATCAATATCATACCTTCCGTTTCCAATTTCTTCGGCAAACTGGGCAACAGTATTTATATTGCGGGTTTGGTTGGCCAACTGTATACTGAGATCTTCAAATTGCTTGATTTGACTTTTCCAAACATCAAAAAGATAATACGCTGCTATACCAAAAATCAAAGGGAGCAGATCTGCAATAATAATTACAGGATTGCTTTGATGTATCAAACCCAGAGATCCGAAATTCACAGACAGACCCAATCGCCCCATTTCTATGATCCATGAAAACAGAGGGAAGATGAAACCAAAGGCAATAGACGCAATTACAATATATTTTTTTTGTAAAAAATTCATTATAAATTAATTAATGAAGTTTGTTTATTTCCAGATAAAATCCTGTTATCAATTTAAAGCATTTTACTATATTCTTGATATTCTTTTTTTACTGTTCACTTATGCTTTTCTGTAACTTTTTCATTCACTTTTTAAAAGCTGTACAAATAAAAACGCAACTTTTTTCATTTTTAAACACATATTCAGGCACCTCAATTTTTCTTCCAGGCAATAAAACAGGAATGAACATTTATGATGAAGCACTCTCTAATGAGAATTCAATCCTTTTGATTCATTGAAAATTCTTCATTTGCAATCATAATTTTTTTGTTTATCGCAAGATCAGATTCTATTCGGGAAAAGACCATTGAATAAAGGTTTTTCCAGTATATAAATGGGTTGATAAAGCAATAAAAAGTAAAGAACTGAATGCAAACAGGGCAAAAATACATTTAATATGATAGAAAAAACCCTGTGTTTTACGCATTTTTTTTTAAGAAAAATTTATAATTTGAATTAGGTTTATAATTAGTCTTTGCAAGAAAACGCCAAATACTGCGTTTTTATCGTTTTTGAACCGAGCCACTAAATGTTATTCACTTCCTGGCTGACGATAATTTCAACCGAAAATTATTTACACGTTTCAGAAATTACTGGCGAGCTCCATCTGACCTATTTAATCAAATTATAAACAGATGAATCAGCCATTTACGAAAAGTAAACGCCTTAGAATCAAAAATATCGAAAGCCTTGTCTTTGACGATTTCTTATCAAAGACACAAAAAATCAGTGTTTTCTTGCTGCCACTAAATATCAGTTTTTGCATTTTCAATTTGATAATAGGGGATAACCATCTCTTCCAGTTGTTGAATCAATTCAATATCTGAATCATGAAATTTCTGGAAGGAAGCGATTTCAATAATACCAAAAAGGTTGTTCTCCTGGTCTTTCCAGGGTACAATCAATAAATGGTTCGGGGTTGCTTGTCCCAGTCCTGATTTTACAGAAATGTAACCCTTGGGTAATTCTTTCAGGTACAAGGGTTCAAGTGCTTTTGCCACCTGCCCTATAAGCCCCTCGCCAATTTCAAATTCAAAAACCTTTTCTTCCGGTATGTAAAAAGCAAATGTAGATGACAAAACTAATTTTTCTTTCTGATCCTTGGTTTGGGTTAAAAATATTTCTGCCTGTGTGATCTCAAACCCTTTGGCTATCGAACTCAGTATCTTCTCAGATACTACCTTGTTGTCCTTTGCGGGGGATTCGAACTGCTTCTTCAGAGTAGTTTCAATGATCTCTTTTCTTTTTTGAGTTTGTTCGATCATTAATTTTTCCTCTTCTCCGCTTGTTTGTTCCTGCACATCTTCCTTTGTTTCCTTCATTTGATCATGGGTACCGGCTATTATTTCTTTATCTTTTGCTTGTGGAGCTTTTTTATGCATGATCCATGTATAGATCAGCAAACCCAATATGGCAAGAAAAGAGACCATAAAGAAAATGGTTTGCCACAAGTACAGGTTTTGAACAGCACCCAGAATCTTTGATAATTCCGATTCTTCCGTTAAAAGGGTTGAAAGATTCCCGGTTTTGCTCAATACCAACCAGGCCATCATCAGGATAAAAAACTCCAAAGCAATGTAAACAAGAATTGTATTTTTTTTCACAGGGTCAATATTTTTTGGTTTTTACTCATTTATTCTCAATCTTGTGAAGAACTTTTTGTCAAGCGGTTCTCTGTTTTGTTTCTTTTTAGGAAAATATGTAACAGATAAGTATTACTGATTCTTATTCAGATCGATTAGAAACTGAATGATTTGATCTATTTTAAAAACATGATCAACCTTACCGGTTTTTTCAATTGCTGCCACCGGCATAGTTGGCATTTGTGCTTCCTTCGGGTCTTGCACAATGGTCAGTCCGCCCCAGTCTTTCACTTTTTTTAATCCCCAGGCACCATCTTTATTAGCACCGGATAAGATGATCCCGATGGTTTTTTCTTTATAGCAATAGCCCCCCGTCATAAAGGTAAGATCTATTGCTGGTCTGGAATGGTTTACAGGTTCTTCCGTTGACAGTGCAAATTTGCCAGCCAGTTCAATGTAGAGATGATAGTTTGCCGGAGCAAGGTATACTTTACCTGATCGCAGGTTTTCTTTATCAAGAGGTTCTGCAACAGGCAATACTGATTTAATAGACAATGCCTCCACAAAACCATGTCGAACATGCTTAAGTCTGTGCAATGCGAGCACAACAGGTATTTTAAAATTCGATGGCAGATTCGAAAGTATTTTTGTTACCATCTGAAAACTACCTGCTGATCCTCCTATGATTACTGCTTTATAATTCATTGATGCCGGTTTTCACCTGTTTATAATTTGATTAAGTCCGTCAGATGTATCTCGCCAAAACTCCAGTTTTGTATTTTTGTCCATGCTACGAATTATCATCATCGTCGTGTGTGTCAATAGTATTGTCATGGCTCGGTTCATCAACTTTCATTCGTACTGTTTTTTTCTATAGATTTTTTCGCTTTCATTGATCAGATTATATTTTGCTGCATCATTGCAAAAAGAGATATTTTCTTTATTGCCAATGGCCAGATATCCGTTTGATGATAAAATTTTAGTGAATATTTCGAGTAATTGTTCCTGAAACTGTCCGTTAAAATAAATGAAATAGTTACGGCAAAGTATCATATTAACCCCTTTGATCTTTGTCTCCCTGGTGGGATTAAACACTTCATAGCGGATATTGCGATAAAGGCTTTCAATAAACCTGAACTGATGATCCTCTTTTACGATATATTTGTTTAGGTCGAATGATTCATCTTCTTTGAATCTTTTACAATTATTTTCTGAAATTTCGAGCTTGTTTAAAGGATAATATTTGCTTGCCGAATCGTTGATAATCTCCTGATTAAGGTCTGTTGCGATTATGTTGCACTTATCATAAATTCCGGCTTCGGTAAGGCTGATTGCTGCACTCATTACCTCTTCGCCCGACGAACAACCTGGTATCCAGATTTTTATCTTATGGTGGTTTTTGTCGAGTACAGGGCATATATCTTTGCGCAGGGAGCGCCAAAAAGCGGGGTCACGGAAAAACTCTGTTACCTCCACGGTAAGTTGTGCAATTAACCTGGGAAAAAAATTTTCATCTTCCTCCAATAGTTTTATCAGACTTTCTATATTCTTTAAATTATTTTGATTGATTACTTTGCTTAACCTGCGCTTCAAGGAAGTACCAGCGTAAATGGTCATGTCAAAATGATATTTGCGCCTGATGGTTTCATTGAGCATTCGCATGCCTGATATGCCTATATCTATATCTTCAGTTTTCAGGTTATTCATTGATCCTGCATTTGGTTACACCTGCCAACAAATATAGAAATAATTACTTGTGGGTTTTTCGGTGGTTTACGGTATTTTCTAAAATATGTTTTTTGATCGGTTTTTATCCGGAATATTCTCCTGTCGTCTAAATGTCTGTTTTACAAGTACCTGTTTGCCAATGATAAACCAGCTATAATGTAGTTATCATTGTAAATAAAGTATAGAGTCTCCATTTTTAAAGATCCAGGGGATATGATCTTCCTGTTAGTATTTCTGTATTTTTGCAGATTATTGGTTGTAGAAATCCATCGTTAATCAAAAAAAATAATTGTTTCCTTGAAAAAAATATCCATAACTGGTCCGGAGTCTACCGGTAAATCTGATTTGAGCACCGGCTTGGCCCGGCATTATAATACCACTTGTGTAGAGGAATATGCGCGCGATTACATCAATGGTTTAGATCGCCCTTATCAGCAGGATGATCTGTTGGCCATCGCCCGTGGTCAGGTGAAAAGGGAAGAGGAGAAAAAGAAAACAGCCTATCGTTTTTTGTTTTGCGATACTGATCTTTTGGTGATAAAGATCTGGAGTTTACATAAATACGGTGTTTGTAATACCTGGATATTAGAAGAATTGGATAAAAACAGGTACGATCTTTATCTGTTATGCGATATTGATCTGCCCTGGCAGTATGACCCACAGAGAGAACATCCGCACCTCAGGCGTTTCTTTTTTGATTGGTATAAAAAGGAGCTGGAAGAATATGGTTTTCCTTTTTTCATCGTTTCAGGCAAGGGGCAGCAAAGGTTGCAGAATGCTTTGAACAGTATTGAAAGTTATTTTGGCAAAGAGATATGAATTTTGGCAGCGTTGGTAAGTCTTATTTTTATCATGATAATAATATTAACACACACGCGGATGATTATAATCAGGCAACACGGCAAAAACCACAAA
>CAZPVB010000004.1:18243-58332 GCA_964589855.1 uncultured Bacteroidales bacterium
CCATTATTTTGGCGAGCTCCATCTGACCAAATTAATCAAATTATGAACAGATGAACCGAGCCATGATAATATTATTAACATACAAGCGGATGATTATAATCAGGCAACACGGTAAAAACCACAAACCATTATTTTGGCGAGCTCCATCTGACCAAATTAATCAAATTATGAACAGATGAATATTACAGGAGAATTAAAGCAGTATTTTCACTTGCATTTTATCATTGTTTTGCTGGGGTTTACGGCCATTCTTGGATCCATCATAACCTTAAATGCTATCGAACTGGTATGGTTCCGCACTTTTTTCGCTTCTCTGGGTCTGTGGTTGTATGTCAGATACAGAGGTGTAAAGGTAGTTTTGCCAGTGCGCGAGCAAATACATCTTTATTTAATAGGATTGGTTGTTGCATTACACTGGATCACTTTTTTTCATGCCATCAAAGTGTCTAATGTCTCCATTACATTGGGGGTTTTTGCTTCTACAACTCTTTTTACCAGTTTCCTGGAACCTTTTCTGCAAAAGCGTCCTGTATTGTGGATCGAGGTTTTTATCGGGATGATTATTCTTTTTGGAATATATGTAATATTTCAATATGAATTGCAATATAGCCAGGGGATTATATATTCGCTTATTTCTGCATTTCTTAATGGTTTGTTTGTTGTTCTCAACCGCAATATCAGCAGAAAATGGCATCCTTCCGTCATCAGTTTCTATGAAATGGCTGGCGGGTTTGCTTTTATTTCTGTTTTTTTACTGGTTACAGGACAAATGGCACAACCTTTCGTTGCATTTTATTTACCAGATATTTTTTGGATTCTGATCCTGAGTTTGGTTTGTACATCATATGCTTTTGCTGCTGTGGTTGAGATTATGAAAGAATTGTCAGCCTATACAGTGGTGCTTAGCATAAATCTTGAACCTGTTTATGGTATTATATTAGCATTTCTGTTCTTTGGAGAATCTGAGAAAATGTCGTCTGGTTTTTATTTCGGAACCCTGATCATTTTGGGTTCTGTGTTTGCATATCCATATCTGAGAAGGAAATTTAACAAAAAGAGAGTTTCTTTTCCTTCTGATCCCTGAAAATTGTTCACAAGCATTTTTCCGGTTTTTTTAAATGGAAAATTTTTCCAAAAATGCATGGGCATTAGTCTGGTGTTTTATTTTTTTATCGTCAGGCATTTTATCATACATTTTCACCATCATCAACATCCTTTGGTTTTTCAAAAACACATGTCTGTGTTTATCAATAAACTGCCAGTATAACCCATCCCACGTATCCTGCCATTTGCCTTTGGGATAATTGCTCATTTTGATCAAATAGTTACTACCACTGATGTAGGGTTTGGTAGAAAGCAACCCACCATCGGCAAACTGACTCATACCATACACATTGGGAACCATTACCCAATCATAGGCATCAATAAAAAGTTCCATAAACCATTGGTATACATCATCCGGCTTTATTTCGCACAACAGCATGAAATTACCAAGCACCATTAATCTTTCAATATGATGACAATATCCGGTATTAATCACTTTCTCAATGGTTTGATCAAAAGGAATAATGCCTGTTTTGCCCGAATAGAATGTTTCGGGCATTTTTGTTTTAAAATTCCAGAAATTTCGTGTTCTTTGCTTTCCTCCTATGAGTATATAAATAATTCGCATGTATTCTCTCCATCCGATGATCTGCCTTATAAATCCTTCAATCGAATTGAGCGGAACATTGTTGGATAAACCATAATCCAGTGTTTTTTTTACGATGGCTTCGGGTGTGATCAATCCGGTATTTAGCATGGGGGTAAGAACGCTGTGATTCAAATAGTTTTCATTTTCTACAATTGCATCTTCATAAACTCCGAACTCCTCAAACCTTTCTGCCAAAAAATCGCTGAACCATTGATTTGTTGCTTCAAAATTTGTTGGATAAAAACCATTTTCCTGTATAACCCCGGGATTGTTTTTAAAAAACTTATTGGTATATGTAATTGCTTCTTTTACAAATTCATCGGGCGAAGGAAAGGTAACAACCGGAGGTTTTTTACCCGAAGGATACTTTTTTCGATTTTCTGTATCAAAACTCCACTTGCCTCCCATGGGGTCACCTTTTTTGTCAATGAGTATTTTATGAGCTTTGCGTTGCCTGATGTAGAAATCGTTGTGAAGGAAACGTTTTTTGTTTTCCATCGCGTTTTTCTGTTCATCTGCTTTTTCCAGAAACCCGGGACTCTTATAGGTGATTTTCTTTATCCCAAGTTGATCACATGCTTTCTTTATTCTTTTTTCCATCCAATCATCATGCACATCAATGTAATGAAGTTCTTTAAAACCAGGATTTTCTTCTTTTATTTTTTTTAGCAATAAACCGGTGTTATTCTCTTTTGTGTGATTTTCAGTGTAAACTACCTTAACTCCTTTCTTTTCTAAAAAATCCTGATAAAATTTCATGCTTGCCCTGTGCAATACAATCTTTTGCTTGTGAAAAGAATACTGATTAAAAAATAAATACTCCTCAATGATATGCACGGGGCCTTCATGAACAGGTAAAGGTGTATTTTCAAACAGCTGATGTGGGAAAACGAAAGATATATTCATCTGTTTCTAATTTGATTAAATCGGTTAGATGGAGCTCGCCAAAACTCCGGTTTTGTATTTTTGTCCATGCTGCGTAATCTGGTCATCCGCGTGTGTGTCAATAGTATTGTCATGGCTCGGTTCATTTTTTTCCGAAGTTTTAAAACTATCATGATTAAAATGAGATGTTCATTTCGGAGTTTTCGTATTGCTTTCATGCTTCAATACCGAGGTTGTATCCCTGTATTGCATCTCTGATTATTCAAACTTAAGTCCCTGGAATATGGGATAACAATTCAAAACATCTGTATTCTTATAATTGGGTTGTTCCAACGCATTCTTTTTCGCAATTTTTCCAATAAGAAAAAAAAGATGGAAAATAACCGCGGGTTTCAAACATCCAATCTCTTGGTTCTTCTTTTCCGGTGTAGTGCCTGTTGAAGGGATGTTCTTTGTAATATATATATCTCAGGTTATATTTTCTTGATAATTCATAAAATTCGCCGGCAAAAACCTGAATACCCGGCACATTTTCAGTAAGTTTTAATACAAAGTTGATGACTTTTTCCGAAACCGGGTAATCTGCAAAATGAGAGGGCTCCAACAGGAGAATACGATTGGCCTTGAGGTTTTTTTTCCACATCGGATCCATGTTATACGTATTATAGATCAGTGTGGGTAGCTTGGGATCAATCTGAATATCCTTTTTTTCCGGCAGGTAGGTTTTTAATTCGGGGCAGGTTGTTTGCTGCAAAGAACTGGGTTTTCCCAGTACATTTATTTCGTTGTAATCGAAATCAATAAAAGTGTTTTTTTGAGTGGTGTAACAATATTTGTTTATATTATTCTGGAGTGCAATATATTTTTTCGAACTAAATGCGCCTGCCACCCATTGCCAGCTGAGTGCATTGCTTGCCCAATCGCCATCCATAAGATGAAAGTACATCCATTTTGCCGGCGTTTTCCAGTGGCTTTTGCCCCAATTGCAGGCCAGCGATGCTACATACATCCGCACATGGTTGTGCAAGTAGCCGGTAAGGTAAAATTCCCGGATTGCCTTATCAATGGCTTCAATACCCGTTGAGGCATTGATGATCGCTGCGGGCATTTTTTCATTGTCTACATCCTGTTGTGTGGTTTTTAAATCCTGGTTGATCAGATTGCCTTTGTATTTCCAAACCTGCTGAAAATAATCCCGCCAGGCCAATTCCTGCAAAAACCGGGTGATTTTTGTCAGATCATACCCCCTCTCTACCAATCGGTCTCTGATTATTTTGGTTGTTATTACACCTCTTGAAATGTAAGGTGAAAGCCGGGTTACGGCTCCATCTATATAGTTGCGGGTTTTGCCATACAAAAAAGGATCAACTTCGTCAATTCTCTTCAAAATGTCGTTGTAATTGGTGGGGAACATATTTTGTAAAGTTTGTCAGTATTTTTTTAAACGAAAATAAGTTACTGACCAATCAACAAGAAAATATGTTTAATGTTTTTTGTTTAGAGTGAAACAAATTTGGTGGTTTTGATGGATTTTGGTGTATTCCTGCTATTGCGCCATAGAAATTTGCAAGGATACTATGGCTGATCCAGACTATAAGAATCATTTTTGCCAGCATAGATTTATTTGTTTAAAAAATATTTAGTTTAATATGTTTTTTCTTAATTTTGGTAGCATCAAAACACATCAAAAAAATATATTATAAACAGCTGTTAATTTAAAGAATTATTTATGGCAACAAATCAGAATGCAGTAGGAATTCACCCACCTGATCTGAGTATTTATGGGATTAAAGGGGTAGAAACAATTTTTTATAACCTGTCATATGAAAAACTACGTGAGCACATCCTGAAAGCGGGAGATGAAGACAGTGGAAGAGGTTTTGAAACTCAGTTGGGCGCCTTGGCTGTAGATACCGGCATTTTCACCGGTCGATCGCCAAAGGATAAATACATTGTAAGAGAAAAAACGAGCGAAGATCATATCTGGTGGGCAGGTCCACGTGCTAAAAGAAGTGATAATCAACCCATCAGTACCGAAATATGGGAAGATTTAAAGAAGACCACACTTCGCCAGTTCAGCAACAAGAAGTTGTATGTAATGGATGCCTTTTGCGGTGCCAATGAAAACTCCAGATTAAAGATCAGGGTTATTTCTGAGGTAGCGTGGATGGCGCATTTTGTCAAAAATATGTTCATCCGCCCTACGGAAGAAGAATTGGCTGATTTTCAACCCGATTTTGTAATGATGAATGCCTGTAAAACGGTGAATGAAAACTGGGAAAGACACAATCTTAATTCGGATGTTTACGTTGCTTTTAATCTGCAGGAAAAGTTATCACTCATAGGGGGTACATGGTATGGAGGCGAAATAAAAAAGGGATTTTTCTCGGTAATGAATTATTACCTGCCCCTAAAAGGGATCTCTTCGATGCATTGCTCTGCCAACATGGGAAAAAATGGTGATACTGCCATATTTTTTGGTTTATCGGGGACAGGCAAAACAACGCTTTCTGCTGATCCCGAGAGATATCTCATTGGTGATGATGAACATGGATGGGATGATGAGGGTATTTTTAATCTGGAAGGAGGGTGTTATGCCAAGTGTGTGAATTTAAGTAAAGAGAAGGAACCCGATATTTATAATGCTATTCGCCCCAATGCTTTGCTGGAGAATGTTGTTTTCAATCCTGCCAATGGTGAAATTGATTTCTCAGATACTTCTAAAACAGAGAATACAAGGGTTTCCTATCCCATTTATCACATTCAAAATGTTGTAAAACCGGTAAGTAAAGGTACACATCCCAAAAAAATCATTTTTCTTACAGCAGATGCCTTTGGAGTATTTCCACCTGTTTCACGTCTGACCCGCGAGCAGGCCATGTATTATTTTCTAAGCGGATATACCAGCAAACTGGCAGGAACGGAAAGGGGGGTTAAAGAACCTTTGCCTACTTTCTCCTCTGCTTTTGGCGCTGCATTTTTGTTGCTGCATCCTACGGTATACGCCCAGCAACTGGCAGATAAAATGAAAAAACACGGAGCAACGGCATATCTTGTTAATACAGGGTGGATTGGTGGTGCCTATGGAATCGGACAAAGAATTGATCTGGAGTCAACCCGCAATATCATTCATGCCATTCTTGATGGCTCCCTTGATAATGCAGAAGTTGAAGAGATAACTCCCTTCGGATTAAGTGTACCCTTGCAGGTAAATGGAGTGGATGATATGATTCTGAATCCTAAAAATACCTGGAAATATGAAACGGCTTACAACAAGCAGGCTGAAAAACTTGCCGAACAGTTTATCAGCAATTTTAATCAGTTTCTGGATACCGACCTTGGACAAAAACTCGTAGCTGCAGGTCCCCAAAACCGTTTTATGAAGCAATACTATGGGTTTTATGAACGAAGAATAGAAAATCTTGAGAAAAAGCACCGGGAAGAGATTGTCAGGTTAAAAGACCAAATATACATTCTGCAAACAGCTTTTCACGATTATGTATCGTTCAATTCTATTAATTCTGATTATAAAAAAAGAAAATTACACCGATATGTGCCCATTGTTTCATGGTTTGACAGCACCCATAAAAAACACATTGAAAAGTGCGACAGTGTGGTGCACAAACTGATAGAAAGTGTTGGTTTGATTGCCTATGAACATGTCGAATCGGAGGTGGGGTATAATGAGTTCATGACCAGAACCCAAAAAGAAATGTCTACACAAGAGGTTTATGGGATTATTGATGAAATACAAAGTTGTTTTATGGGAAAAAGTTGCCACAACAAAGTTTTGGTAAGTATGAAAAAACAACTGAAAGAAATCACAGAAGATATCCCCAATTATACTATCAAACTTGGATATTTGCTCGTCCTGAAATATACTGACTGGGATGATAAACCCAGGTGGGTAATCAAAAAACTCACCATCTCGGGTTTGATTCATATTGACAGAAATCCGCATCTCATCAAAAAACCAGAACAATTGCTTGAAGAAATACAATATTTTTAAACCAAATGTTGTTATTACTGTTCACCTTATACCGGCAATGATAAGCCTGTAACGTAAAACCTTTTTTCTCTGCTTGCAATCTGAGATTAGGATGTCATTGCCGGTTTTTTCTTTTTCCTAAATATATTTTTTATTTATCCATCCCGTAGCCTCTCATCCTCGTTTTATTATGAGATACACCTGTGCAGGAAAGGTTTGTGATTGCTTTTTCTGGGTTGTTTTTGTATGATCTGCAAATATGCCTGGTTTATCTGCGCCCACCTTTCCCAAGGATCATGTTTCATGATCTGGTCTGGTGAGTTTTTTTCATCCTGAATTATTATACCCTTTTGTGGATATCTTTTTAAGATTTATTGATGAATCATTCTTGGTAAAAATTAAACAAAAAGATTGTTTGTATTGCACTTATACATCTATGTGTATTTAAAATTCATCTTAAATTTCAAGCATAATGTTCGAAATTATTTTTTTTATGTTTTAAAATATTGTATTTTTGGATGTTATTTTTATTTATTCTGGATTAAATTAAGATGAATATGGAAACTGGAACCATTAAATTTTTTAACGAGAAAAAAGGTTATGGGTTTATCGTAGACGATAAATCTCAAAAAGATGTATTTGTGCACCATACCGGACTGGTTGACAGGGTAGCAAATGACGAAAGGGTATCATTTGAAATTGCTGAAGACAAAAAGGGTGTTAAGGCAATTAATGTGCAGCGAGAATAAAATCCTTTCAAACCTGGTTATCCTTTACTACTTATTCCTGCCAAAAATACTGGCAGGTTTTTTTTTGTTTTTGAGCAATCAATTTTAAAGGGCAATAAGATTAGGGGTAATTTGCTTTTTTATTAACAGGGCATAAATATATAATAACCGCGGTCATTTGATAAAATTGCAACCATAAATTTTATAATTTCGCCAAAAAAATAACATGAACTATTTTCAGGCAAATAATTTAAGTAAGTCTTATGCCGAAAAACTTCTTTTCGAAAATATAAGCTTTGGCATTGACCAGGGGCAAAAGGTAGCCTTGATAGCACGTAACGGGGCTGGCAAAACAACATTACTCAACATCATGACAGGTAAAGATATACCGGATGGTGGTGATTGTAATTTCCGAAGTGGTATAGACGTGGCCTATTTGCCGCAAAATCCGGTTTTTGATCCTGCTTTAACCGTTGAAGAAACATTGCTTCAGGATGATAATCAATATGCAAAAACCCTCAGAGAGTACCACGAAATTTTGCAGAAAAACGAGAAGCATCCCGGAGGAGAATATCTGGAAAAACTGCAGCAGATCATTACAAAAATGGACTCTCTTGATGCATGGAGCTATGAGACAAGGTTTCAGCAGATTCTCACCGAATTAAAAATCACGAATATTCATCAACCCGCAGGCGAATTGTCAGGCGGACAGTCAAAAAGGCTGGCATTGGCAAAAGTTTTGCTTGCAGAAGCAGATTTTATCATCCTGGATGAACCTACAAATCATCTTGATCTGGATATGATAGAATGGTTGGAAGGCTATCTCTCAAAGTCGAAACTTACCCTGTTGGTCGTTACTCACGATCGTTATTTTCTGGATGCCGTTTGCAATGAGATATTCGAACTGGAAATGGGCGAGATGTTTCGATACAAGGGAAATTATGCCTATTTTCTTGAAAAAAAACAGGAACGGCAAAATGCACGGCAGATGGAAACCGAAAAGGCGAGAAACCTTCTACGGAAAGAAACAGAGTGGATGCGAAGACAACCCAAAGCCCGTACCACCAAGTCGAAATCACGTATCGAATCTTTTCACAAGCTGAAAGAAACCGCGCAAAGTCAAAATGAAACAAATGTAAAACCCATTTCTGTAAAAGCGGCAAGATTGGGCAAGAAAATCCTTGAAGTAATCGATCTGCATAAGTCTTTTGATGGTCAAAATATTATTCAGGATTTTTCTTATGTTTTTAAGCGGTATGAGAAAGTGGGGATTGTGGGGCAAAATGGTACCGGAAAATCTACTTTTCTCAACATTATCACCGGTAAACTTAATCCAGACAAAGGAAAAGTAATAAAAGGAGAAACCATTCACTTTGGTTATTACCGGCAAGAAGGTATAAAGGTGAATGACGAAAAAAAAGTAATTGATGTAATTACAGATATTGCTGAAAATATTCAACTGGGAAATGGCAAAGAATTGTCGGCTGCGCAGTTTTTACTCCATTTTAATTTTTCTTTCCAGTCGCAAAATGATTTTGTTAGAAAACTTAGCGGAGGGGAAAAAAGAAGACTGTACCTGATGACAGTTTTGATGAGTAACCCCAATTTTCTGATCCTCGATGAGCCTACCAATGATCTTGATATTCATACCCTGAATATTCTCGAAGATTTTCTGGGAGAATTTCCCGGATGTCTTATTGTTGTGTCGCACGACAGGTATTTCCTTGATAAAGTAGTTGATCATGTGTTTGTTTTCAGGGGCGAGGGAGAAATAAAGGATTTCCCGGGAAATTATACTGCTTATCAGCAAAAAAAACTACAGGAAAAAACCGAGCAGAAAAAGGAAATAAGAGAAAAACAGAAGGATGAAAACCTGGAGATCGTAAAGGAGAAACCAAAAATCAAACTCACTTTCAAAGAGCAGAAAGAACTGGAATCTATTGAGAAAGAGATTGCTTTACTCGAAAAAGATAAAGGGTTGATTCTTGAGAAACTAAATTCGGGTGATCTTGATGCCGGCCAGCTCAAAGAGGAATCAGAGAAATTTGCTGCTACAGAGAAACTCCTTGAGGAAAAAGAGCAGCGGTGGTTGGAACTTTCCGAATTTGTTTAAAATTATTGACCACAAAGCACCAAGGCTGCCTAAAATGAATCCATTCTTCTTATTTATTGTCTTTTTTCCGCCTGATATTAACTGATAGTTTAAAACATGTATGATGCAAAAAAAAAGCAGAGATCAGATCAAGTCTCCGCTTTTTTAAATTCGATTCGTAAGATATGATCCCATTATTATCTATTATATTCAGGATTATGGATCATTGATCTCTGAGCTTTATGATCAGCCATTGAGCATAACAGGCATGACCAGCATCAGTATGTCTTCGTCTTTATTCTCATCACTCACAGGGAATATAAGTCCTGCACGGTTGGGTTGCGACATTTCCATACGCACTTGTTCTGATTCATGGTTGGTGAGCATTTCCACCATAAACTTACTGTTGAACCCGATCTCCATGTCATCTCCTTCGTAATGACAGGTCAGTCTCTCCTTTGCTTCGTTTGAATAGTCAAGGTCTTCAGCGGTAAGATGTAGTTCCGTACCGCTTATTTTAAATTTTACCTGATAGGTTGCCTGGTTAGAGAAAAGTGACACACGCCTGAGTGCATTCAAAAAGGGCGATCTGTCAAGTATAAGGTGATTGGGGTTTTCCTGGGGAATTACCGCATTGTAATTGGGGTATTTACCATCGATCAGGCGGCATGTCATGGTAATATTCTTAAATATAAACCTGGCGTTTTTATCGTTGTAGGTAATTTCAACAGGGGCATCATCTGTACTAAGAATATTTTTTAGTTGGTTGATCGGTTTCTTGGGTAAAATAAAAGATGCGCTCTCTTCCACGGTGATATCATTTCTACGGTAGCGAACCAGTTTGTGAGCATCGGTAGCAACGAAAGTAACATTTTCAGGGGTAAACTCACAAAAAACACCAGTCATGGCAGGCCGCATTTCGTCGTTGCTGGCGGCAAACAATGTTTTGGATACCGCTTTAAAAAGTATATCAGATTCCATGGATACCGATGAAGCTGCATCAAGTTCTGCTGGTTTGGGATATTCCTCGGGGTCCTGGCCGGCAAGACGATACTTTCCCTCACCGGCTAAAAGGGTGATGCCAAAATTTTCCTGATCAATTTCCATGGTTATGGGTATGTTGGAGAATGTCTTCAGGGTATCAAGAAGAATTTTCGCCGGTACTGCCACGCTTCCTTCTTCATCTGACATTTCAACGGCCATACGCGAAGACATGGTTGTTTCAAGGTCTGAGGCATAAATGTTTAATTCATTCTCAGTTAGTTCAAATAAAAAATTATCCAATATTGGAAGTGTATTGTTGGTGCTCAAAACACCACTGATGGATTGCAATTGTTTTAAAAGTAAACTACTTGATACGATAAATTTCATTGGTCTGATTTTTTAATATTATGTTCACTTTTGCTATCTTACTTTAAACTATTTTTTTGGGCAAGTTTCCCGTTTAAAGCGAAGCTTCGTATTGGTATGTTTTTGTTGTTTGATGTTCAATGACTTGCCTTTTTTAAAGGGCTGATTGCAAAGATAATCTATTAATTTGATTGCCTTGTAAGGTTTTTTAATTATTTTGAAAAAATGATAATGGCCTGATAATACGGTTAAAAACATAAAATTGTGCCACAACGAAATCCCCATTCTCCAGTTGAATATAAAATCGGTCAGGATCTGTTGTAATCCCACCAAGTTTAAATAATTTTTCATCAAGATTTTTTCTTTCAAAAATGGTGAGGTGTTTGCTTGTGCCGTCAGTTTTTGTTACCGATAGTTTTACAACCGGTTCTGTTATCATCAGCTCCTTCCGTTCTTTCTCCAGGGCATCGTCCATCAAACTTTCATAGCGGACATTTTCAAAAGATTGTAGAAATCGTTCTGTCTTGTTAGTGTCTGTATCAATTTCCATTTTTTGATGGGTTTTTTCAAAAGAAAAAAAAGAAAATTCGTTGTTTTCATCTCTTTTTAAAACATACGATTCCTTTGGATTGAAAAGGAAATGCATGGTTACAGATTCGATCTTTTCTTTTTTTACATCAATGATAACCGGATTTTTCCAAAGTTTTACATTGGTATTGAAAAGCGATGAAATACCTCTTTCAACGCCCGGAATATATGCCTGATACAATTTATCGGAAGAAGCATTTTTTATATAGGTGCCAGTATTGTCATCAGTGTTGTCACCTGCAACAAAGGTTTGGTGTTTTCTGGTATAGGGCAGTAATTTTACATCTCCCAGATTTATCAGATAGGCTTTTATGTAAATACTGGTTTTTATCCCTTTAGTATTGAGTTCATTGTTGATCTTTTGCTGCAGGGATGCTTTCACAGGTCGTTTTATTTGCATCCTGTATAGGGTTTGTTTAACTTCCTCAACAGCGGACTCATCTGCCATGTATTGTTGATTCAGTTGCCATATGCCTGTGTTGTCATTTTCCAGAACGATCTTTTGTTTGGTGTGTTGTGAGATCATGGTGATTTTTACGATCTCAAATTTATTATCGATGCCAATTTCTTGTCGGGAAAAAGAATAAGAGAAAAATGAATAAGATACAACAGCAACCGTAAATGTGACAATTACTGCAAAGATATATATCAGTGTGTTTTTTTTCTTTTGGATGATTTTTGTCATACTATTTTCTTGTTAAACCTGCGTTTTCTCCAGTAAAATCGTACTGCACCAAAAATAAAAACCAGTAAAACAGGCAATGCAATGTTGGTAAACTGGATCAATAGTTTGTCTTCGTTGATCCTGTTTCTGTCCAGTTGTCTGATCCTTATTTCGCGGGTTCTTGCTTCCATAATTCCCATATCATCGTTGAGATAATTGATGGCATTCATCACGAAATCAGCATTTCCAAACGTTTCATTTAAAAACCGGTCAAATCCCAATGGTAGGGGTTCTCCTTGTCTGTCAAACTGATTTCTTAAAATATCGCCATCGGCAACCACGATCATCTTTGCAGGTTGCGAAACATCTCTTTTTTGAAAATCAGTGGGCAGGTTGGTAACAGGAACAATCCGGTTTTTAAAAACAGATTCGAATTTACCTTCCAGAACAACTCCAAGAGGTTGTGGGCCTTCCCTGTACAGACTTTCATCGGGTTGTTGTTCCATAATATCAAAGGATATTCTGGCAGGTGTTTGTAATACACGGGAGTAGGGAGAACTCTGCAAAAGCAATGTTTTTTTTATTCCTGGATCACCAACGGTATCCAGAGTGCTTACAAACTCGGTTCTTACCGGATTGAGGTTTTTTACAACGGGATGTGCTGATGCCGGCACTGCCAGGGGAAAATAAAACCAGGGAACCATGCTTATCTGAGGCTGGTTACCCACATAACCGGTAGTAATAGGAATGGGAACTGACTGCATATCCATGACCAGATTTGTATTTAGTCGTGCCCCATAATTAAAAAGCATATCGTCGAGATTGAGGGGCCAGGCCATAGCCAGGGTTTCCGGTGCCATTTGCAAACTGTCCATAGAGGCAAAAACCGGATCGATGGCCCATAATACGGAACCTCCATTCATGACAAACTGGTCAATCACAAATTTATCTTGTTCGGTGAATTCCTGCATAGGTTGTGCCACAATGAGCGTTTGAAATGGATCCAGTGCAGAGATATCTCCCTGGATGATCACATCATCCAGTTCGTAAAAGTTATCCAGCTCACGTTTGATATCTGCTAAATAACGATCCTGAAGTTCGCCGTTTCCTTTTGAAAAAGCAATTTTGGGTTTGTGAGTTAGTGTAAGTTTATAGATTGCGGTAGCCAGGTTGTATTCCAACGCCTGGGCTGAGTTGTTGATTACGTTTTCACTGGCTGATCCAAGTTGCTCCTGAAGCAGTGAAACACCAATTTCCTTATCGCCGTAGCTCACCACAGCACCGGGGAAGATGATCTGTTGGGAGGTTGCATCATCTGCCTCAACCTGCAATTGAGTCGGTTGCAGTCCTTTCCTGAAAAGCATCTGATAGGTTTCTTCGGTAGCTTCACTATCGCCTTTTTTTGTAGGATTGATAAATTCAAACTGCACATAGTCTGAGTAGGCACTAAACTCATCAAGCATTTCGCGGGTTTGGTTTCTTAACCTGGTAAAACCTGCCGGAAAATCACCCTCAAGGTATACCCTGAAGTAAACATAGTCATCCAGTTCGCGAAGAAGGTTGCGCGTTGCGTTGGTAAGGGTATATCTTTTTTCAGCAGTCAGGTCAATACGTTCAAAAAAATGCGAACCCGAAAAATTTATGATAATGATCGCGGCCAAACTTATGATAAGGCTTCTGATGTTTTGCCTTCGTGTACTTTGTTTACGGGTTGTTTTATTGTTTTCGTCTGCTTTTTTTTTGTTTGGCATGTAGCAAAAATTATTAGGTCAAAAAAAAGGAAAGAATCTGAAAATGATAGTTGATGAAGATTATCACGATATAGAGTCTTTGTTGCAATGTTTGCATTTTCCGTGAATGAGCAGGTCATAGTTGATAGATTGAAATCCTTCGGGCAGATCAGGGAGGTTTATGTTTTGATGTGAAAGGCAGTAAACATTGCTGCATTGGGTGCAATAGAAATGAACGTGGTTTTTGTTTTTGCTGTTTTTGTTTCTGGAATGTGTAAGCGCATATCTAACCTCACCATTATCTAATGCAATGGAATGAATAACGTCCTGATTGAGAAAGTTTCGCAGTGTTCGATATACGGTGGTTCGGTCGAAACCGGGGTCAATTCTCTCACGAATCTCTGCTTCGCTGAGTGCAGACCCGGCATCGAACAATGTTTTCAGAATATCTATCCGGCAGGGCGTTCTTGAAAGTTTATTGTTTTCCAGCAATGCAAAAACGTCATTCATGTGATATTTTTCTTAGGGTTTACTTGCAAATATAAGGTTTTTATAATACTGATAATTTAAAAAATTTGTTAGTTAATGCTTGTATAAAAAGTCCAATGGGTAGGTTATACTCATCTTCAATACAGTTGTTTGTGTAAATTGCACAGAATGTATTTACGAAAAATAACCCCCTGTTCTTCAATCTTCTCAATCATTCATTTAAATAACTTTTGATTAAGCACTGGCAAAAAATGATTATTCTTGTAAGCATTAGTTTCTATTTTGCTCATTAAGAGGATCAACGGGGCGCTGAGGTGCAACACGACTGGGGTTGCGGGCATCCACATCGGGCATGAAAACCCAGTTTCCCTCTTCAAATACAAATCCATCAAATACATTTGCTTCAGGTATGTAAAACTGGTACTTGCCTTTTAAAAACTCCTTCTGAGGCATCATCCGGTCAAAAAGGATCATGTCCACACCCCGACGATACTCTTCAGTTGTTGCCTGGGTAAATGCTACTGACATGGAAACCCGTGACGAGTATTCAAAAATAATACGTCGTAGTTTGTTGTCTTTATACCTGAAAACAGGTCGTCCGAAACTGGGTTTGCCTTTAGACATTACCCTGATAGGTTCGATAATCCGTTTACGCGTAAGCGGATTATCACTTCTCCATCCAAGTAGTGTATAATAATCTTTTCGATTATGTTTCTCATGGATCAGTTCGGTATAATATGCTCCATACCAGTTTTCTGGCTCCACCGTTTCATATTCAATGTTGTTCTGCGCAGGTCGTTTGTCTGTTAAAGTGTAAAGATAATATTCATCGCGCCGGGAGTCGTGATATTGGAAAAACCCAAAAAACTCGAAACAATTACCCGATAGAGGTACAAACCATGTTATTATTCTGAAGGAATTATCGGGAGAACGCAGTTTTGAAACGTTCGTCAGTGAATCAAAAGGATAATCAAAAGATCCCTTTTTTTCTAATGCTTGTTTGAAATAAAGATTGAATTCATGGTTAATGGTTAATCGTTCGAAATCGTGTTCTTTCAATAAAATTCTTTCTGTCATGTTTTTCAGACTGTCTTCCATAGATGGGAAACTGTTTTGACCATGAGAACGCTGACTGAAAAAAACAACAGATAGAAAAACGATAAAAGCAAAACCTGCGTGAAATTTATTTCTCAAATTTTCATACATTATTCCAGACGGTTTTGGGTTGATAAATGCAATAGTTTAATGCTTTATTATTAAAAATGGTAACGAACAAAATGCAACAACATTATAACAAGAGAAAGATTCTGTTCAACTACCTTATATTTTTCACGGAATATAATAATACTTTATATGGGTTCCTAAAAAGCAGAGGTTAATCTTCTTTTACATAGCCAAATAGTTTACGGTTTTTAATGAAAGAAGATACATATTTTGGTACCATGGTTTCCCACTCCGGATCTTTATTATTTATTTTATTCAGTACTTTATAAGAGAAATAAGGCAATGTTTCTGTCCTTACATTGGGTATGTCAATGATCATTCCTGCCTCTATCAAATGCTGATATAAAAATCTCACATCCTCTTCTACCAACATATTAAGGGTGGTCATCAGTTTTTTATTTTTTTTCTCTTCCATCAGGGCAGGATAGAGGTAAACCTTAAGATTTTCAGTAAAAAGTTTACCAAAAGCTTCTAAAATTCCCCCTTTCAGATGTGTATAAAATTTTTTCTCCAGCACCTTTTTAAACGTTATAGCACCAATAACCATTCTTATGTTTTCTATCTTAAATTGGGTAAACCAATTAGAAATTTTGTAGAACTCTTTAAAATTTGTGATCATCACATTTTGGCCCATTCCATTCAGTATGTCTACTCTGTCAAGAAAGTCACGTTCGTCAAAAACTCCTTCCTCCATAAGGTTTTTCAGGGTCATCTCACACAACACAACAGTTTTGGTTTTATCAAAACCGATCTCCTTTTTTAGTAGCGAAAATCCGGATTTCAGCATATCGAACCCAACGTATGTGATGGGGCGGAAACTTCCCCTGATAAGCATCACGTTTTTTTTATATAACATATCCGATGGGGTTTTTATCATACCGTAGCGGTCAAACATTGTCACGGTGGTCATGTTATTTTTTACCAGCTGAACTGCCAGTAAGCGGTTGTCAACATAATCCAGATCCGGTCCATTCATGCTTATCATATCAATTTCTATTCTGTCGTGCAAATTGGGTTCCATGAGTGACTGGAGAAAACTATTGGGATACTGGTAGTTAAAGAAACAAGCGTATAGGAGATTAACACCCAGGATTCCCAATGTTTTTTGCTGAAGCAAATTGTCATTTTCCAGAAGCTTAACATGAAGGATTACTTCATTGGGTTCGGATTTGGGTGTGATCTGAAACCTGACGCCAAACCACCCATGACCCTGATTGGTTTTATGATAATTAATGGTGGTAACCGTATTGGCAAATGCAAAAAACCTTGTTTCTTCATGTCTTTTATCTCCCAAAAGTTTGATCAGGTTGCTGTATTCTATATTGAGCATCTGCATGAGTCTTGACTGAGAGACATAACGTCCTTTAGGTGTTTTTCCGTAAAGTGTATCGCTGAAGATCATGTCGTAGGCAGATATGGTTTTGGCAACGGTACCCGAAGCGCCTCCCGATTGGAAAAAAAAACGGGCAACTTCTTGCCCACCACCAATTTCAGCAAATGAACCGTAAATATTGTCATCCAGGTTAATAAAAAGTGCTTTTTTGGCAGTGTCCATGATCTCACGATCAATAATTCTGGGTGCTTGCATATGATTCTATGAGTATTTATTTTTGTTTGTATAAATTTTAATCATCAATAGTTACGGCAACAGCATTTGTTTTCTGATCATTATTTTTGATGATTTTCATAATGATATCCACGGCAAAAGTATTATATTTTTTTCTTTCGTTTCTATGACCTATGGCAGAATCAATTTGAAAAAAATAAACTGGAATTTGTAAAACCTTGCTTTAGGTAGAATAAAGCTGCAACCTGTGTTTGTAATTATTTTGTTTAAAAATATTATACCTAACTTTAAACGTTTGACTTTTCTTTAATTCATTTTTATTTCTTTAATTGCCTGAAAATAAATTAATTGCATATAGTTTTTGAGTTTTTATTGATGTTATCAATAAATATATTTTATTTGAAAGATAAACCAATGTTAGTAGTTTTGGGTTTTCTTAGAAAAAAGAATATAAATAAAAGCGTAAATTCGCTCAATGAAAAAAATTTGAATATTTTTGCAGAAATTTTTATTGTCAGTGATTTGTTACAAACAAGTAGTAATCATAGAAATAAAAATTACAGTGTAAATTTAATCGATAAAACCAAGATGTTGAAAATCTTGTTACGTCAACATCTTCATGAAAGGTTGTAAATTTTTCTTTGTCTGTTGGTTGATTCAATAGTCAAACCCGATAATTGCTTATGATCTCCGGTGCTAATTTTTTTATGTGAAAGATCCACCTATGCTTTTTTTTATGTAATTGATAAGAAAGCGGCAGGTGTAATTGTTGCAAAGAGCAATAACCGGGAAATTGTTTTTATAAGTGCATCGTTTTAGTTTAGTGAAACAAATGCATCAAAGGCACAACTCAATTGGGCATTGACTTTTTCGTGCAGGCTCTGATGATCACCATTTTTTTATGCAATATCCCCTTATTTTGGTATGGGATAATGTTACTAAAAATTATTGGGAGGCAATTTGCTTGTATGCTTGTCATAAATATAAAATTTGAACAAAAAAATATTTAATAATAACAATATGAAAAAAGTGCTTGTAACCGGTGGTGCCGGGTTTTTAGGGTCGCATTTATGCGAGAGATTGCTCGACCAGGGTAATGAGGTTGTTTGCCTCGATAATTATTTTACCGGTCAAAAGAAAAATGTAGTCCATTTGCTTGAGAACCCCTATTTTGAGCTTATTCGCCATGATGTTACAATGCCTTATTATCTTGAGGTAGATGAAATTTACAACCTGGCTTGTCCGGCCTCTCCTGTTCATTATCAGTATAATGCAATTAAAACCATTAAAACTTCGGTGATGGGCGCTATCAATATGTTGGGATTGGCCAAAAGGATTAAAGCCAAAATTCTTCAGGCATCTACAAGCGAAGTTTATGGCGATCCAACGATACATCCGCAAACTGAAGATTACTGGGGAAATGTAAACCCCATTGGCTTGCGCTCTTGCTATGATGAGGGAAAAAGATGTGCCGAATCGCTTTTCATGAATTATCATACACAAAATAATGTGAAGATCAAGATCATTCGTATTTTTAATACCTACGGGCCCCGCATGCATCCTAACGATGGAAGGGTAGTCTCCAATTTTATTATGCAGGCTTTGCAAAATCAGGATATTACAATTTATGGTGATGGAAGTCAAACCCGTAGTTTTTGTTATGTAGATGATCTGATCAATGGGATGATGGGTTTCATGAACACAACAGATCAATATATAGGCCCGGTAAACCTGGGTAACCCTTACGAGTTTACCATTCTTCAATTGGCTGAGAAGGTGATTGAACTAACAGATTCGAAATCTAAAATCATTTTTGAACCTCTACCGGAAGATGATCCCATGCAAAGGAAACCAGATATTTCGAAAATAAAATCGATCATTGAATGGGAACCTAATGTTCAACTTGAAGAGGGTTTGCTCAAAACAATAGATTATTTTAGAAGTACCTCAAATTAAAGAGTTTTAAAATGAATATTCTGATTACGGGTAGTAATGGCCAGTTGGGTAGTGAGTTTCGCCAACTGGAATCAAAATATAAGGAACATAAGTTCTTTTTTACAGATGTGGATGATCTGGACATAACAGATGCCGATGCATCCGCAAAATTCGTCAAAAATAATGGCATACAGGTCTGTGTAAATTGTGCCGGGTATACCGCAGTCGATAAAGCGGAAAATGATAAAATACAGGCCATGTTGGTCAATGCTACAGCAGTTAAAAACCTTGCTATTGCATGTGCTAAGGCAAATGCTTTATTTGTACATATTTCAACAGATTACGTTTTTGAAGGAAAAAACTATAAACCCTATACCGAAAACGACACGGCAAGTCCCAAAAGTATTTATGGAAAAACCAAACTCGATGGCGAAATTGAAGTGATCTTCAATGCCAAAAGGGCACTAATTTTTCGTACCTCATGGTTGTATTCCTCCTTTGGAAATAATTTCGTGAAGACCATGGTGGAGAAAGGAAAATCGCTGGGCGAACTCAGAGTAGTGTATGACCAGATCGGTTCACCTACCTATGCGGCGGATTTAGCCCAAGCTATTTTAAGCATCATGGAAAAAGTGCCTTCGAAAATGAGAACCGAAATATATAATTTTTCCAATGAAGGTATTGCAAGCTGGTATGATTTTGCCAAAGCTATCTTTGATATCAAAAATATTGATTGCAATGTAGTACCGGTACCTTCAAAAGAATATAAAACAGATGCAGTTCGCCCTTTTTATTCTATCCTTGATAAATCCAAAATTAAAAAAGATTTTGGCCTTACCATTCCTTATTGGAGAGATAGTCTAAAGCGTTGTCTTGATCTGATGTGAATCTTCTGTTTTCAGTTTCCCCATTTATTCAACTATTGTTTTAAGCATACTGAAAACCAACATGATGTGAGAAAAAAACATTTTCACATTGTATTCCGGCGGTAAGGTATTTGTCAAAAATGAATGTCATTTTTATAAAGTATCAGCACTCGAATAATCCGGAAAGAAGCAATGCCAGATGCGATCTGTTATGAATTTCCATACATCGGTATTTTAGATTTGATCGCACGGAGCAACCAGGGCCAACATTGTTAGAGGGAAATATTTTCATCTGCGTTCCATTTATCTTAATCATCCTCGTGTGTGTCAATCTTTATTGTCATGGCTCGGTTCAAATGTATTTTCTTGTTAAAGAATGAATTCAACCTGCATGTTTTCTCCCTTTTATCGCTACTTTTTTATAAGTGGAAAACACTTCCGACAAAAATGTCTACATTTGGATTTTTTTATCCTTTAATATTTTATTATGCTCCCAAACTATCAGAAACAAGTGAAGGATCTTGAGCATAAGATTCTTGATCTTAATAAAAAAGATAATAAGCTCTCTCTGTTTAGGTTATTGTCGTTTCTCTCCTTTTTGGCAGGGGTGATTTGGGCAGTTTCTTCAGCATCGGGTTTTAGTTTTTTATTGCCTCTGATTTTGTTGTTTGTATTTATCGCAGTGCTTTCAGAACATCAAAAAACACGGAGAAGCATTCGTGAAACTCAAACGCTCAAAGATCTTCTGGAAAATGAGATCAGTGTTCTTCATTTCAAGGGTAATCAATATAACAATGGAATGGCGTTTCGTGATCCGGATCATGATTTTTCGCAGGATATGGATCTTTTCGGTGAAAATAGTTTGTTTCAATACATCAATCGCTGCGCAACCGGGGTGGGAGTTAAAACACTCGCCAATATTCTCCGGTCTGATCATACCATTGAATCTATCCTTGAAAGACAGGAAATGATAAGGGAGATGGCAACAGAAAAAGATTGGAGCCTGGATATGAGAAGAATGCTGTATCAAAAGCGTATGCGCGATTTTTCAAAAGAATTCCTGCCCGAAATTAAAAATACCATTCAACCCCCGGCTCATTATCGTTATTTGCTATTTACCTCTTATTTAGTATTAGTTTTAAGTTTGCTGAGTGTTCCCTTTTTGAAACCCGGAGGGTGGATGCTGCTGGTTCCTGTTTTTTTTAATATGATCCTGCTTTCCCGAACCGGAAAATTCATTAAAACCATCAAAGCACAGCTTGAAGGACGTGAACGCATTCTCAATGAATACCGGAAAATATTGTCGGTTTTTGAGAAAAAACACTGGCATTCAATTTATCTGAGAAATCTGCAGAAAAATCTATCGGCTGACGGAGTTTCTTCTTCCAAAATTATTGAAAAATTATATAAACGTTCCCGTGAATCAGAGTATACGCTTAATATGCTTACTGCTGCGTTATTAAACTATTTTTTTGCCTGGGATCTGTTGGTAACCATCCGTATTGCTGGGTGGTTTAACCAATATGCAGAAAAAACCAGAGAGTGGTTTGATGTGATCGGACAGGTGGAAAGTTTGCTGAGTTTGGCCAATATTCAGCATAACCACAACTGGATATATCCCGAGATTATTCAGGGAGATTTTTGCTTTCAGGCAACTGATATGGGCCACCCGCTTATTCCTGAAAACGAACGGGTAAACAATTCATTTACAATGAAAAAACCTGCCACAACATCTATTATTACCGGATCAAACATGGCAGGCAAAAGCACGTTTTTAAGAACAATAGGAGCAAATATTATTCTGGCTCATGCAGGGGCTCCGGTTTGTGCTTCTCAATTTAAGATCAGCATTTTCCGCATTATGACTTACTTGACCATTACTGATTCTTTATCAGAAAATACATCTACTTTTTACCGTGAGATCAAACGTTTAAAGAAACTGTTAGACAGTTCAAAAAAGGATCATAATGTTTTGCTTTTGCTCGATGAATTGTTAAGAGGTACCAATTCTGCAGACAAAGCCCGTGGTAGCATTGCTATCACACGTGAACTGGTTGAAAACGAAATACCATCAGTAATTGCCACACATAATCTGGAGTTGGCCGATATGCAAAAACAGTATCAGCAGCATATTCGCAATTATTATTTCGATATTACTATTGAAAATAATGAAGAGATGCGTTTTGATTACAAACTAAAAGAGGGGATATGCAATACGTTTAATGCCTCGATCCTTTTGAAAGAGATCGGGATCAATATTGATATGGAATGACTTGTTGTAAAGAAAATGGCATTTTCCGGGCAACTGGTTTAAGGAAAAACCCCTGCTTCCTTCCGGGGCAGAGGTTTTTGATGAATATCTTCTTCTTATAAAAGGTAAGGGATGATATCTATTTCTCATTTTCAAAATGTGCCAGATAGTTTTCCAGCCCATAATTTTTACATAATTCTCCAAATTCATTGAAAAGAGCATCATTAAAGGGTACACCTTTATCTTTTCTATACATCCAGGTGTCGTGTTCTTTTTCTCCGGCGGTGTAAATTCTGTTTTGTCCGGGCATTTTTTTCGCATCCCTGAGTTCTCTCAGGATATTTCCGGTTGTTTTTTTGAAATCATCAACTTCTGTAAAGGCATTGATATCCATTACAATGAAGAAGTGCCCCAGATCGTAAGGTACTTTTTTACCATCTTTTAAACCGGTGAGCATTTTCAGGTAAGCACCCTGCTGCAGGGCAGCTGAGAGTATCTCAACAACCGTAGCATATCCATAACCCTTGTATCCACCGGTATCTTCGCCAACTCCACCCAGGGGTGTAAAAGCTGCTCTGCCTGCTATAAGGTCTTCCAATACCTCCTGTGAATTGGTTTTGGATTCTCCGTTTTCATCAATCACCCATCCTTTGGGCATTTCTTTTCCTTGTCTTGCGTACACTTCAACTTTTCCGCGCTGGGTAATAGAGGTCGCGCAATCGAGCAGGAAAGGAAAGTCTTCATCAGAAGGAATTCCAAAAGTAAGCGGATTTGTACCCAGCATATTTTCTACACCAAATGTAGGTGCAATGGAAGGGCGTGCATTGGTGCCGGTAATTCCGATCATGTTTTCTTTCACTGCCATCAGAGGATAGTATCCTGCAAATCCGTAATGGGTAGAATTTCGTACCGCAACCATGCCCATGCCATATTTTTTGGCTTTTTCAATCGCCATTTTCATTGATTTATAGGCAATAACATGTCCCATCCCGTTATGTCCATCTATTACGGCAGTTGTCGGACTTTCTTTCACAATTTCCATTTCAGTAACCGGATTGAGTATCCCATCGTTGATCCTGTCTAAGTAAATGGGTTTTAACCTGTTTACACCATGAGAGTCGAAACCCAGTTTGTCTGCCTGCATGAGTACATCTGTAACAATCTTTGAGTCTTCTTCGGGCAAACCCGCTTTCATGAGTATTTCAACCATAAATTGCTCGATCACCTCGAAAGGAATAAATTCTTCTTTTGACATCTTCTTTTGTTTTTAAAGGTTTTTATTTGATAATCAAATTTACAATTTTAGAAAGACAAAAACAGAAAAAATACGAACGAAAAAAATATAAATAATTACAAGTGTCAGAAGACTGAAAAAGCTGCAATGATGATGAACGTAATGATGATGGTCCAACAGAATTAGTGCAATGGGTCTGGGGACTGGAAAGTAAAATTTAAGTTTGGGTTTAAGAGTACTTTATGTATGCTGGTTCTGAGGTTTTTGTGAATGATGAAATCGGAGAGATAATACGGTAGGATGAATGTGTTTTGATTAATATTAAGGATTTGTTAATCATTTTCGTGATTAAATTGTTTAAAGGTTATCAATAAGTTTTTTATTTTCAAAGAATCTCCTTAATAGGTAACAAATCTAAATAATTGGATTAATACCATCAAAAAACAAAATATTATGGCAAAAACAAAAGAATTATTAGGATTGATTGTTGGATTTGCAGCAGGAACTTTTTTAGGTGCCTTGTTTAGTGGGACCAAATCTCATGACTCCGAAAAAAATGATAAGAAAAAGAATGATGATCCGAGCCATGACAATAAAGATTGACACACACGCGGATGATTAGATTTCGTGGCATGGACAAAAATGCGAAAACGGAGTTTTGGCGAGCTCCATCTGACCTATTTAGTGATTGCAAGAAAACGTCAATTGCAGCGTTGGGCTTGCCTTCAAAACAGTCATATACGAAACGTAAACTCCGGTTTTTCAGACTTCACCCGCCTTGTACTTGACGCTTTCTTATCAAGCACATCTGAAAAACAAAGCAATGGTACTGCAATTCATCTGGAGGTATAAATTTAGTTTAGAGTTGGAAAGATCAACAGATCACTTTAAAGAATAATAAATTATCGATTCTGGTTTCAAAATAAAGCAATCGTTTAGTGATTTTTTGATCTTTCTTTTTTATATGGTTTAAAAAAAGCATTCGTTTGTTCCTTCAAAAAGTACCGTAGATGGCATGCACTTCGGTGTTACAATAAATAGACGAATAAATGTTAAACTCAGGTTTATTGGTCATCAGTTTTCTTTCCAGGTGCAATACCGGATGCCGGCAATCAAGTTGCAGGTATTTACATATGTCTTCGTGCGCATGTAAAGCCTTGATGTTTTGTTCTCCCCCTTTCACCTCAATCTGATAAGTTTTTCTCATGATATCCAGCAACGATTTATTCTCGAAATTCCTGGTCGTAAACCGGGGTAGATTAACATTGGGTATATAACTTATATCGTAAAAAATAGGTTTGTTGTTGAGCAATCTCAAGCGGGTCATATAAATACAACCCGATTCCTCTTCCAGGTCAGAAAGCGGGAACATGAAATCTGAAGGCCAGCTTCTCAGTTCGGGCTTTTCAATGATGGTTGTTTTCAGATTTTGGTTTTTTAATGCATGGGTGGTGCCCATTACCGACAATATACCAATCCCTTTGGGTATTTTGGATACAATACTACCTTTCCCCTGTTGTTTTCTGATGTATCCCTCATTCACCAGTTTGAGCAATGCCAGACGCACCGTTGGGCGAGTAACACCATGAATCCGGCAAAAGTCATTTTCTGAAGGCAACAAATCACCTTCTTTGTACACCCCATCCTCAATGTGTTTTCTTATCAGTTCGTAGAGTCGGCGGTGCTGTGGCAACTTTTGTGTTTCTTTCAATTTGTTGGATGTTTTTTTCCTTGTTTCTAATCTAAATTTTATTCTTCAGGAAATAACCATGTCTTTCATGTTCTTGCTTTATATGTTTTTGCATGGGTATTTTATCTGTTTATAATTTGATTCAATCGGTTAGATGATGCTCTCCAATAATATCGGTTTTGTGCTTTTTTGACGTGATGCGAAATGATAATCATCTGCGTGCATGTCAATATTATTGTCATAGCCCGGTATATCAGATCATCAGTTGCATAACAAATTTATTTTGATGATGTTGATGAAATTTTTGTAAAATTAAAGAATAAAACTTGTAAATACAAGTGATAAAAACTAATTTAGCCGTATTGTTATTATTGCTGTTAATATTGGATTAATAGTTTTTTTTGTAAAACATGTATAAACAAGTTGATATAAATTCGTTGTATGGCTGTAAATGTAATCATGCCCCGGCAGGGCCAAAGTGTTGAAACCTGTATCATAACGCAATGGCACAAGTCAAAGGGAGAAAAAGTGGAAACAGGAGACCTTTTGTTTTCTTATGAAACCGATAAAGCGGCTTTTGAGGAAGAAGCCAAGCAGGACGGAATTCTTCTGGAAATATTTTATGAAGAAGGTGATGAAGTGCCTGTTTTGGAAAATGTAGCGGTGATTGGGCAGGAGGGGGAAACCATTGGAAGTGCCGGAAATACAGAGGATGCTGATGAACAAACGACTTCCGGGGAAAAAGAAAACGCATCTGAAGACACCCAAAAACAAAATGTTCCATCTGAAGCGAGCCCTTCTGCATCAACTGCTGATGTTTCAGATAAAGTAGATCAAAAGATCAAAATATCGCCTCTGGCGCGGAAAATTGCCGGAAAGCTTGGAATTTCCTACAATGGTATAAAAGGAACAGGTCCCAAAGGCAGGATCATAAAGTGGGATGTTGAAAGAGCAGCAGAAGCAGTAGAAAAAGAGGAATACAGAACTTCCGCACAAAGTCAGGCATCATGGGAAGAAAAGCAGGTGAAACAGGATGTTGCCTCACTGGGGCAAACTATTAAGCATACCACTGGTAAGTATGAATCAACAGGAGATCATCGTATTGAAAAAATAAGCAACCTGAGAAAGATTATTGCCTCTAAAATGCATGAATCTCTTCAAAATTCGGCCCAATTAACCCATCACCTTAGTGCCGATGCCCGTCAGTTACTTAAGATCCGGAAAAAATATAAGCAACGGGTCGCCGAAAACCCATCGAATGTGAATGTTACCATTAATGATCTGGTATGTTATGCATTGATAAAGACACTAAAAAAACATCCTGTAATGAATGCACATTTTATGGGCGATTCATTAAAATTGTTTGATTCTGTAAATCTGGGTATAGCCGTTGATACCGAAAGAGGATTGATGGTACCGGCTCTTCGGAATGCCAATGACTATAATATTGAGGGTTTGTCCAGACGCTTGAAAACACTTGCTGCAGATTGCCGCCAGGGAAATATAGACCCCGATCTTTTATCATCAGAGGCAGCAGGATTTACTGTAAGCAACCTGGGCGGATTCGGTATCGAGATGTTTACACCTGTATTAAATCTGCCGCAAACCGGTATTTTGGGTGTTAACACCATTACCTACAAACCTGCCGATACCGGTGATGGTACCATCGGTTTTATTCCTCATATCGGTTTGTCGCTTACTTACGACCACCGCGCTGTTGACGGTGCCCCTGCTTCGGCATTCCTCCAGGACGTGAAAATAAGCATCGAAACCCTTGAAATTTAATGCAATCAACTTTATACAAATTGAAATAACATTTTAAAAACGATAACATATGCCTAAGGTACAATTTTTAGACCCCAAAGAACTACGGAAACCTCATGAGATCAGTTTTGGCACCATCCCTGTCAATCAATACAACAAAACAGTTGCGGAGGAAAAGAATGAGTATACTTCAGAAGATCTTTTGAGAATATATCATGATATGGTGGTTATTCGTGAGTTTGAATCGATGCTCATGCAGATAAAAACAAAAAACGAATACATGGGAATTGCCTATAATCATCCAGGACCAGCCCACCTGAGTATCGGACAGGAAGCGGCAGCGGTAGGTATGGCATACCATTTAGGTGTTGATGATTATATTTTTGGATCACACAGAAGTCATGGTGAGATCTTAGCCAAGGGGCTTTCTGCCATTCATAAGCTGGATGAAAAAACACTGTACAATATTATGTCAGATTACTTCGATGGGCAGATACTAAGTGTAGTAGAAAACTTTTTTGAAGACAGTGCCAAGGATCTGGGGATCAAATTTCTGCTTTATGGTACGCTTGCCGAAATATTTGCACGCGAAAAAGGATTCAACAAAGGATTAGGTGGGTCGATGCATGCTTTTTTTACCCCGTTTGGTATTTATCCTAATAACGCTATTGTAGGCGGATCAGGAGATATATCGGTTGGCGCTGCTCTTTATAAAAAAGTAAATCGAAAACCCGGTATTGTTGTGGCGAATATTGGAGATGCTTCCATGGGTTGCGGACCTGTGTGGGAAGGGATAACCTTTTCTACCATGGATCAGTTTAAAAAACTCTGGGAAGAACCTTACAAAGGGGGTATACCCGTTATTTTCAATTTCATGAATAATCTGTATGGAATGGGCGGACAAACACACGGAGAAACCATGGGGTTTGAAATGCTGGCCAGAGTGGGGGCAGGGATAAACCCCGAAATGATGCATGCCGAAAGAATTGATGGATATAACCCTTTGGCAGTAATTGATGCTTTCAAAAGAAAAAAACAAATACTCGAAGAGAAAAGAGGCCCTGTTTTATTGGATACGCTTACTTATCGTATTTCCGGACACTCTCCTTCCGATGCTTCTTCTTACCGTATGAAAGAGGAAATTGAAGCATGGACACAGGCAGACTCAATACAATGGTTTGGAAGTGAACTTATAAAAGAAGGTGTGGCAACTGAAACCCAGTTGGAAGATATAAAGCAAAAAACAGTTGATTCCCTGGCTAAGATACTGGAAGTAACCATTGATAGTAGTAAATCACCCTTGCTTGATCTGGATAAAGATCCGGATGCTATTGGAAACATGATGTTTTCTAACGGAAGCGAGGAAAAAATGGAGGATAGGCAACCCGAAACGCTTATTTCTATGGAAGAGAACCCAAGGGTGCAGCAGATAGCAAAAAAAGAACGATATGCATTTGATAAAGACGGAAAACCATTTTCAAAACTCAAAACATATCAACTGCGCGACGGACTCTTTGAAGCCATTATAGACCGGTTTTATAAAGACCCAACACTGGTTGCCTATGGTGAAGAGAATCGCGACTGGGGTGGCGCTTTTGCTGTATACCGCGGACTTACAGAAGCATTGCCCTACAATCGTTTGTTTAATTCTCCCATCTCGGAAGGGGCAATTGTTGGCACCGCCATAGGTTATGGAATGGCGGGCGGAAGGGTGCTTGCCGAGATCATGTATTGCGATTTTCTGGGAAGAGCAGGAGATGAAGTCTTTAATCAATTACCCAAATGGCAATCTATGAGTGGCAACACGATTAAATTACCTGTGGTCATCAGGGTGTCGGTGGGATCAAAATATGGTGCACAACACTCCCAGGACTGGACAGCACTGGCGGCACATATTCCCGGTCTGAAGGTTGCTTTTCCGGCAACACCTTATGATGCAAAAGGATTGATGAATGCTGCATTACAAGGTACAGATCCGGTTATCTTCTTCGAAAGCCAACGTATTTATGATGTGGGAGAGATGTTCAGAAAAGAAGGGGTGCCCGAAGGTTATTACGAAGTTCCTTTTGGCGAACCTGATGTAAAACGTGAAGGAACAGACATAACGATAATGAGCATAGGGGCAACCCTTTATGTAGCGGTGAAAGCCGCGGATATGCTGCAGGAAAAATATGGAATTTCAGCAGAGATTATCGATGCCAGAAGTCTTGTTCCTTTTAACTATGAAAAAGTAATTCAATCCATATCTAAGACTGGTCGTATTGTACTCACCAGCGATGCTACTTCCAGAGGATCTTTTCTGAAAGAGATGGCGCAAACAATCAGTGAATTGGCGTTTGATGACCTTGATGCTCCCCCGGTGGTAGTGGGTTCCAGAAACTGGATTACTCCTGCTTTTGAAATGGAAAAATATTTCTTTCCACAACCCGAATGGATTATCGATGCCATTCACGAAAAGATCCTTCCTCTGCAAGGGCACACATCCACACAGGATTTCTCTGAACGATCTCAAATAGACAGAAATAAAAAAGGCATTTAAATTCATTTTCATTATTAGGGTATCATAATGCAATTGGTACCCTGATTTTTTTATCTCCAACAACTTATGAAACACTACCTGGATTCTTTTCCTGAAAATAGTGATGTGAACATCATTTCCAATAGCAATGATACTATTCTAAATGTAAATGGACACATACATACACCTTACTCCTTTAGTGCCTTTGAGAATGTTGAACAGGCTTTTTCAATGGCTTTGAATGAGGATGTGAAAGTTTTGGGAATCAATGACTTTAACACCTTCGACGGTTACCCCGAATTTGTTGAGATGTCGCTTAAATACCATGTTTTTCCATTGCTGAATGTAGAATTTATGGGTTTGCTGGAAGAAGAGCAACAGGAAGGCATTCGCATAAATGATCCATCAAATCCGGGAAGGATTTATTTCAGTGGAAAAGGGTGTGATCTTCAACCTGCTCTGAATGCAGAGCATACCCATAAATGGAATCAGATCAGAGAGGAAAGTTTGACGCAGGTGAAGGAAATGGTAGAAAAAACCTCAGCATTGTTGCAACAGTTGGATGCTTCCTTACGTTTAGGTTTTGAGGAGGTGCTAACCAATTATACACGGGGTATTTTAAGAGAACGGCATATTGCAAAAGCTGTAAGGTTAAAAATTTTTGATCGTTTTAAGGATCCTGTGACCAGAAAACAGAAATTGGAAAATCTTTTTGGTGGTAAACCACTTCTCTCATCACTTGATGATAATGTATCTCTGGATAACGAAATCAGGGCAAATCTTTTGAAAAGTGGGGGAGCTGCCTACGTAAAAGAAAACCCCAAAGCATTTTTGCCGCTAAAAGATATAATTGATCTGATCATAGACGCCGGAGGCATACCATGTTATCCGGTATTGCTGGATGATAAAAATGGAAATTTCACCGAATTTGAGAAAGATCCTGTGCAATTACTTCAAAGTCTGGAGTCGCGAGGTGTTTTCTCTATAGAATTAATTCCCGTCCGCAACGATTTTTTTGCTTTGAAAGATTTTGTCAGTTTCTTTGTGGAAAAAGGTTTTATCATTACATTCGGCACAGAGCATAACACACCCGCACTTGATCCGCTGACAGTAAGCACAAGAGGCAAAAAAGAGCTGGATACTTTTCTCAAAAGAGTTAATTTTGAGGGAGCATGCCTGATCGCTTGTCATCAGCACATGAGATTGAAAGGTGAGCAGGGAATAACATCTAAAAACATGCTTGATGAGCAAAGAAAAGACCTTGTTGAAAAAGGGCGCAGAATCATACAAACCTTTATAAATTCCAGGTAGATTTTTCAACAGGATTTATTTTCAATTCCGGAGGCATCTTTTTGAATCAAATCTAAAAAGCAATTTTAAAACCATGGATATACAAAAACAACCATCTTCAGAGAAAGCATTGAAACAGCTCGTGCAAATATCAAGATATTATGGCATTGATAAAGAGGCAGTTATTGCCGGTGGGGGCAATACCTCTTTTAAAAATGATGAGTTTATCTGGGTAAAGGCAAGTGGTACCGGTTTAGATACCATAGATGAAAGCGGGTTTGTGAAACTTTACCGGGAAAAATTGCAAAAAATTGCCACCGCTCAATTTAGTGAAGATTCAGATGAGCGTGAATTGCAGGTGAAAAATGCACTTTTTGATGCTTGTTTTGACCCGGTATCTGCCAAAAGACCCTCAGTAGAAACAAGTCTTCATGATATTTTAAACTATCCTTTTGTGGTGCATCTTCATCCTACACTTGTAAATGCTTTGATGTGCGGAAAAGATTCCCGGGAGATCACAAAGAATTTGTTTGGAGATGAAGCACTTTACATTCCCTATACTGATCCTGGTTATGTCCTTTTCAAAAAGGTGGAAAAGGAGGTGAAATCCTACCGTACAAAATTTGGCAATGATCCCAAACTCCTTTTTCTGGAAAACCACGGAGTGTTTTTAAGTGCCGGATCCACCGATCAGGTGAAAGTTTTATACAAACAGATGACAGAAAAGATAAAATCTGTTATAGAAGAGAAATACACCTGGAAAGCGCTTCCTGTAAAGTTGGAAATTACAAAAATATTGCCTGCATTGCGTATGTTTCTTTCCAAAGAAGGTTTGAAAACCTTAACCATTCGCAATAACACTTTGATAGAACATTTTGCCCAAAGCAGTGAGAGTTTTGAGCAGATCAGCCGTCCCTTTTCTCCCGATATAATTGTTTATTGCAAAGCCAATTATTTGTACATAGAAGAAACAGGCAAACCAGATAAAATTGTTTCGGCTATCAGGCAAAAAGTAAATGTTTTCGAAAAGCAATATGGTTATTTGCCCAAAGTAATCCTGATAAAAGGACTGGGATTGATAACAGCAGAAGACAATGCCAGGTCTGCTGTTACTGCTATGGATGTTTTTGAAGACCTGATGAAGATCAGCTACTTGAGTAAGTGGTTTGGTGGTCCCAGATTTATGACCGATGAGCAGATTCATTTTATTGAGAACTGGGAGTTGGAGAATTACCGGAGGAAAGTAGCAAAAGGTGCTGCCTCAGAAGGAAAAGTTGCCGGAAAAACTGCTGTTGTAACAGGAGCAGCCATGGGCTTTGGTGCTGGTATAGCAGAGGATCTTTTCAGGCAGGGAGCAAATATTGTGATTGCCGACATTAATCCCATTGAAGCGGAAAATATGTTGGATAAACTGAACAAATACGGTCAGAAAAACCGGGTTATTTTTCAAAAAACCGATGTTTCCAATGAAGGTTCGGTGACCGAACTCATCAGAAAGACCATCGAAACCTTTGGAGGAATTGATCTGTTTGTGAGCAATGCCGGGATTCTTCGGGCAGGTAGCCTGGATACTATGGATGCTGAAACATTTGATTGGGTTACAAGGGTGAATTATAATGCCTATTTTTTGTGTGCCAAATATGCCTCTGCGGTTATGAAATTGCAAAACCAGAGTTTGAAGACCCATTTTTCCGATATTATTCAGATCAATTCCAAGTCGGGGTTGAAAGGAAGCAATAAAAATTTTGCCTATGCCGGAGGCAAATTTGGTGGCATTGGGCTCACACAATCTTTTGCCCTCGAATTGATGCCCTATCGGATCAAAGTTAATTCAGTCTGTCCTGGTAATTTCTTTGATGGTCCTTTATGGTCGGATCCGAAAAAGGGACTTTTTGTCCAATATCTTCAGGCGGGGAAGGTGCCTGGAGCCAAAACGGTAAAAGAGGTAAAGCAGTATTATGAAAACCAAATTCCGGCCGGGCGCGGATGCAAGGTAGAAGATGTGATGAAAGCCATTTATTATGCCATTGACCAAAAATATGAAACAGGTCAGGCGATTCCTGTTACCGGTGGGCAGGTCATGATGCACTGATTCCATCAGGATTTAGCAAAGATCAGTTTTCTGTATAATGCATTGGATATTGAAAAGAAATACAGATTCACTGAGCAAAAGGCGGGAATTCACTTTTTTGAATTACCGGGATATTTAAACGGTTGTATAATAATAAGAGAATAATAATGCCCATTGAAAAGAAAAATGGATTAAAGAATAAGAAATTTATAAAAAAGAAAATGAAAACCAAAGCAGTCAGAATTTATGGCAAAGATGATCTTCGCCTTGAAGAGTTTGATTTACCTGAGTTGAAAGATGATGAAATTCTCGCACGTGTTGTCTCCGACAGCATTTGTATGTCGTCTTATAAAGCAACAAAGCAGGGAGCAGATCATAAAAGAGTTCCCGACGACATTCATGTCAATCCAACCATGATCGGACATGAGTTTTCAGGCACTTTGGAAAAGGTAGGTAAGAAATGGGCAGAAAAATTTAAACCTGGCGATAAGTTCTCAATTCAGCCTGCCCTTAATTACAAGGGTAGTCTGGATGCTCCCGGTTATTCTTATCGGTATATTGGAGGCGATGCTACCTATGTAATTATTCCCAATGAGGTTATGGAGATGGATTGCTTACTGCCCTATGAAGGCGACAGTTTTTTTCTGGCTTCTCTTTCCGAACCAATGTCTTGTGTTATAGGTGCTATGCATGCTTCTTATCATACCCGGTATGGCAGCTATGTTCATGAAATGGGTATAAAAGAGGGGGGAAACATGGCTATTCTGGCAGGGGCAGGTCCTATGGGACTTGCTGCCATTGATTATGCTATTCATTGTGATAGAAGACCAGGTTTGCTGGTGGTTACCGATATTGATCAGTCACGTTTAGACAGGGCATCCAGGATTCATAGTGCTGAAGAAGCACTGAAAAATAACATCACCCTCAAATATGTCAACACTAAAGAACTTACCGATCCTGTGGAGTACCTCAGGCGCATGACCGATGGAAAAGGTTTTGATGATATATTGGTTTTTGCACCTCTAAAACCTCTGGTGGAAATGGCAGATCAAATGCTGGGATTCGACGGATGTCTGAACTTTTTTGCCGGACCAGCAGATACACAGTTTAAAGCTGAATTGAATTTTTATAACGTACATTATGCTTTTACCCATATTACAGGCACAAGTGGTGGAAATACCAATGATATGCGCGAAGCACTTGAAATGATGGCTTCCGGCAGAATCAATCCTGCTGCCATGGTAACACATATTGGAGGATTAGATGCCGTTATTGACACTACCAGGCGTTTGCCCGAGATACCGGGAGGGAAAAAACTGATCTATACTAATATCTCTCTTCCCCTTACCGCCATTGATGATTTTGAAAGACATGGAAAAAAAGATCCTTGTTTCCGCGAATTACATAATATATTGAAAAAGAATGATTTTATCTGGTCGGCTGAGGCAGAAAAATTTTTACTTGCCAATGCCCGTCCCATCTGATCTTTCCTGACAACGAATCAGTGTTATGGCATATTTAACAAACAGGGCCGCGAAAAATCCTGTAATTATAGATGTAAACGGATCTGCAGGTAATAATCTTTTTCAGGTAAAATTATCGCCAGGCGGTTGTCAACAATAAGATATATGTAATGTGGTAATTGTAAATATTTCTTTAAATCGCAACCGGAAAAAATGAGATAATGCAAAAAAAAGACATTGCAAAAAAGGTGTTTTACAATGGTTACAACTGTGCGCAAACGGTGGTCAAATCATTTGAAAATGAATTAGATTTTGATGAAGTTACTGCTATGAGCATGTCGTCGGGTTTCGGAGGAGGCATGGGGAAAATGCAGAAAACCTGCGGAGCTGTTACAGGTGCTTTTATGGTATTAGGCCTGTACAATGCTCAAAAAAATACCGATAATGTGGTAATTAAGAGAGAGACTGGGATTATGTCGGCAACATTCCATCAAAAATTTTTAGAATTAAACAAAACCTCCAGCTGTTTTGAATTGCTGAAAACATCTCTGAGTACCCCAGATGGTAAAAGATTCTATGATGAACAGAACCTTAAAAAGAAGATTTGCGAGAAATGTATATACGATGCCATTGATATTGTAGAAGGAATAATCAGGAAAGATAAGAAGGATGTATGATTTATTCCCTTCTTTTAATTTTTCCCTTCAGGCATTGCTGATTTTATCTTATCAATTTGGGTTTTGAATATGCATATCTTTTAGAATAAGGTGTCTGATCACCAAATTATTTTTGTGACAGAGATTATAGCACCTATAAATTATCAAAAACCACAAGAAAACTATCCGGAAAATTGTCTTTTCTGATCTGATCGCGGAAATTTTCAGCCGGAGTTCTGCTGTCGAACCTGCCGATAATAAGTTTATATAGCTTTCGCCCGTTTACAAGAGCAACATTGATAAAAACCGGTTGCTGATATTGTTCGTTGTATGCTTTTACCAGGGTCGACAGGTTGTCGGTATTGGAATAACTGGCTACCTGAACACCAAATCCTGACAGATTAACCTCGGACAGATCAGTGGAATAAACACCTGATGTGAGATTTACAATCTCTACATCATTTTTTGCAACTGTAGGTTTAATGTTTTCTGGTTCGCTGAGTCTATCTGGAATTATTTCTTCCTCAGATTCATTATCGACAGTTTTTGGTTTTTCTCTTTTCTTTGTTTGGGGAGAATCATTAGCAATATTTTGGTCAATGGCTGTCGTTTTTTCTTCCTCTTCTAACTTTTTCTGATTGGCCGATGCAAATAATTCTTTGAAATTTATCTCTGTAGAGGTTTTGGGTTCAGTTGTATTGGCAGCTTGGTAGATTGCAGGTTCATTTTTTGTGGGTTTTGTATCCTGAGCAGTCTTCTTATGTTTATGATAATCTGCATCCATCACAACAGAATCTTGTGAAGTATCTAAAAACAGGATATCTTTTTCTGCTTCCTCGTTTCTACCGAGCGACTGATTGGCAGAAGCTCTTGCCTGATATGCCAGTTTGTTTCCGGGATCGAGTTCAATTGCTTTTGTAAGGTCTTCAATGGCTACATAATTGTTTTGTGCTTTTGAGCGTGCCAGTCCGCTGTAATAAAAGGCATCGGCATTGTCGGGCATATTTTCTTTTGCCAGTTCAAGGTCTGTGATAGCATCTTTATATTGCTGCATGTAATACAGATTGATACCTCTGTAAAGATGGGCTTCCCAGAAATCAGGTTTAAGACGGAGTGCGATTTCAAAATCCTGCAACGATCTTTCATATTCTTTCATTTCCAGGTTGGCTTTCCCTCTTTGGTAAAAAGCAGCATAATCAGGGTTCATTCTGATGGCAATGCTCAGATCATCTATTGCTTCAGTAAAATTTCCCTGATAATACCTGGCCAACCCTCTGAAATAATGTGCCTGATCAGAAAAATAAGGGTCAAGTTCGATAGAGATGGTCAGATCTTTTACTGCCTGGTCATGATTGGCAAGTTCTATCTCCGTTAATCCTTTATATAGAAATGCTTCTGCAAAAAGTGGGTTGTTGTCAATGGCTTTTTGAAAAGACTCAAGAGCATTCTCAAAATCGTTGTCGATACCATATTTTACACCTTCATTAAAATGTATCCTGGATTCATCGATCTCTTCCACTGAGGGTGGTTGCGATATTGCGGGAGAAGAAAAGAACCACAGAATAAAAAAAGCAACATAAACAAATGGTAAGCGCATAATAAATACAATCTTAAAATGAAAACGAAAAGGAATTTTTTGCAAAAGTAGGCAATAAAAGAGATTGTCTTTTACTTTTTGCTCTTTAATTTATTGATTTCTTGCTGGAGTTTTTCGTTTTCTTTTTCCAGTTTCTCTGCCTGCGATTTACTAAATGTTATGTTATTGGCAATTTTAAAGATTTTAAATACGTTGCCTTTATCATCTCTGATGGGTGTATATGTTTCTGCCAGCCAGTATATTTGACCCTGAATATTGATTTTCGATTCCTGAGATTTGGTAGCCCCATTTTTAATCTGGTTCCAGAAGTTCTGATAGTTGTTTTTCTGTTCATCAGTGAGTTCCATGTTATCGGCATGTTTGGTACCCAGAACCTGATTTTTTGAAAGTTTGAGCAATTCCAGGTAAGAATCGGAGATGTTGATGATCTTACCGTCCAGATCATACTCAATAACATAACTGGAAGCATCCAGTGCATTTAGTATACCTTCCATTTCACTGGTTTTGCGGGCCATCTCTTCCTGAGTTGCGCTGAGTTCTTCCATGTTTTGGCGCATCTCTTCTTCCTGTGCTTTCATTTCCTCGCCTTGTTGCTGCGATTTTTCGAGCAAAGAAGCAGTTTGAAGATTAATTTTTACTGTGGAGATGGTGGAAGCTACGCTCTCAGCAATTTTCTCTAAAAACTCTATCTGGTATTTTTCAAATTCGTTGAAAGAAGCAATCTCCATGACCCCAAATATCTGGTCATTGAGTTTGAGAGGCACAATGATAAGAGCACCCGGGTTTTCGCCACCCAAACCTGATGTAATTCTTATATAAGATTGAGGAATCTGGGTCATGTAGGTGGTTTTTCCTTCCAGATAGCAGGTACCTACCATCCCCTCACCAGGTAAAACGGTTTTTTCCATGTATTTTTTTCTGTCGAAAGCATAACAAGCCTTTAAATTGAGTACCTCTTCCTCATTTTGTTCTTCGAGAATAAAAATGCCACCCTGGTTGGCATTCAGGTATTTCACCATATTTTTGATAACCTGAAATGATAGTTCTTCCATGTTATCATTGTTGTTTCGAAGTATATCTGCAAATTTGGCGTACCCTTCTGTTGCCCAGTTTCTTATCTTGTTTTCCTCGATTCTTTTCTGTTCCTCTATCCTGGCTTTTTGAAGGTTTTCCTGCATTTCTCTCAAGGATTTCCCCAGCGAATCTTTGTCGCTAAGCAGGTTTAGCTCTGTATCGAGCTCGCCGTTGCCAATCTTTCCGGCAAATTCTTCTTTTTCTGAAAGTCCGCTAACAGATGTATTGAATGCCTCTGCCATATCCTGAAACTCATCCCCCGATTCAATATGAAGTTGCATCGATTTATCTATTTCACCTTTGGCCAGTTTTTCTGTAAGGTGGGTGATTTTATTCAAGTTGCCTGATATTCTGTCTGCCAGCACCCAAACTACCCAGAAAATGACCAGAAATCCTAATAAACCCAGTCCCAGAGAGATAAATAGTTGTGTTCTTGCTTCACTTCTTATTTCGCTTAAAGGTACGCCTATACCCAGCATCCAGGGTGTGCCTGTTTCACCTACATGGACAGGGGCAAAAGTGTAATAAAAATCATCGTTATTTAAAAAATTTGTAAAATGAAATCTTTCACCTTGTTCGATGTTTTTAAATATACTGTTCACTTGTTCATCACTCCAGAAGTAGTCGGAAATTGATTGTTCCAAATATTCTGTATACGGATGTGCTGAAAAAAGTCCACCATATGACACGAGAAAAGCATACGATCCTTCAAAAGGTTGGATGGAGGTCATCATTTCCTGCAAACTTTTCAGGGTTATATCTGCACCAACCAGTCCTATATATTCATTATTATCAAGCATTGGAACAGTGAAAGTTGTCATAAGGGTAGTACCCGTAGCCCCGACCTCCAGCTGGTCTGGGTAAGGTTCCCAGATCATCTCTTTTCCGCTTTGTTTCGCTGCACCATAAAGGTCGGGGTCACCATCCAGACTTCTTTCCAGTTCATCATACTGTATGGTTCCGTTTTCGCGAAAATGATAATTCAGGAATCGGCCATGGGGCAGATCCCAATCAGGGAGGATATAATTGTATTCCCAACTATCCCATAAAGCATAAAGTCTGGGTGTATTCTCAAACACTTTTCTATGCATATCAACTATTACGGGTTTCCATTCCAGGCTGTCGAAATTACGGTGAATGTCGAACGAGCTGGCCAAGGTTCTTACTACTGCCAGATCCTGGTTGAAAATACCTGAAACCTGCTCTGCATAATTTTCCGCATAACTGTTGGCGATTTCATGGGCATCGCTTAGCGAGTTTTTATAACTTCTGTAAGTGATGATGCCTATGGCGATAAGAAAAACCAGGCCTGAAGTAACCAGAATGTAAAGTTGGAGTTTTTCCTTGATTTTCAATTTTAAATTTGTCACAGTTCTGTTTATTTTAGTTAATGAGTGGGATAAAACTTGCAGGATTCAAAATTAATACTTTTGTTTACAGGGTTATATGTGAAGCAATTTAATTCAAAATGAGCGTTTTCCGGTTCTTTTTCTATTAAATTATTCAAAGATTCATTAAAATACCATAAAGTTTCTACAAGTATTGCAGAGCGGAGGAAACAGAAATTCTTTTTCAATATGTATGCTCAGTAAAAAAAAAGAAACATTCAAAATATCTCATTGCATTTTGAATGTTTCTTTTTATGTGCAGATTAAATATCCTGTATTTTTAATCTTGTATTATTGTTGTTTTATCAATGTTTAAAATTGATTAATTTGTGTTTTTAGATTTTGTTTTCAGGATGTTCAGAATGGGGTATGGCGCCTGGTGGTTTATTCGAACAACCGGAAAAAAAAATCAGGACTGAAAAGTTTTTAACAATGATTCTCTTTTCGAAATAATAATCTATTGAATTCGGGAAGAAGGATTGTTTTTTGAAGACAGGTAATGATCTGTTTTTTCATCATTTTGATAAAAAGGATCATCTTCTGAATGAAGAAATTCGCTAACATTGGGTTGGAGATGCATGAAGTTGCTCTCGGTATGATCAAAAATGACCATATGATAAAGAAATGCTGTTTCCCTGTTGGTTTCTTCTTCATACAGGTCTACAATAAATTCAAAGTAAAGATCATCTTTGATTTCTTCAATTTGTTGTGCGTTTGAGGTTTGGAAAAAAATCCTTTTGGGGGCATTGCCATCTACACGTACCACCACAATATAATCCTGATTCATTTTCAGGTCGAGAATGAAATTTCCCCAACGGTTTGTTTTGGTAGAGCCGATAAGGTCAAGATCAGAATAAACTTCAACGGTGGCATTGCGAATGTATTCCTGGTCAGCTTTAACCCAGCCTGATATTTCAAAATACTTATGATCAGCAAAAACAGCCTGAGAAAGAAAACTAATTGCAAAAAGGAAGATTAGAAATTTTATACCTTGTGAATTCATGAGTATTATTTTTTGGGTCTTATGTAAAACTACTCCTTGATTAAATACTTATTATCATTACGCAAAATTACGCATTTTTTACATACGAGCAAATACTTGTCTTTAAATCACCTATATATAGGTAAAAATACCTATATATTAGTACGCATATTAGCAGGATACTCACCTGTTTTTCTGAAACAGTTTACTGATCTTCTGGGGGGGTGGTTTTTTATTAAAGGTTTAACTATCTGTAAAACAGGTGTTAATTTGTTGTGGGATTGTAAGGAAATGTATGGTTATTAAGATGAA